>NZ_JBFBEE010000005.1:0-63750 GCF_040683555.1 Streptomyces sp. NPDC093510
CGCATGGGGCTGCGGCACGCCCGCGACATGGTCGTCGCCTTCCGTGCCGAGACGGCACCCGCCGTCAGCTCGTGAGCGTGATGCGGATGCCGACCGTGCCCTTCAGGCCCCGCCGCATCCTGCTGCCGAGCAGCGTGAGGAAGCCGGTCACCCCGTACTTGTGCAGGATGCGGGTGCGGTAGCCGGCGGTGACGTCCGGCGGGCAGATCTCGGCGGTGGCGGGCACCTGCTCGCCCGTCGGGTTGCCCCGCCGGTCGCACGGGCCGACCATGACGTCCGCGCGCCTGCGGATCCGCTTCACCTTCCACGAATCGCCGGGCGTCCAGATCCCGAGGGCGTCGCCGTCACCGACGACCCACACCGGAGTGGGCACCGGCGTGCCGTCCTTGCGATAGCTGCTGACGAGCAGGTACTTTCCGGCGCTGAGTCGCGTCAGCGGGGTTTCGGCCATACCGGAAGTCTAGGCTCCGCGAGACCCCCCTGCGGTAACCCCATATTCTGGTTACATGGCACAGTCGACGCCGTCCCCCTCCGCCCGGTCCTCCGGCATCGTGATGCGTTCCCGCAGCGGGTCCACCTACCGTTTCGACCCCGGCGCGCTCTGTCTCGAACTGCTCACCACCGGAGGCCCTGGCGAGTTCCGGCACTACGAGAGGCTGCACGCGCCCGGCGATCTGGCCGCCTGGGCCGAGCGGTCGCGGCTGACGCCGACGCCGGCCCTCGAGGTGTCCGACAGCGAGGTGGCGGCCGCCCGGCGGCTGCGCGACGCGCTGTTCCGCGTGACGACCGCCCGGGCCCTGGACGAGTCGCCCGACCCCGCCGACATCGCCACGGTCAACGAAGCGGCCGCCCACCCTCCACTGGCCCCCGCCATCGGGCCGGACGGCGGGCCCCGCTGGGCCGGGGCCGCCGACGGCACCCGGCTGCTCGCCACCGTCGCGCGCGACGCCGTGGACCTTCTGACCGGCCCGTTCGCCCACCGCATACGGATGTGCTCGGCCGAGAACTGTGCCCTGATCTACGTCGACACCTCACGCCCCGGCCGACGCCGCTGGTGCTCGATGGAACACTGCGGCAACCGCAACAAGGTACGGACGCTGCGCGCACGCCGCTCCGAAAACCACTGACATCCGGGAGGGTGTGGGTCAAGCCAGGCCCGGGAAGCCGCCGGACTCCTCGGCTAGCGCACGGACGGCCCGTACAACGCGGACGGGGCACCGGAGGCCAGCGCCCAGTAGCGGTCGCCGTACGACCAATGCCACCACTCCGTGGGGTAGTTGACGAGCCCCGCGCCGGTGAGGGCGGCACCGAGGACGGTGCGGTGGGCGCGTGCTTCGGCGCTGATGTTGTCCGCGTCGGTGTAGCAGGCGCCCTCGCTCTCCTCCGGGTCGGCGTTCATGCGGGTGCCCAGGTCGAGCTCGCGCCCCTCGGCGTCGGCGAGTGTCACGTCCACGGCCGCGCCGGCGCTGTGCGGGGCGATGTCGGGCGGGGAGACGTAGCGGCTGGTCGCCGCGTGTATCTCGGCGGCCGGCCACTGCGGGTGGAGGGCGCGCAACTGCTCGGCGTACTCCTCGAAGTAGTGGCGTTGCAGCGACGGCGGCCGATAGCCCTCCACGAACAGCAGCCGCAGCCCCCGTGGAAGCAGTTCGTCGGCTCGGAGGAGGCGCCGCAGGACGCCTTTACGCAGCAGCGCGAACGCGGCCTCCGGCCCCGCCTGTTCCCGTACGTCCACCAGCAGGGCACCGCCTTCTCGTACGTCGACGAGCCGCTCCCCGCAGTCGCGCACGGGGACGGCGGCGACCCGCGGGTCCGACATCAGGACGATCTCGCCGGCCGTCCCCGCGGCGGCGGTCGGGGCGCTCATGCCGGGGGCCACGGGGACACCTCGGCCACCGCGTCCACGGGCAACGGACCGTAGATGTGGGGGAATTCGACACCACCGGGCTTCGGCGCCTCGAAGCGCACCGGAACGGCGAGGCGTTCGCTGTCGACGGCGAGGACCACCAGTTCGTCGGGGCCCTCGTAACCGCCGTAGAGGAACTCGGCCACGCCCCGCAGCTGCTCCGGCAGCGAGCAGTGGATGAACCCCACCTCGCTCAGTGTCTTCCCGCGGGTCGACATCTCGTACGTCCCGGTTTTCCGGGCGGCGTCCCACAGGGCGCGCTCGGTGATGTGCAGCAGTCGTGTCATGGATCAACGGTACGCGGGACCTCGCGACGGCCTCGCGACGGAGTCGGAGTCAGGGCCCGGCGGCCTCCAGGGCTTCGGCGACCGTGTTGTGGAAGCGGGCGTGTTCCCGTGCGCTGGGCGGGAGTTCGGGGTTCCACGGCAGGGTGGCGACGTCCGGGCCCAGTGCGTCGCCGAGCGCCGCCGCGTTGCCGCGTACGTCGGTGAGGAGGAGATCCGGCTCCAGGGCGGCCGCTTCGGCCCAGGTCGTCGTGGACCAGTTGGCGCCCTGCCCCGGCGCCGGGTCCACGAGGCCGACACCGAATCCGGCGAGCGCGGCGAGGTCGGGCCAGGCGTGGGGCCGCGCCAGGTGGACGGAGTCGGGGCCCGCCGGGGAGAGGGCGAGCACCCGGGACCGCACGGGGCCGACGGTCGCGGCGGACAACCGGCGCTCTGCGGCCGCGAGTTCGGCCTCCGCGTCAGGTTGCGGGGCGGCGCCAAGGCTGCGGGCGAGGGCGGTGAGGCGGCCCCTTATACCGGCGAGGCTGCGGCCGCCGCCCACATCGAGCACGACGAGCGGGACCTGCTCCTCCAGGTGCTTGGCGGCCTCCGGGTCGATGCCGTAGACCTGACCGCCGCCGTAGGTGAGTGCCACGACCAGGTCGGGCCCGGAGGCAAGAAGGGCGTCCAGGTCGAGTGCGGAGCCCGCGCCGAAGTAGGGGAGGCCCGCCAGGGGGAGGCTGCCCGCCTTGGCCGGGTCGGGCAGGGCCGGGTCGTCGTGTGCGGAGCCGAAGACACCGGCGGGCCGTATGCCGTGGTCGTGCAGCGCCGCGCCGGTCGGCAGGTAGACGACCGGGCGGGAGGGGCGGCTCGCGGCCCTCACCAGGTGATCCCGGTCGTCGGTGAACTCCCAGTCCCGCTCCGTGCCTTGTGCCATGATGTCCGACTCCTCCTGCCGTCCCGCGCCGTGGCCCGTTCCTGCCGTGGCCGTCCCGGTGCTACCTGCCCGGGCGTGCCCCGGAGTACACGGAACCGGCCATCGGGCGGAGCCGTCCACCGACCCGGGTCGCATGATCTCCGCCGGTCGACCTAGTCCCTGCGCACGTACCGATCCCGGTCGTGCGACAGATGCGGGGGCGGGGCCCCTGTTCGTAGTTTCGTCGGTGTCGGAACACGCACCGGACCCGGAGGAACAGACATGAGCGAGATCCAGCGCACCACGGTGGGCGAGCGAGTCGAAGTGGCCTCCGACACCGGCACCGGCACCGGTCCCAGCTCCGACACCGGCACCGGCTCCGGCTCCGGCTCCGGGGCGGACGAGCGCCTGAGGCTGGCCGTCGTCGTTGCGAGCACCCGGGAGGGCCGTTTCGCGCCCACCGTCGCCGCCTGGTTCACCGGGCAGGCCGCGCACCGCCTCGACCTGGACATCGACGTGATCGATCTGGCCGGGGCGAACCTCCCCGACGCGCTGTCCGGGCGCCCAGGACCCGAGGTCGCCGCGATGACCGGGCGCATCGACGCGGCCGACGCGTTCGTCATCATCACGCCCGAGTACAACCACAGTTTCCCGGCGCCGCTGAAGACGGCGATCGACTGGCACTACGAGGAGTGGCGCGCCAAACCAGTGGGATTCGTCAGCTACGGCGGCCTGTCGGGCGGGCTGCGTGCCGTCGAGCATCTGCGGCAGGTCTTCGCGGAGCTGCACGCGGTGACAGTGCGCGACACCGTCAGCTTCCACGGCGCGGCGAGCTGCTTCGACGACTCCGGCGCGCCGGTCGACCCGACGGGCCCGGAGGCCGCCGCCAAGACGATGCTCGACCAGCTCACCTGGTGGGGCCGCACGCTGCGCGACGGCAAGACGGCCCGCCCCTACGCCGCCTGACGCACCCGACCCCTATCACCCTTTCTCGTACAGGAGTTGACCACCATGCATGCCGTACGTCTGCACGCCTTCGGACCCGCCGAGAACCTCACCTACGAGGAAGTCCCCGATCCGGTGCCGGGGCCGGGTCAGGTACGGATCGCCGTCGGGGCCGCCGGAGTCCATCTGCTCGACACGGCACTGCGGGAGGGTGAGGCCGACCAACTTCCCTTCGCCTTGCCGAATTTGCCGCTCACCGTGGGCCGCGAGGTCGCGGGGGTGGTCGACGCGGTCGGTGCGGGCGTCGAGGAGTCCTGGCTGGGAAGACGCGTCGCCGCGCATCTGGGGTTCGCCAACGCGGGATACGCGGAGTTCGCCGTGCGAGAGGCCGATGCGCTGCACCCGCTGCCTGACGGTGTCGCCTTCGACACCGCCGTGGCGATGGTGGGCACCGGGCGGACCGCCCTGGCGATCCTGCATCTGGCCGAACTCACCGCGGACGACGTGGTGCTGGTGACGGCCGCGGCGGGCGGCGTCGGGACACTCCTCGTGCAGGCCGCCAGGAACACCGGCGCGACGGTGGTGGGCGCGGCGGGCGGCGCGGAGAAGGTCGAGCGGGTCCGGGCACTCGGCGCCGATGTCGCCGTGGACTACGACGATCCGGAGTGGCCCGAGGCGGTCCGCGCCGCCCTGGGCGGCCGTGAGGTCACGGTGGCGCTCGACGGGGTGGGCGGCAGGGCGGGTCGCGCAGCGCTCGAACTGATCGGGTTCGGCGGGAGGTTGCTGCTCTTCGGCTGGTCGGCGGGGAAGATCACCGAACTGTCCGGCCAGGATCTGTACGACCGGCTGCTCGAGGTCACGGTCGCGCTCGGCCCGCGCCTGCTGAAGGTGCCCGGTGGGCTGCGGGGCGCGCAGGACCGGGCCATCGAGGAGGCCGCTGCCGGACGGCTGGTCCCGGCGGTGACGCGTTTCCCGCTGCGGGAGGCAGCGGCGGCACACAGGGCGCTGCAGAACCGCGGAACGATCGGCAAGGTCGTCCTGATTCCCTGACCCCCTCAGTCCCTGACCCCCTCAGTCCCTGAGCCCCTCAGCCCCTCAGCTCCTGAGCCCCTGAGCGCCTGAGCCCTTCAGTCCCTATGCCGAAGAACCACGCACTCATTTACCGCAAACCTAATAAACCTAATGGGGAGTTGCCATGAAGATGATCGCCGCCGCACTGACAGCCTACGGCCCGCCGGAGGTACTGCGGTCGACGGAGCTCGACGTCCCGGAGCCGGGCCCCGGCGAGGTACGGGTCCGGGTGAGGGCCGCCGGGGTGCAGCCGTTCGATCTGGGGGTGCGGGAGGGCTGGGCGCCGCCGGGGGTCGAGCCGGGGTTCCCGGTCGTCCCTGGCAACGAGTTCGCGGGCGTCGTGGACCGGCTCGGCGAGGGCGTCGGCGACTTCGTGTCCGGCGACGAGGTGCTCGGGTACTCCGTGCTCGGCGGGTACGCGCAGTACGCGGTGGTGCCCGCGGAACAGCTGGTGCACAAGCCGGCCTCGATGCCCTGGACGGTCGCGGGCGGCTTCTCCGGCAACGGCCAGGGCGCCCATCTGGCCCTCTCCCAGCTGCGTGTGCGCCCCGGGGACACCGTCCTGATCGGCGCGGCGGCCGGTGCGCTCGGCACGTTCTCCGTGCAGCTGGCGCGGGCCTGGGGTGCCACGACCGTCATCGGCACGGCCAGTGAACCCAACCACGATTACCTGCGGGCGCTCGGCGCGATTCCGGTGACGTACGGGGAGGGGCTCGTCGACCGGCTCCGTGCCGTCGCTCCCGACGGGGTGGACGCGGCGCTCGACGCGGCAGGGCCGGAAGGGCTGAGGGCCGCCGTGGCCGTGACCAAGGACCGCGACCGCGTCGTCACCATGGTCGCCATGGAGGAGGCGGCGCGGCTCGGACTCCCCGACTGGGGCGGCACCCGGTCGGCTGCCCGGCTGGCCGAACTCACCGCACTGTACGAGAAGGGCGCGGTGGAGGTACATCTGCGCGCGACGTTTCCGCTGGAGCGGGCGGCGGACGCGCACCGCCTCGTCGCCACGCGTCATGGCCGCGGCAAAGTGGTCCTCACGGTGGACTGACCTCCCCGGCCGGCCGTGACGGGCCTCAGCTGAAGTGGTCGTGGTCCTCCAGGACCGTCTCGATGACGCGGCGGTTGATGCAGGAACTCGGCGACCGAGACGGCGAATCGGGGCATGTCGTCGATGCGGCCGCGCAGTGCGGTCTCGCCGTCCAGCCAGCCGCGCACGGACCACGGATGGGGGTAGCCCTCCCCCGGCACTCTCTTGGCCAGTACCGGGGGAACGGCGACGGGCAGCGACGGCGCGTGACGCGGCAGCCAGTCGTTCTCCTTGTCCACGGCGGGTACGTATCCGGCGGCTGTGGGAAGCCGGACCGTCTTGTCGTCGCCCAGACGGTAGCTCCGGTTGTCCCAGCCGTCGACCTCCACCGGTGTCACGGGCAGGCCGCTCCACTGCGGGAACTGCTCAGGGCTACTTCTCGCACAAGGCGTCGTCGAGGAGCTGCTCGGTGCGGTGGTCGCGGTCCTCCGTGACCAGATTGGTCGAGCGCATCACGATGACGCCCTTCTTGCCCTTGTCGACGAAGCCGTTGGCGTTCAGGTGGCCGAGGGTGGTCCCGCCGTGGCCCCAGTAACCGCCTCCGCAGCTGAGCTGGGTCCACAGAATGCCGAGCCCCGCCTTCTCCACCGTTTTGTCCTCGCCCTCCCGGGGAGCCGGCACCGTCTTGAGCATCTGCGCCATCTGTCGCGGCGCGAGCAGCTTGCCGCCGAGGAGGCTCTGCCAGAAGCGTGCGAGGTCGTTCGAGGTGGTGATGAGGTCGCCTGCCGAGGAACCCCAGGTCATGCTCAGCTCGGTACTGTCGACCAGCGGCCCCTTGGGCTTGAACTGCTGGTAGGCCTTGGCATGCGGCTGAGGAAGGCCGGTGCGCGTGCCCGCGGAGAACGTGTGCTTGAGGCCGAGGGGTTTGATGATCCGGGCACGCACCTCGTCGCTCCAGTGCCGGCCCGTCGCCTTCTCGATGATCATCCCGGCCAGAATGTAGCCGGTGTTGGAGTAGCTCCAGCCCTTGCCCGGCTCGAAGAGGGGCCGGTTCCGCAGGGCCAGGTCCACCAGTTCGCGCGGCTCGTAGCGGTCGAAGCGGTGCTTCTGGAACTCCTTCTCGTCGGTGATGGGCAGGCTCTCGTCGTAGTCGGGCAGCCCGCTGGTGTGCTGCAGCAGCTGCCGCACGGTGATCCGGCTGCCGTCGTTCCCGTTCCTCTCGACGACGCCGGGCAGCCACCGGTCGACGGTGTCGTCGAGCCGTATTCGGCCTTCGCCCACCAGCTGCAGCACGACGGTCGACACGAAGGTCTTGGTGTTGCTGCCCATCCGGAAGTAACCCTGTCGCGGCACGGGCCGGTCGGTGCCGAGTTCGGCGGTGCCGCTGCGCGCGGAGCGTCGCTTGTCCCCGTCCACCAGGGTCCCCTCGGCGCCCACCACTCCGTCCTTGCGGACGATGTCGTCAAGGTCCCGCTGCAGCTCCGCCCGACCGTAGCCGGAGGTTGCTGAGTCGGACCGGGCCCACGCGGTGGAGATCGGCATCGCCAGCGTCGCCGTGACGGCGATCGCCGTCACGGCACCCAGGGTTCGCAGCTTCGTCATGGTGGATACCTCACATCGCTGAAAGACGTACGGCGCCCGACAACTCCCATACAGCTGGTCGGAGTTGCGGTGTCGCCGGGCGACCGGGCAGTGCGCCCGTCCCAAGATCATTGACCCATGGGAGAGCACCGTCAGACCATGGAGGAGCCCCCCTGAAGGGGGTACGGACAACCCCACCCCGCCCCACCGCAAGGCCACGAACTTGTCACCGGCGACATGTCAGGTGAGGGGCCGTGGGTGCTGCGTGTGGCCGAGGGCGCGGAGAAGCGCCTGCGCATTACGTGGAACAAGGGGCAGTACGCGGGGACCCTGACGCTCTTCGGCCCCGAGTTCGGCACCGGCAAGGAGCTCTCCGCGCAGCATCACACACACGAGACCATCAGCGTCACCGGGCCCGGACATCTTTTGTTGAACGCCCAGCACTGGAGCCTCACCACGGACTGACGGCGCGCGCCCGAGAGCCGGGCGCCCGACGCCAGGGGCACCGCACCCGTGTCACACGAGCGCCGCGAGTTCCCCCAGGACCCGGGCCGCCGGCGCGGGGTCCAGCAGCCACTTCAGGTGGCTGCTTCCGAGAGTGCGGACGTCGTACGGATTGTCCGGCGTGAGCGCGTCGCCCTCGCGGATCAACCGGTCCTGGAGGGCGAGCGGCAGGCTCGCGTCGTCGGTCAGACGTACGTACGTCTTCGGGACGCGGCCCCAGGTCGCCGCCTGCGCCCGGTCGGCCGACGTGCCGACGTCCAGGTTCTCGTCGGGCTGGAAGGTGTTGAGGAAGGTCAGGAACTCCTCGTCCGTGCCGTCGGCGACGAAGGCCGACTTGAACGCCGCCAGGGCATCGGGGTCGGAGGTGCGGAAGTTGACGCGCAGCAGGCCGAGTTCGGCCGGGTTTCCGGCCAGCGCCAGGGCCAGCGAAGCGGCGTCGACCGTGGCCATCTCCGGTTCGGCGTAGTAGTCGTTGACATCCAGTTCGACCGGGCACCAGGCGGAGACGTAGACGAGGCGGTCCATCAGGTCGGGCCGCGCGTTGGCCGCGGCGGTCGCGGTGACGCCGCCGCGGCTGTGCGAGACGACAATGACCGGCCCGTTCCGCTTGGCGCGTTCCAGGACTCCGATCAGATGCGCGACGTTGTCGGCGAGCGTGACGCCCTTGATCGAGCCGGGCGCGGTGCCGAGCGCTTCGAGGTCCTGCGGCGCCTGATAGGCGCGTGTGTAGGTCGCCTTGAACCCGTGACCCGGCAGGTCGACGGCGACCGAACGGTGTCCGAGGAGGCCGAGTTCGGCCTGGAGCGGCGCGAAGGAGAAAGAGTTCGCGAAGGCTCCGTGCACCAGCACGAAGGTCGGTTGCATCCGTCTGCCCACTTTCTGGTCCCCGCGGTGTCGGCGGGCGGTATGTCTCTTCGTCGGGGGCGGGCCGCCGTCTGCCCCGATGACGTATCGCCCCCTCTTTTCGCAGGTCACCCTACTCAGCGAAGATCAACCGCACTACGGGTACGAATCCTTCCGCTTACCTCACCTCACCTGCGGAGCCAGTGGCCCGCGCCCAGCACCCAGCTGTTGAACAGGGCTTCGTCACCGAGCACTTCGATGCCGTCGGCCTGAGTCGGCGTGCGGCGTCGGTAGAGGAGGAGCAGGAGGTCCGTGAGCGGGCCCCGTACGGCTGTCGTCGCCTTCTTGTGGGCGTGGCTCCAGGTGATCGGCGCCCCGGTCAGATCGATCAGCCACTCCCCCGTCCCCTCGGGGGCGTCCGTCGCGTGGAAGTGAAGCGTGCGGTCCGGTCCCAGCAGCGCGTGCAGCTCCGCCTCCGACGCGTACGCCTGGGGCAGGGTGCTGAACTCCATCCACTCGTCGAGGCCGTCGAGCGCGACGTCCGCGTCGAGGGTGTACGTTCCGCCGACCGCCGCGGTCGCGTCAAAGCGGTGGACGACCGTCTCGTACGTCATACGGCGGGCCCAGAACAGCGGCGTGCCGCCCGGGGCCACGGTCCACACCGCGACCTCCGGCCCCGCCTCGCGCAGCGTCTCCGCGAAGCGGTCGGCTCCCTCGGCGAGCCAGGCGGACAGCGCGGGGATGTCGTCGTCCGCCTCGGGCGTGACGTGGTTGACCTGCTCGTCCGGGACGGGCCCGGTGGCTCGGGTCCGCACGACCGTCTCGGCCCAGCGGTGCGTGCCGCCCACGTGACGCAGCAGGTGGGCGAGGGTCCATCCGGGGCAGCCCGGCACGGGCACGGTGGCGTCGGCGCCGGTGATGGTCGAGGCCAGCTGGGCCGTCTGATCGACGATTCGGTCGGCGTAGCGGTCGTGGACCGCGCGGGGGCTCGGACGCGTCATGTCGTCACGGTAGACCACATGCTGCAAGGTACTGGGCACGAACCAGGGGCTGTTGAGGACGACCGGGAATGCGGGGCCGCGGCGCGGGGCCGTAGGAGGGGGTGACGGCTGCGGAGGAGACAGCTCCGGAGAGGGCCGGCCCGAAGACCCCAAAGACCCCGAAGACCCCGAAGACATCGGCTCCGGGGACGACGGCTCCGCAGATGACGGCTTCGGAGGGATCTCCGCGTCGTCCGTCATGCCGATGTCGCCAGGAACTGCGTCGCCGCCAGTTCTCCGTACAGCGGGTCCGCCGCCACCAGTTGGGAGTGCGTGCCCACCGCTCGTACCTTCCCCGCGTCCATCACCACGATCCGGTCGGCCAGCGTCACCGTCGACAAGCGGTGCGCCACGACCAGGACCGTGACCTCGCGGGACACCTCGGCCACCACGTCCCGCAGCGCGAGTTCGTTGACCGCGTCGAGCTGCGAGGTCGCCTCGTCGAGGAGCAGCAGCCGGGGCTTCCTGAGCAGGGCCCTGGCGATCGCCACCCGCTGTCGCTCGCCGCCGGACAGCTTGGAGCCGCGGTGGCCGACCACAGTGTCCAGGCCCTCGGGCAACCGCTCGACCACACCGTCGAGCCGCGCACGCACGAGAACCTCCCGGACCTCCGAGTCCGTTGCGTCCGGCGCGGCGAAGAGGAGGTTCTCGCGCAGGGTGCCCGCGAGTACGGGGGCGTCCTGCTCCACGTACCCGATGGCGGCCCGCAGTTCGGCGAGCGGCCACTCCCGTACGTCCTCGCCGTCGACCAGGACCCGGCCGCCCGTCGTTTCGTAGAACCGCTCGATCAGGCCGAACACGGTCGTCTTGCCCGCGCCCGACGGCCCGACGAACGCCGTCATGCCCGGGCCGGGCACGTCGAAGCTGACGCCGTGGTGGACGTACGGGAGGTCGTCGCGGTAGCGGAAGGTCACGTCGTCGAAGACCACCGACGCCGCGCCGCCCGAGGCGGGGCCAGGCACGTGCCGCTCCGCGTCCCCGTCCCGCACCCTCCCCGTCTTCGCCAACCGATCCGCATGGTCGGCTCTCTCCATCTCCCCCGCCCGATCCGTCTCCTCCGTCTCCAGACGTTCCGCCTGCACGATCCGTGCGATGGCCGCCGACCCCACCTGGTACTGCGACGCGGCCTCGACCAGGCGGGACACCGGGTCGATCAAGTAGAAGAGGAAGAGCAGGAACGCCACCAGCGTCGAGACGGATATCGCGCCCGACGCGACCCGCGCCCCGCCGATCCCGAGCACCGCCAGGAATGACACCTGCACGGCGAGACCGACCGAACTCCACGCCACCGACTGCCACTTCGCCGCGCGCACCCCGTGCCGCCACGCGTCCTGCGCGGCCGCCTCCACCGCGGCCGACTCGCGCTGCTCGGCGCCGGAGGCCTTGAGCGTCCGGAAGGCGCCGAACGCCCGCTCCAGAGCGGTCGAGATCGTGCCCACCGCCTCCTGGGCACGCTGCGTCGCCCGCGCGATCTTCGGCATGACCAGCGCCACCGCGCCGCTGATCAGCACGATCACGCCGAGCGTGACGCCGAGCAGCACCGGGTCCATCAGACCCATCATCACGATCGTCGCGATGAACGTGAGCCCGCCGGACGCCGCGGACACCACGGACTGCGTCGTCACGGCCCGCAGCAGCGTCGTGTCCGAGGTGACGCGCGACATCAGGTCGCCCGGCTGGGTGCGCTCCACCTCCGCGAGGCGCAGCCGCAGCAGCCGCCCGATCAGGGTGCGCCGGGCCGCGAGGACCACCGACTCAGCGGTGCGCTCGAGGACGTACGCGCCGACGGACTCGATCGCGGTGCCGAGCACCACCAGCGCGGTGAGGAGCAGCAGGACACCGGCGATGGAGTCGTCACCGCCGAGCCGGTCGACCAGGGACTTGGCCGCCAGCGGCTGCGCGAGCCCGGTCGCCGAGCCGATCAGCGTCAGGAAGGCGCCGAGGGCGACGGCGCCGCGGTGCGGGCGGAAGTGGCGGTAAAGGGCGCGCCAGGTCTCCTTCGCGGGCAGCCGTTCGGGCTTCTCGGCGTCCTTGGTCCCGGTGGGCGTGGGTCGTGGGGTGGGGGCTGCGTCGGTCACGTACGGCAGGACGCAGCACGTAGTGATCCACCTGACAGCCGCGCCGTACCGCGTACGAAGCCCGTCAGCGTGCCGCATCCGTACAGGGATGCGATGAGTCGCTGTCCCGCGTGATTCGCCCGGCACCTCACTACCCCGGACGCCGCAGGGGAGTTAGCCGATCAGCCGAGTTCGGTGCAGTGACGATTCTGCACGGGGACGGTGGCACGGGGCGGGCGGTGAGGCTCGCGGTGGTGAGATGCGCGAGCGGGAGTGGATCGGTGTGCGAGTAAGGGGTCATGGAGAGGCTGCCGGGCGGCCTGAGCGGTCCGGCCGGAAGGCCGGGGACCTGGCCGGGCGGGCCGAGGAGCTGGTCGGGCGGGCCGAGGAGCTGGTCGGGCGAGCCGAAGAGTTGGTCGGCCGGGCCAAGGAACTGGAGGCGCTCCGCGGGATGCTCACCCGGGGCAGGCTGGTCACCGTGGTGGGCGGCGCGGGGATCGGCAAGAGCCTACTGGCCGAGCACGCGGCCGCCGCGGTGGGCTGTTCCGTGGCGGATGGCGTGGTGCGGGTGCGCTGGTGGGACGGTACTCCTCCGCGGCGGCGGTCGGTCGCACAGGCGCTGGCCGACGCGATGGACGACGGGATGGAAGGGGAGGGCCTCACGGCACGTGCGGGGGCGTCCGTCGGGGTCGCGGAGCTCGCGGCGCGGCTGCGGTCGTGCCGGATGCTGGTGGTGCTCGACGACTTCGACCCGGTGCGGGGCGAGTGCGTGCGGCTCGTACGGGCGCTCCTCGACGTGGCTCCAGAGGTGCGGTTCCTGGCCACCGGTCGCCACCCGCTGGGCCTCGGCGAGGAAGCCGTGCTGCGGGTGGGGCCACTGGGAGTGACGGGACGCGGGGGGCCGTCCGACGCCACCGGGCCCGCGCAAGGCGGCAGCACACACGGTTCTGCAAACGGCTGCACGGACGACGCCACTGACGGCTCCACGTGCCGCTCCCATGGCAGCTCAACGGCCCCGAACGACTCCACGAACCGCTCCACAACCCGCTCCACGAACCATTCCCAAGGCAGCTCAACGGACAGCGCCAGAAGCGACCGTCCGACCACAGCCCCCGCCGACCCCGCCACCTCCGCAGCCCCCGTCACCGCCGTCACCCCCGTCACCACCAACCCAGCCACCACCCCCGTCTCCCCCTCCGACACCCCCACAGAGCCCGCCCTCGCACCCGCCGTGGCGCTGTTCCTGGAACGGCTGGGCGCCGCCCGGCGTCGCGCTGAAGGCGGCCCGCCGCGCAGCCGTCACACCTCAACCCGCGAGGACCGGGCCGACGAACTGCGTCTCGCCCACGACATCTGTCGGCGCCTCGAAGGCGTGCCGTTGGCCGTCGAGTTGGCGGCGGCCCAGGGGGCGCGGTATCCGTTGGCGCAGCTCGCCCGGATGCTGGAGTCCACGCAGGGCTGGCTCGGCGTGGCGGGCGCTCCCCTGCGCAGGCACCGGTCACTGCGGGCCGCGGTGGGCGCGGGGTACGCGCTGTGCGGGACGGCGGAGCGGACGGTATGGGCCCGTGCCAGCGTGTTCGCCGGAAGCTTCGACGAGGACGCGGCCGCCTATGTGTGTTCGGGCGGGGAACTCGAAGCCCAGGACGTACCGGCCGCGCTGGCCCGCCTGGTCCTCGCCTCGGTCCTGGAACCGGTGCGCGATCCCGGCGGCGTCCTGACCCCGCGGTACCGGATGTCCGCCGCGGCCCGCGGGTTCGGCGCCGAGCGGCTGCAGTCCGCCGGGGAGGCGGCCGCGGCCGTCGGTCGCCACCTCCACTGGTACGGCCATGTCGCCTCCACCGCCCACCACTTGTGGAGCACAGGGTCGCACCAACGGGCCGTCTCGCTCGTCCGGGACGAGGAGGCCGATCTGCGCGCCGCGCTCGGCAGGGAGCCGAGCGACACCGGGCAGGTGTCGACGATCCTCGCGCTGGCCGTGGACCTGTGGTTCTGGTGGGCGGTCTGCGGTCACGCCGAAGAGGGGCGCGTCCTGCTGCGCCGTCTGCTGCCGCTCGCCCGGTCCGATACCCGGGCGTGCGGGCAGGTGCTGTGGCTGAGCGGCTGGCTCGCCGAGCGCACCGACTCCCCTGAGGCGGTCGAACTGCTCGGCCAGGCCTGGCGGGTGGCCGTGCTCGCGGGGGACGACGCCACCGTGGGGCAGGTCTCGCACGTCCTGGGCGCGCTCGCCCTGAAGGACGGCAGGACTGAGCGGGCCATCGCCCATCTTCGGGACGCCGCCGGCACAATCCCCATGCACGCGGAGCACGGCGTGCCCGCCGCCGTCAGCTGGGCGCTGCTCGCCGTGGCGCAGGCGCGGGTCAGACCCGCCGACGCTTGGCGCAGCGTCCGTCGTGCCTCGGCGGGTCCGCAGCCGCGGCACGATCTGTGGGCGCGTTCCATGACGCAGTACGCGCAGGCCTTCGTCGACCACTCGCGCGGGCGCCGCAGCCGGGCCTGGCGCCGGGCTCAAAAGGCTCTCGCGGGAGCTGTCGGAGTCGTCGGGGCCGCCGGGGCCCCGGCCGTCGCCGCGATGGCGGGGCCGCCCGGCACGGCGCTCATCCATCAGCTCATCGCGGACATCGAGGCGGGTTCACCGCCCGTCCGGGGCCGGGAGCCATCGGACCGGTAGCGGACCGTACGCCCGGCCGGCGGCCGACCCCCACCGCCACCTCGTACGGCAGCCACGTCCCGTTTCTCCGGCAGCCAGGCCAGGACGGATACAGCCAGGCCAGGACGGATTCCGAGTCGCCGAGTTCGGGGACGTCCACGTGGCCGAGTCCGGGGCGGGGGCAGAGGTCGCGGGCGGCCGCCGGGAGGAAGGTGACCGCCTGCCGCTGCAACACGGCCAGCACCATGGCTTCGGTGTCGCGCACACGGGTCCGTAGCGGACCGCGGTCCCGTCCGGGCGGGGGCTGACCGTGAGGTGGTCCCACCACGTGCAGGGCACCTCGCGAGGCACGTCGACCACCGTGCGGTCCGCGAGTAGCCGCGCCGGAGCCGGCCTCGGCCGGCGACCGGCGGCTCAACCCGTCCTCGTGCCCGGCGGCCTCACCGCACGCCCCGCCCCTCCAGCACCGCCTGCCAGTCCGGTGCCGCGGGCATCGCGGCCTCCGTCCGGGACGGAGTCGTGCGGCGCCGGCCGCCGCGGGCGAAGAAGTCGGCGAGGGGCAGTGTCGCCGCGCCCACGGTGACGGCATCCGGGCCGAGCTGTCCCAGCTCGACCGTGGCGCGGGCCGCGGGGTGGCGCAGCGCGTACGCCTCGGTGTACTCGCGGACGGCGGCCAGCAGACGCGGACCCAGTTGCAGGCCCGCCCAGCCGCCGACGAGGACACGTTCGGGGCCGAAGAGGTTCACGAGGTCCGAGATGCCCGCGCCGAGGTACTCGGCGGTCTCGTCGAGCACCCGTACCGCGACGGGGTCGGGCGCCGTGCCGTCCTGCGGCCACGCGGCGGCCAGCAGAGCGCTCACCCCGGTCTCCTCGTCGGCGTCCGCCGGCAGCGTCCCGCCTTCCTCCTGCCAGCGCGCCAGGAGCGCCTCGGCTCCCGCGTACGCCTCCAGGCAGCCGCGCGCCCCGCAGCGGCAGCGGCGGCCGCGGACGCTCACGGTCAGATGCCCCCACTCGGCGGGGCCGCCGCGCGCGCCGCCGTGGATGACGCCGCCGGTGACGACGCACGCACCCACTCCCGAGCCGATCAGCACGATCGCCGCGTCGCGCGCCCCGCGGCCGCCGCCGAACCACATCTCGGCCTGACCGAGGGCCCGCGCGCCGTTGTCGACGAAGTAGGCGGTGTCGGCGGGGAGTTCGATCGCCTCGCGCAGCAGGGCCTCCAGCGGGACGGCGTCCCAGCCGATGGTCTGGCCGTGCACCACCGTGTTGCCGGCGTCGTCGAGGTCGACGATGCCGGGCACGCCCACGCCGACGCCGATCAGGGGGCCGTGCGGCGTGCCGGGCCCGATGCCCGCCTCCGTCACGACCTGCGCGACGCCTTCCCCGATGTGGCGGACGACCGTCTCCACGTCGTGCCCCGAGTCCGTCAACAGCCGTTCGGTGCGGGCCAGTTCGGTCAGGGCCAGGTCGAAGGCCTCCACGCGGACGCGGGTCTCCCCGACGTCCACGCCGATGAGGCTGCCGCTCGACGGAGCGACGCGCAGCAGCGTACGGGGGCGGCCGCCGTCGGACTCGACGCTACCCGCCTCCTCCAAGAGGCCGTCGGCGGTGAGTTCGGCGACGACGTTGCTGATGGAACCCGAACTGAGTCCGGTCGCGGGACCCAGCGCCTGCCGGCTCTTCGGCCCGCCGAAATACAACCGTTGCAATACCGCTGCACGGTTGCCCACGCGCAGGTCGCGCACCGTTCGACTGCTCCGCTCGGCCATGTGGCTCCTCTCCGATCGGCAACATACCGGTGCGCGACCCCTTGACGCGACTTTCTCTCAGGTTTTAACTCACGTCCTAAATTAAGTCGTGAACCCGTTCAGACCTTGAACTCGGCGGCTCCTGACGCCTGTTCTCATCTCCGATCATCACCCACGAAAGGGGCGTATCCGTCATGCGCAGAATCCGAGCCGTGACAGCCCTCGCCACCGTGACCGCTCTCGCCGGTGCCACCCTCACGGCCTGTGGCGGCGGCACGAGCACCGGCGGCGAAGGCAGCAACGCCTCGCCCAAGACGCTCACGTACTGGGCGTCCAACCAGGGACCGAGCATCGCGGCGGACAAGAAGATCCTCACGCCCGAGCTGAAGAAGTTCGAGAAGCGGACGGGGATCAAGGTGAAGCTGGAGGTGATCCCCTGGTCCGACCTGCTCAACCGGATCCTCGCGGCGACCACCTCCGGCCAGGGCCCCGACGTCCTCAACATCGGCAACACCTGGTCTTCCTCGCTCCAGGCCACCGGCGCCCTGCTGCCCTGGGACGCGAAGAACTTCGAGGCGATCGGCGGCAGGGACCGCTTCGTCGAGGCCGCGCTCGGCTCCACCGGCACCGCGGGCAAGGACCCGGCGGCGGTGCCGCTGTACTCACTGTCGTACGCGCTCTACTACAACAAGGCGATGTTCGAGGAAGCCGGGATCAGCAAGCCCCCGGCCACCTGGGACCAGCTGGTCGCCGACGGCAAGAAGCTCTCCAAGGACGGCAAGTGGGCGCTGGGCGCGGAGGGTTCCAACCTGGTGAACAACATCCACCAGGCCTTCGCCCTCGGCAAACAGCACGGCTCCGACTTCTTCGACGCGCAGGGCGAGCCGACGTTCACCTCGCACGGTGCCGTGGCCGCCGTGAAGCAGTACGTCGACTTCATGGCCAAGGACAAGATCATCGCGCCGGGCAATGCCGAGTACGCGCAGAACCAGTCGCTGCGGGACTTCGCCCAGGGCAAGACGGCGATGGTGCTGTGGCAGGCCGCGGCGAGCACGTTCGAGGCGCAGGGCATGAAGCCCGACGAGTGGGGGGTCGCCCCCGTGCCCGTGGCGTCCGGGAAGCCCGGCGGAGACCGGCAGGTCAACTCGATGGTCGCGGGCATCAACCTCGCCGTCTTCAAGAACACCGACAACCTCGACGGCGCGCGCACGTTCGTGAAGTTCATGACGAGCGACGCCGAACAGGCCCATCTCAACAAGGCGTACGGGTCGATTCCGCCGGTCACCGCGGCACAGAAGGACGCCGCCTTCGACCGGGCCGACACGGCCGTCCTGCGCGACACGCTCCGCAAGAGCGCCGCGCCGCTGCCGCAGGTGCCCAACGAGTCCCAGTTCGAGACGTCGGTGGGCACGGCCATCAAGAAGCTGTTCGCCGACGCGGCGGCGGGCAGGCCGGTCACCACGGACTCCGTGCGGACCGAACTGTCCAAGGCCCAGCAGCAGATGCCGAAGAGCTGAGAGCCGTTCCATGACCACCCTCACCACACCGCCCACCCCGAAGGAGCGGGCCGCGCCGCCCCCGGGCGGCCGCAAGCCGCGCCTGCGGCTGCCCGAGCGCCTGCGCCGCGTCTCGCTCCCCTACCTCCTGCTGCTCCCCGCGCTGCTCCTCGAACTCGTCGTCCACCTCATACCGATGGGCGTCGGCATCGTGATGAGCTTCAAGGAGCTCACGCAGTTCTTCATCCGCGACTGGGGCGCAGCGCCCTGGGCGGGCCTGGACAACTACAAGCTGTCGGTGGACTTCGACGCCCCGGTCGGCGAGGCGCTGCTGCACTCGTTCTTCGTCACCGTCGTGTTCACCGTGCTGTCCGTGGGCCTGTGCTGGCTGATCGGCACGGCGGCGGCGGTCTTCATGCAGGAGCACTTCCGCGGCCGCGGTCTGCTGCGGGCCGTCTTCCTGATCCCGTACGCCCTGCCGGTCTACGCGGCGGTCATCACCTGGTCGTTCATGTTCCAGCGCGACACCGGGCTGATCAACCACGTGCTGCACGACCAGTTGGGCCTCACCGACAGCCGGCCGTTCTGGCTGATCGGCGACAACAGCTTCATCGCCCTGCTGACCGTGTCGGTGTGGAAGGGCTGGCCGTTCGCCTTCCTCATCGTCATGGCGGGGCTGCAGAACATCCCCAAGGAGCAGTACGAGGCGGCGGCGATCGACGGGGCCGGCGTGTGGCAGCAGATGCGGCGCATCACGCTGCCCTCGCTGCGGCCGGTCAACCAGGTCCTCGTCCTGGTGCTCTTCCTGTGGACGTTCAACGACTTCAACACGCCGTACGTCCTGTTCGGCAAGTCCGCGCCCGAGGCCGCGGACCTCATCTCCATCCACATCTACCAGTCGTCGTTCGTCACCTGGAACTTCGGCACGGGCTCCGCCATGTCGGTCCTGCTGCTGCTCTTCCTGCTCCTGGTGACCGCCGGCTATCTGCTGGTGACCTCGCGGGGAAGGAAGACCGCCGATGTCTAGCCGCTCGCCGATGTCCAGCCGCCCGCCGATGGCAGTCCGCTCACCGATGGCCGCGCCACGTTCGTTCCTGTGGTCGCGGCGGATCTTCCTGACCCTGCTCACCGGCTTCGTGCTGCTTCCCGTGTACGTGATGGTGAGCAGCTCCCTCAAACCGCTGCAGGACGTGTCCGGTGCTTTCCGCTGGCTGCCCAGCGGGTTCACCGTGCGGCCGTACATCGACATCTGGACGACGGTGCCGCTGGCCGACTACTTCATGAACTCGCTGATCGTGGCGGGCGCGGCGACGGTGTGCTCGGTGGTCATCGCGGTGTTCGCCGCGTACGCGGTCAGCCGCTACCGCTTCCGCGGCAGGCGCGTGTTCACCGTGACCGTCCTCTCCACGCAGATGTTCCCCGGCATCCTCTTCCTGCTGCCGCTCTTCCTCATCTACGTCAACGTCGGCAACGCCACCGGCATCGCGCTGTTCGGCTCACGGGCCGGGCTCATCCTCACCTACCTCACCTTCTCGCTGCCCTTCTCCATCTGGATGCTGATCGGCTATTTCGACTCGGTGCCGCGCGAACTGGACGAGGCGGCGCTGGTCGACGGCTGCGGGCCGCTGCGCGCGCTGTTCCGTGTCGTGGTGCCCGCGGCGATCCCCGGCATCGTCGCGGTCGCCGTCTACGCCTTCATGACCGCCTGGGGAGAAGTGCTCTTCGCCTCGGTCATGACCAACGACGCCACACGCACGCTCGCCGTGGGGCTGCAGGGCTACGCGACCCAGAACGACGTGTACTGGAACCAGGTCATGGCCGCCTCGCTCGTCGTGAGCATCCCCGTCGTCGCCGGATTCCTGCTCCTGCAGCGCTACCTCGTCGCCGGACTCACCGCAGGAGCCGTCAAGTGACCCTCACCGAAAGGACCTCCGTGACCGACCCCGCCACCCTGACCGACCCCTCCGCCGTGGACCTCACCGCGCTCCCCCGGGACTTCGCGTGGGGCGTGGCCACCTCGGCGTACCAGATCGAGGGGGCCGTCGACGAGGACGGCCGCGCGCCCTCCATCTGGGACACCTTCGCACGCACCCCGGGCGCGGTCGACGGCGGTGACACCGGCGACGTGGCCTGCGACCACTACCACCGATGGCCCGAGGACATCGCCCTGATGCGGGAGCTAGGTGTCGACTCCTACCGCTTCTCGATCGCCTGGCCGCGCGTCGTGCCCGGCGGCGACGGGCCGGTCAACGCGGCGGGCCTCGACTTCTACGACCGGCTCGTCGACGCGCTCCTGGAAGCGGGCATCACCCCCAACGCGACCGTCTACCACTGGGACCTGCCCCAGGCGCTCCAGGACCGCGGCGGCTGGCCCGAGCGCGCGACCGCCGAGCACTTCGCCGCGTACGCCTCGGTCGTGGCCGAGCGGCTCGGCGACCGCGTGCCGCACTGGGCGACGCTGAACGAACCGCTGTGCTCCGCCTGGATCGGCCACCTGGAGGGCCGCATGGCGCCGGGCCTGACCGATCTGACGGCCGCCGTGCGTGCCTCGTACCACCTGCTGCTGGGGCACGGGCTCGCCGCGCAGGCGATCCGTGCGGCGGCGCCCCGCGCGCAGGTCGGCATCGTCAACAACCTCTCCCCCGTCGAGCCCGCCTCCGACCGGCCCGAGGACGTCGCCGCCGCCCGGCGGGTGGACGGGCACACCAACCGCTGGTGGCTCGACCCGCTGCACGGACGCGGCTTCCCCGCCGACATGCGGGAGGTGTACGGCGTCGACCTGCCGGAGCGGGCGGGCGACCTGACGACCATCGCCCAGCCGCTGGACTGGCTGGGCCTCAACTACTACTTCCCTGCCGTCGTCGCCGACGACCCGAAGGGCCCCGCGCCCTTCGCCCGCCAGATCCACCGTCCCGAGATGCCGCACACCGGCATGGACTGGGAGATCGACGCGGACGGCATCGAGAACCTGCTGATGCGGCTGACCGAGGAGTACGGGGCACGCAAGCTGTACGTCACCGAGAACGGCTCGGCGTACCCCGACGTGGTCCGCGCCGACGGCACGGTCGACGACGTGGAACGCAGCCGGTACCTGCGCGAGCACCTGGCGGCGTGCGCCCGCGCGGCGGGCCGGGGCGCGCCCCTCGCCGGGTACTACGCGTGGTCGCTCCTGGACAACTTCGAGTGGGCGTACGGCTACGACAAGCGCTTCGGCCTCGTCCACGTCGACTACGCGACGCAGCGCCGCACGGTGAAGGCGAGCGGCCGCCATTACGCGGACCTCGTCCGGGCCCACCGGCACCGGTCCGCGCGAGCGGCCTGACACCGTTGCACGAGGCCGGTGACCCATGGACGGTCACCGGCCCGGGTGAGTCACCCGAACGCGCCGTCGCCGTGCGCACCTGGCCTCGGCTTCTCGCCGTAACGTCCGCTTCGCCCCCCCACTCGCACGACCCTCACGCGAAGGTGCGCTCCCATGCCGACATCCGTGCCCGCCTCCCCGGCACCGGTACAGGTCCAGGTCCAGGCCCGCGGTTTCCTGGCCCGCTTCGTCGTCCTGTTCCTCCTCCCTCTCCTCACCTCGGTGAGCGGTTTCCTGGTCGCTCCGGGGCAGGCGCACGCCGCCCAGACGCCCGCCGTGCACCAGGCCGCGGCCGCCCGGGCCGTCGCCGACAAGCCGTGCACCAGCGAGGACTCTGCCGTCTGCATGATCCGGGAGATGACTCCGGAGCAGCGCGAGCAGGCGCGTCAGACCCGGATGCGCTATCACCAACTCCTGGACACCATGGAACTCGTGGCCGACCGTATGCGGGACGCGGGCCGTTCGGACGAGGAGATCGCCCGCACACTGGTCGACATGCGCAACGAGGCGAAGGACATCACGCGCGCGGGGATGTCGCCCGAGGCCGTGCAGGCGCTGGAGGCACGCAACATGAAGAAGTACGGCAACCCGCTGGGCCCGACGGCGGACCAGCAGTTCGCCAAGTACGGCAGTTGGAGCGCGGTCATCGAGGCCGCCACCCGCAGCAGCGCCGCCGTGGACCGGGAACTGGGCCTGGCCCCGCGCCGCTGATGACGCTCCTGGCGGACTACGACCGGCACGGCCGGGTGTGGGACCTGGACCCCGCGTCGGGGCTCCTCTCCTCCGCACCCGGCGGCAGCTGCCACGGCTTCGTGCACCTTCCCGGGAACGGCGAGCACGCCGCTGCCGCGCTGTACGGCGCCGGAGCCGGGGCGGAGCACGCCGCCGGGACGCTCTGGCTGCAGTTCGGGGCGCGGCGCTGGGACTGCGCGACGGTGTCGGTGGAACAGGCGGCCCTGCCGGACGGCACCCGCCGCTTCACCGTCACCGGCTCGGGGCCGGGTTCACGTACCGGTTCCGGTGGCGGGCCGGAGTTCGAACTCCCCTACTCCGCACCGGACACCGGCCCGCTCGACCCGGCCTACGACTGGCTCGACGCGATCGCCGACGACTTCTTCCTCTGGGCGGCGGACCGGCTGTCCGCAGTCGAGTCCCGCCGCACGCTCCTGCATCACTTCCTGACGGGCTTCGCCGCGCCCTGAGCCTGCCCTTGGTCGTGACCGTGGTCGTCCCGGCCCGGCCCGCGGTCCCGCAGGACGCCCGCCGTGCAGGCCGCGACCGCGCAGAACGCCACGGGCAGGAAGAACGTGAGGTTGAGCGGCATGAAGTGGGTCAGCGGGCCGATGACAGCGGGGCCCGCGAGCATGCCGAGGTAGCCGAGACCCGCGACGCGGGAGACGTTGGCGCCCGCCGCGTCCCGGTCCGCGTGTCCCGCGGCGCTGAAGAGCTGCGGGACGCAGCCGGAGAGCCCCGCGCCGAACACGGTCCAGCCGGCCAGCGCCAGCGGAATCCAGGGGGACAGGGCCGCCACCGTCAAACCGAGCGAGGCCACGGCCGCCCCGTACCGGAGGATCGCCACCGGGCCGGACCGCGCGGCCACCCGGTCGGCGAGCAGTCGGCCGACCGTCATGGCCGTGGCGAAGGCCCCGTAGGCGAGAGCGGCGGTCGCGTCGGGTGCGTCCAGGACGTCCCGCAGTTGCAGCACGCTCCAGTCGTTCGCCACGCCCTCGCACAGCATGAGCATGAAGGCGAGGGTCGCAAGCGCCCAGATCCGCCGGGGAGTTCCACGCCGCGGCGTCGCGGACGCCTCCTGCTCCGTGGCCCGTCCGGCCCCGGGGTGCGGCGGCTCGGGCCGCAGCAACGCGGGAGCGGACGAGGCGGCCGCCACGATGCCGAGCACCGCCACCGCGCCGAGCGTCGCCGCGGGGCTCCAGCCCCAGCTGAGCGTGCGGGCGCCGACCAGCGCGGCGAGGACACCGCCGATGGAGAACGTGGCGTGGAAGGCGGACATGACGGGCCGTCGGTAGCCTCGTTCGACCTGTACGGCGTGGGCGTTCATGCTGACGTCCAGGCATCCGTTGCCGAAGCCGAGCACCAGCAGTGCCGCGCCGAGCGCCCACACGTTCGCGGCGAGTCCCGGCAGGACCAGGGCCCCGGCGCACAGAGCCGCGCTGACCGGTACGACAGTGCGGGCGCCGAGCCGGTCCGTGAGCGGACCGACGATCTGCATGCCCACGAAGGCGCCCGCTCCGAGCAGCAGGAGGAGCCACCCGAGGACGGCGTGGCTGATGCCGGCGCGGTCCTCGACGGCAGGGATGTGGACGATCCACATGCCCATGAGGAAGCCGTTCAGCGCGAAGTAGGCGAAGGTGGCCAGCCGGCCGGCCCGGAGTGTTCTTTCCATGCCTCCGAACATAACGAACATGATTGGTGTTCGAAAGATTGATTATCGAACACGTATGGAGTTTGATGTGGGCGTGGCCAGTACAGAACGACTGAGGCAGATCACCGACGCCGTGCGCGAGGCGGGGCGGATCGGCGTGACGGAACTCGCCGGGCTCACCGGCGCCTCCGAGATGACCATCCGCCGCGACCTGGAGGTCCTGGCGGAGCAGGGCGTCCTGGAGCGCTACCGCGGTGGTGCCAGGAGCCTGCTGCTGCGCGGCGAGGAACCACCGTTCGCCCTGCGGGAGCAGGAGGGCGTCGCGGTAAAGCGGCGCATCGCCGCCGCGGTGGCCGGGCTGCTCGCCGACGGGGAGTCCGTCGTCCTGGACAGCGGCACGACCTGCCTGGAGGTCGCCCGCGCACTGGAGCACCGACGCCTGACCGTCATGCCCCTGTCGCTGCACGCCGTGAACGCGCTGACGGGCGCGCCGGATGTGACGCTGCTCGTGCCCGGCGGCCGGCCGCGCCCCGGCGAGCTGGCCCTCACCGGTCCGCTGACCACGGCGTCCCTGGCCGCACTGCGTTTCGACACGGCCGTGATCGGCTGCTGCGGCCTCACGGCGGCGGACGGCCTGACCGCCTACGACCTGGACGACGCCGCCGTCAAACGTGCCGCGATCGCCTCGGCCCGCCGTGTCGTCGCCGTCGCGGACGCCGCCAAACTCTCTCGCACCGCCCTGGCCCTCGTCGCCCCCGCGACGGCCCTGCACGCCGTCGTCACGGACGACGCGGCACCGGACGAGGAGACCGACGCGCTGGCCGCGGCGGGCGTCACCGTACGAAAGGCATGACCCCATGGACCACAGCAGCCGGAACCCCTCCGCCGCGCATGACACCGCACACGACGCCATGCCGCACGACATAGTCCTCTTCGACATGTTCGGCGTCATCGCGCGTCACCAGTCCGAGGACGGCAAGAGGCGGCTGGCCGCCATGGCGGGCGGACCCGAACCGGCCTTCTGGGACTCCTACTGGGGGCTGCGACAGCCGTACGACCGCGGGGACGTGACCGGCCCCGAGTACTGGCGGCAGGTGGCCGACGCCCTCGGCACCGACTTCGGCGACGCCCGGATCACGCGCCTCATCGAGGCCGACCTGGCCGGCTGGAGCGACGTCGACGACACCATGGTCGCGCTCGTCGGGGAACTCGCGGACGAGGGCCGGCCGACGGCACTGCTCTCCAACATCCCCGAGGAACTGGCCGCCCACTACGAAGAGCGGCATTCGTGGCTCCGGCATTTCGAGGTGCGCGCCTTCTCCTGCCGCATCGGCCACGCCAAACCCGAACCGGGCGCCTACCGCTGGTGCCTGGACGCCCTGGCCACCGAGCCGCACCGCGTCCTCTTCGTCGACGACCGCGAGGAGAACATCCGCGCGGCCGAGGCCCTCGGCGTGCGAGGTCACCTCTTCACGGACGCCGCCCGCCTGCGCGAGGCACTCCGCCTCAACAGGTGATCGCGCCCAGCAGCGCCTTCGCGCACAGGTCCCGCACCTGCTCCCGCGAGAGGTCCGGCTCCTCCAGCCACTCCAGGCAGACCGCCACCATGAACGCGAGCCAGCCCCGCACCGCGAGGCGCAGCGCCGGCAGGTCCTGGGTGATGTCCGTGGCGTCCGGGTCCGCGGCGAGGGCCGCGAGGATCTGCCGCTCCTGGGCCGCGAGGCCGTTGCGGTAGACCTCGCGGACGAGCGGGTCGCCCGCCGCCTCGGCCCGGTGGAAAGCGCGGAAGCCCTGCGCGTGACTCTCCACGTAGCCGAGGAACGCGTCCAGGCCGGCGCTGATCTGCTCGTGCACCGGCAGTCCCGGGACGGCCGCCGTCAGGCGGAGCATGCGCTCGCTCTCCCGGTGCACGACGGCGGCGAAGAAGTCCCGTTTGGTCGGGAAGTAGTGGTACAGGAGCCCGCGCGAGACACCGGCGATCTCGGCGACCCGCTCGATCCACACGTCGTCGTACGGCTTCTGCGCGAAGAGCCGCGCCCCGACCGAGAGCAGCTGCTCACGCCGCTCCTCGGTGCTCAGCCTGCGGCGCGTGCGCTCCTGGGGATTCGCGGCCATGCAGGCACCTTACTTGACGCCGATTCAATAGCGGTACCAGACTGGGATCTCCTGTTGAATCCACGTACAACAGGCCCAACGGGCCCGTCGGACAAGGGAGATGGGCATGGCGCAGACGACGCGGTCAGCGGCGGCGGACGGTCCTGACGGACGGGGCGCGCCCACCGCTCCCCCGGCTCCCCCGAAGGGGTTCCGCAGCGCCGAGCTCGGCTGGCCCGAGCTGCACCGGATCCCGCATCCGCCGCACCGGCTGCCCCTGCTCGGCGACATCCTGGGCGCCAATGTCCGTACGCCGCTGCAGGATTCGATGCGGATGGCCCGCAGGCTCGGCCCGATCTTCCGGCGCAAGGCGTTCGGCAAGGAGTTCGTCTTCGTGTGGGGCGCCGAGCTCGCCGCGGACATGGCCGACGAGTCGAGGTTCGCCAAGCACGTCGGGCTCGGCGTCGCCAACCTCCGCCCGGTCGCGGGCGACGGACTCTTCACGGCGTACAACCACGAGCCCAACTGGCAGCTGGCGCACGACATCCTCGCGCCGGGGTTCAGCCGCGAGGCGATGTCGGGCTACCACCCGCTGATGCTGGACGTCGCACGGCAGCTGACGGCGCGCTGGGACGAGCGCGAGGCGGCGGGCCGGGCAGTCGACGTGCCGGGCGACATGACGAAGCTGACGCTGGAGACGATCGCCCGCACCGGTTTCGGGCACGACTTCGGTTCCTTCGAGCGGTCGGCGCCGCACCCGTTCGTGTCGGCGATGGTGGGCACGCTCTCCTTCGCCCAGCGCCGCAACGTCGTGCCGCCCCTGCTGACGCCGCTGGTGCTGCGCGGCGCCGACCGGCGCAACGACGCCGACATGGCCTACCTCAACCGCACGGTCGACGCGGTGATCGCCGCCCGTCGCGCCGCGCCCGGATCGGGCGGTCAGGGCGACCTGCTCGACCGCATGCTGGAGGTCGCCCACCCGGAGACCGGGGAGCGGCTCACTCCGGAGAACATCCGCCGCCAGGTCATCACGTTCCTGGTCGCCGGCCACGAGACGACGTCCGGCGCCCTGTCGTTCGCGCTGCACTACTTGTCACGCTCACCGGAAGTGCTCGCCCGCGCGCGGGCCGAGGTCGACGAGGTCTGGGGCGCCGAAGGGGAACCCGCGTACGAACAGGTGGCCAAGTTGCGTTACGTGCGCCGGGTGCTCGACGAGTCGCTGCGGCTGTGGCCGACCGCCCCGGGGTTCGCTCGCGAGGCCCGTGAGGACACCTTGCTCGGGGGCGTCCACCCGATGCGGCGCGGCGCGTGGGCGCTGGTGCTCGCGACGATGCTGCACCGTGATCCGGCGGCGTGGGGCGAGCGTCCCGAGGAGTTCGACCCCGACCGGTTCGCCCCTTCGGCCGTACGCGCACGGCCCGCCCATGTCTTCAAGCCGTTCGGCACCGGCGCACGCGCCTGCATAGGACGTCAGTTCGCGCTGCACGAGGCGACCTTGGTGCTCGGACTGCTCCTGCGCCGCTACGACCTGCACGCCGAACCGGGCTACCGACTGCGCGTCGCCGAACGCCTCACCCTCATGCCGGACGGCCTCACCCTGCGGCTCACCCGCCGCGCCAGGGCCGCGTAGGGCGCCATTGTCAGACCCGTGCGCGAGAGTGGAGACGGCATCCCACGATGCCGACCACGCCACCCAGCGCAGAGGAGTCGCTCGACATGACCGGCACGACGTCCGAGGAACTGCTCGCCGCCCAGGCCTGCTTGCGCCTGCTGCACACGGCGCGCGCCACGCTCTCCGACTCCGCGTCGGTCTCCCCCGTGGCCGCGGCGACGCTGCTCGCGGGTCCCATCGCGGAGGCCGACGAGGCCCTGCGCCGCGCGGGCCTCGCGGGCAACGAGGCGGTGCTCATCGACCGGATCTACGACCTCGCGCCGCCCCCGCGAGCCATCGATCCGGGGCCGCCCGCGGAGCGGGCGCCGATGCCCCGTTCCCGCGCACGGGAAGGCAGCCAGTCATGAGCGCGAAGGACGGCAACGCCTCGTACGGACACAAGGAGTTCAAGCGCTCCAAGAGCCACTTCGCCGACCGCGTCACCGCGGACGGCAGGGACGGGTGGCCCGTGGAGGCCGGGCGCTACCGCCTGGTAGTGAGCCGGGCCTGCCCCTGGGCGGGCCGGGCGCTCATCGCGCGGCGCCTCCTCGGCCTGGAGAGCGCCGTGTCCCTGGCCGTCACCGATCCGATCCAGGACGACCGGAGCTGGCGGTTCACGCTGGACGCCGACGACCGCGACCCGGTCCTCGGCATCCGCTTCCTCAGTGAGGCGTACGAGGCCCGGGAGAGCGGCTGTCCGGGTGGCGTCAGCGTGCCCGCCCTCGTGGACGTGCCGAGCGGCGAGCTGGTGACGAACGACTACCAGCAGATCACGCTGGACTTCGCCACGGAGTGGACGGCCCTGCACCGCGAGGGCGCGCCGGATCTGTACCCCGAGCCGTTGCGCGACGAGATCGACACGGTCATGGACGGCATCTACCGCGACGTCAACAACGGCGTGTACCGCTCGGGTTTCGCCCCCGACCAGTCCTCGTACGAGACCGCGTGCCGCGATGTGTTCCGCCGTCTGGAGCTGACCTCCGAGCGCCTGTCGACCCGCCGCTACCTCGTCGGGGACACCCTCACGGAGGCGGACATCCGCCTGTTCAGCACGCTGGTGCGGTTCGACGCGGTCTACCACGGCCACTTCAAGTGCAACCTCTGGAAGCTGGCCGAGGACCCGGTGCTCTGGGCGTACGCACGGGATCTGTTCCAGACCCCGGGGTTCGGCGACACCATCGACTTCGACCACATCAAACGGCACTACTACCAAGTCCACACCGGCATCAATCCGACCGGCATCGTGCCGCTGGGCCCGGATCTCGCAGGCTGGCTGACGCCGCATCACCGGGAGGAGCTGGGTGGCCGTCCCTTCGGCGACGGCACGCCGCCGGGGCCCGTCCCCGCCGGGGAGGAGGTGCCGGCAACAGGGCGCCCCTGAACTCCGGGCCGGCCGGTCACCTCCGCCGTCAGGACATGCGCTCGATCGCCTTCAGCACGTGTCCGGCGCCGTCCTCCGCGGCCATCACCCGGGCGAGGCGTTCGGCGGCACGGGCGTACGCGTCGTCGCCGACCGCCCGGCCGATCGCCTCCGCCAGCCGGGGCGCGGTGAGTTCCTTGTACGGGACCGGGCCGGTCGCCGCGCCCAGGGCGGCGAGTCGCGCGGCCCAGAAGGGCTGGTCCGCGGTGACGGGCACGGGGACGGCGGGGACGCCCGCACGGAGCGCCGCCGCCGCTGTCCCCGCCCCCGCGTGGTGCACCACGGCCGCCACCCGGGGGAACAGCAAGGCGTGCGGCACCTCGGCGACGGTGAGGAGGTCGTCGCCTGACGCGTCGAGCCCTGCCCTGCCCGCCTGGAGCACGCCCCGCAGCCCGGCCGCGCGCAGCGCCGCCACCGCGATCTCGCTCAGCCGCTCACCCTCCCCCGCCGCCATGCTGCCGAATCCGATGAACACCGGCGGCGGCCCGGCCCGGAGGAAGTCGTCGAGCTCCGGCGGCAGCCGGTCCTCCGGGTCGACGTGCGGCCACCAGTTCCCGACGACATCGAGTCCGGCACGCCAGTCCGCCGACCTCGGCACCACGGCCGGGCTGAAGCCGTGCAGCACCGGCCACCCCGCCCTCTCCTGCCTGGCGCGGACCACACCGGGCGCGGTGACGGGCAGCGAGAGGCGGGCGCGCAGATCGCGCACCGCGTCGGCGTAGACACGGTCGACCATCCGCAGGGAGAAGCGTCCCAGGGCGCGGTTCCCGAAACCTCCGAGCGACCGCGTGCCGCCGACGGCGGGCGGGAACGCCCGTGTGGGATGGGTCGGCTGGAGGTACGCCCCGAGGGCCGGTACGTCCATCGCCTCCGCGAGCTGCCAGCCCAGCGGCGCCGTGGTGGTGGAGAGCACCAGCAGGTCCGCGCCCCGCACGGCTGCGTCGGCGAGGCCGCCCCCGAGCTCCCGGACGAAGACCGAGGCGGCCCGCATCAGTTCCTTGCGGCCGCCCGTCCGCGGCCGTGTCCCCGTGTCGGCGGGCAGGGCGCGGAACCGCAGTCCTGCGGCCTCGACGAGCGGCGCGAAGGAGTCGTGCGTGGCAAGCGCGACGTCGTATCCGGCTTCGCGGAGCCGGAAGCCGAGGCCGGTGTAGGGGGCGACATCGCCGTACGAACCGGCCGCGGTGATCAGGATGCGCGTCATCGCTCTCCTTCGAGGGCGGAGAGGGAGGCTGAGGCAGAGGGGGCAGAGGGGGCGGCACTCTCGACCTCAGGTTCAGCGTGAGGGTTGGCCTCGGCGTCACGTCGAGCCTGAGACCTGACGCGGGCCTCGGCGTTCGCTCCCACCGCCGTCCGCAGATACGCGGCGAGCCCCGGCCGCTGCCGTGACGGCGGGACGACGAGCGCGAAGGCGCGCGGATCCTCGGCGAAGTCGTCCGCGATGCGCAGGTGCATCTCGGGCGGGCACGGCGTGAACCAGCGGGCGATGTGCTGCCGATGTGCCTCGGCGAGCTCCCGCGCCCGTGCACCGTCCGCGGGCTCCCCGGCGTCGAAGGCGTCGAGGAGTTCCTCCCGCCACCGCGCGGCCTCGCCCATGAGCCGCGCCCAGTCCTCTTTGGAGTGCTCGGCCGCGCTCCGCATGGCCGCCCGGTGGCCCGGGCTGTCCCGCCACTTCAACTCGGCCTCGGTGGCGTAGCTCAAGTCGAAGGTGATCTCGCCGAACACCTCGAACCGCTCCCGGGGGCTGAGGCGCACTCCGGTCTGCTGCACCTCCATGGCCCGCTCGGCCACCTCCACCAGGCGCTCCAGCTTGCCGATCTGCTCGCGCAGCGCCCGGCGTCTCGCCTTGAGCTGGGCAAGGGCGTCGGCCTGCGGGTCGGCCAGGATCTCGGCGATCTCGTCGAGGGCGAAGCCGAGTTCGCGGTAGAAGAGGATCTGCTGAAGCCGGGCCAGATCGGCGTCGCTGTACAGGCGGTAGCCGCTGGGGCTGCGCTCGCCGGGCGTGAGCAGCCCGGCCCGATCGTAGTGATGCAGGGTGCGGACGGTGATCCCCGCAAAGCCGGAGACCTGACCGACGGTGTAACTCATGGACCTCGCCTTTCGTCGACGCACAGCCTGCGGCCTGACGTGACGTAGGGGTCAACCCGAGCCACGACCGGGCACCATTTGTTAATGGGATTCATTTTCATATAGCGTTGCCTGTGCCCCATCGCCCCATCGCCCCATCGCCCCGCACATCCACAAGGAGGACCCCATGGCCGTACCGAAGCGGAAGATGTCCCGGAGCAACACCCGGCACCGCCGCGCCCAGTGGAAGGCCACCACCCCGCAGCTGGTGCCCGTCACCGTCGACGGCGTGGCGCACATGGTGCCGCAGCGCCTGGCCAAGGCGTACGAGCGCGGCCTGCTGCGCCCGGAGAGCCGACGCGCATGACGCACGCACGACCCGTGGCGCGCGGCCGGCTGCCCGTGACCGTCCTGTCCGGCTTTCTCGGCGCGGGCAAGACGACCCTGCTCAACCACGTCCTCGCCAACCGCGCCGGCCTGCGCGTCGCGGTGATCGTGAACGACATGAGCGAGATCAACATCGACGCCGCACTGGTGCGCGGCGGCGAGGCGGCCCTCTCACGCACCGAGGAACGCCTGGTCGAGCTGACCAACGGCTGCATCTGCTGCACGCTCCGCGACGACCTGCTCGAAGAGGTCGGCAGGCTGGCCGACGAGGGCCGCTTCGACCATCTCCTCATCGAGTCGAGCGGCATCTCCGAGCCGATGCCGGTGGCCGCGACGTTCGCGTTCCCGCGCGACGACGGCGCGACGCTCGGCGACCTCGCCCGCCTCGACACGATGGTGACGGTGGTCGACGCCGCGAACTTCCTGCCCGAACTGGCCGGTGGGGACGGCCTGGTGGAGCGCGGCCTGGATCAGTACGAGGACGACGAGCGCACCGTCAGCGACCTCCTCGTCGACCAGGTCGAGTTCGCCGACGTCATCGTCCTCAACAAGCTCGACCTCGTCGACGCGGAGACCGCCGACCGGCTCGCCGCCGCCCTCGCCCGCCTCAACCCGCTCGCCCGTGTCGTACCCGCGACCCTGGGACGAGTGGACCTCCCCCGGATCATCGACACCGGTTTGTTCGATCTGGAGCGGGCCCAGCAGGCGCCGGGGTGGGTGCGGGAGCTGAACGGCGACCACGTGCCGGAGACCGAGGAGTACGGCATCTCCAGCACGGTGTTCCGTGCCGGACGCGCCTTCCACCCCGGCCGTCTGTGGTCCTTCGTCACGGAGGAGATGGACAGCGGGACCTTCGGGCGGATCCTGCGGTCCAAGGGATTCTTCTGGCTGGCGAGCCGGCCCCGGATCACCGGACTCTGGTCGCAGGCGGGCTCCGTCGCACGCTTCGAGCCCTCGGGGGCGCGCACCACGGACGACGCGCAGGGGCAGGAGCTCGTCTTCATCGGCGTCGGCCTGCGCGCCCCGGAGTTGCGGGCCGCCCTGGAGCGCTGCCTGCTCACCGAGGGCGAGGAGGCCCCTTCGTACGATCCGTTCCCCGCGTGGGGCGCGCACGGCGTGGACGCCTGCGGGGCCGAGAGCGGACCGGAGACCGCCCTCGGACCGCCGCGTGCGCGGTCAGGTCAGCTCGCGTAGCAGCTGGGCGCAGGCCGCCGACTCGTCCTCGTGCCGGGCGAGGGGGCGGCGCGCACCCCGTTCGTACGTTCCGACCTCCCACGCCCCGTCCCCGGTCCTGCGCAGGTGGACGAAGTCGGGGGCCGAGGCGGGCGTCACCTCGGAACTCTCCCGTCGCGGCGGGGGCGGCCGCCCTGGTGCCCGCGACGATGCCCGCGCCGATGCCCGCGACCCCGAACGCGGCCACCACGCCGCGCCGACGTGCGTGCATCTTGTCCGCGCCCTCGCGAACCAGGCACTGTGACTGCCACATCCGTCACCACCGACGCACGAGGTGCAGACATGAGCAGCGGAGCAGGGTCGGCCACGGGTTCCGGGAGCGGGCCGGGGCGGCGGCGGTTCATCGGGGCGCTCGTCGGGGCGGCCTGCGCGGGCGCGGTGTCGTCCACGTCGGCCTGCGCACCGTCGGGAACGGCGGACCCGGAACGCCCCGAGCGCGCACGCCGGGACCCCGCCTCCTCCGCGGCCCACCGCCCGCGCCGTGAACGGCAGTTGTTCCTGGGGACGTACACCTCACAGGACGGCGGCGGCTCGGGCATCGGCATGGCGACGTACGACGACGTGACGGGACGCATCACCGGCACCGGCACGCTCACCGGCGTCCCCGACCCCTCCTACCTGACGCTGCACCCTTCGGGCCGCACGCTCTACGCCGTCAACGAGCGGGCGAAGGGCGGCGTGACCGCCGTCGCGCTCTCCTCCTCCGGCAAGCACGACGTCCTCGGCACGCGGGACACCGGCGGCCAGGGCCCCTGCCACCTCTCCGTGCACCCCGGCGGACGCTGGCTGCTCAGCGCGAACTACCTCTCCGGCAGCGTGGCCGTCCACCCCATCGGTGCGTCGGGGGCGCTGGGGGAACGGACGGACCTGGTCACGCACTCCGCGCCGCCGCCCGGCCCCGGTCAGGAAGGGCCGCACGCCCACCAGATCAGTACGAGTCCGGACGGCCGTCACGTCCTCGCCGTCGACCTCGGCAACGACACCGTCTACACGTACCGCCTCGACGAGAAGGCGGGCACGCTCCGCCGCGTCTCGTACGCGAGCCTGCGGCCGGGAGCGGGTCCGCGCCACCTCACCTTCCATCCGTCGGGGCGCTTCGCGTACCTCGCCAACGAGTTGGACGACACGGTCGTCGTCTGCGCGTACGACCCCGCGACCGGCCGCCTCAGGCCCGGCAAGCCGCAGTCGACCGGCACCAGCGGTGGCACGAGCTATCCGGCGCAGCTCGTGGTGACGCGCGAGGGGCGCTTCGCCTTCCTCGCCAACCGGGGGCACAACAGCATCGCGCGGTACGCGATCGAGGGCGGCGGAGCCCGGCTGCGGCTCCTCGACACGGTCTCCGTCGGCGGGGACTTCCCCCGGCAGCTCGCGTTCTCCCCGTCCCAGCGGCTGCTGTTCGCGGCGAACCAGAAGTCGAGTTCGGTGAGCGTCTTCCAGGTCGACGGGCGCAGCGGCGCACTCCGTCTCACGGGCAAGCCGTTCGCGGCCCCGCTCGCGGTGTGCGCGCTGCCCCTCTAGGGCCTGTCCGGTGGGTCGGGGCGCAAGGGAGTGGCGTCCGCCTTCCGGTGCAGATGGGCGTGCCGGACCCCGCGATCGGCGCCATGACCCACCGGACAGGCCCCAGCCGGGCGGAGCGGCAGCGGGCCCGCTGTCAGTTGGACGTCAGGCCGCCGTCCACGGCCAGCGCCGCCCCCGTGGAGAACGAGGCGCGGTCGCTGCACAGCCACAGGGCCGCCTGGGCGATCTCGGCCGGTTCGGCCATGCGCTTCTGCATCTGACGGGCGACGAAGGCCCGCTCCAGCTCCGGGTGTGCCTCCACGGCCTGGCTGATCATGTCCGTGCGGGTGGTGCCGACGACGAGGGCGTTGATGCGGATGTCGTGCGGGGCGTACTCGGCCGCGGCGGCCCTGGTCATGCCGAGCACGGCGTGCTTGGCGGCCACGTAGGGCACGGGGGCGCCGGTGGCCACCATGGCGGCGGTGCTGGCCGTGTTGACGATCGCGCCCTTCCCGGCTTCGAGCATCACCGGGATCTGCGCGCGCAGACAGTTCCAGGTGCCGCGTACGTTGACGTCCATGGTCCGGTCGAAGACGGCCTGGTCGAGTTCGTGCAGGGGCGCCAGGACGTCGCCTGCGTAGCCCGCGTTGTTGAACGCCGCGTCCAGGGCGCCGAAGTGCTCGCGCGTGGCGTCGACGGCGCGCCGGACATCCTCCTCGTCCGCGACGTCGCCCGCGCTGACCGCCGCGCGGCCGCCCGATTCGTTGATCTCGTGGGCGAGTTGCTTCAGTACGTCCTCGCGGCGGGCCATCAGCAGGACCGCGGCCCCCTCGGCGGCGAACAGGCGGGCTGCCGCCTCACCGATTCCGCTCGACGCACCGGTGATCATGACGGCCTTGCCGGTCAGCATTCCATTTATGTCAGTCATGCGGCGAGTAAATCCCCGCCGCACCCCTTGTGTACACACCTTATGGTGTCGTCCGGATCAAGGGGGCCTGTGCATGGGCGGGGACGGACGCGGTGGTCGGCTCACAGCGGCGGTTGTGGCGGGGGACGCCGAGGCGGTGCGGGTGTTGCTGGCGGAGGGGGCCGATCCGGACACGGCGGACGCGAACGGACTGCCGGTGCTGTGCGCGGCGGTGGCGGCGTACGACGCGGCGGTCGCCGCGGCGCTGGTGGACGGTGGGGCCGATCCCGATCGGCTGCTGCCGGACGGGACCACGCCTCTGTGGCGTGCGGTCGACGGCGGGTCATACGCGGTCTTCTCGGCCGTGCTGGGCACCGAGCCCCGGCTGCGGCTGCCGGAGGCCGTTCGTGGCCGGCTCGTCGCCCTGGCCCGCGGCTGGTACGAGACAGGGGCGGCGCGGGAGCTGCGGCGCAGGACCGGCGCGGTGGGTCCCGTCACCACGGAGAGGGTCACGGACGACGCGTACGACTGGGTCGAGCGGGTCTCGCTCGGGGGACTCACCGTGCGGGCCGGTCACGGCGCCGTCCTGAGCGCGCTGGAGTGGGCTTTCCTCATCCTCACCCCGGTCGACGAACTGGTCGCCCGGGCCGTCCGGCAGCCGGACGAGGAGCATGTCGACTGGTTCGCCGCCTGCTGGGTCCTCGTCGGGCGCCGCAGCGACGAGACCTGGTCGGCCGTGATCGCCCACCGCCACCACCGGGACCCGGCGCGCCGGCGGTTCGTGGCGGATTACCTGCGGATGCGTTCGTTCGTCGACACCGGCGACAAGCACTACGGGAAGGAGGAGAACGAGCTCCTGCTCGCCTGGGCCGCCGAGGAGACGGACAGCGCAGTGCTCGCCAAAGTGCTCGGTGCGCTCACCGAGTACGAACATCCCGGCCAGGAGGCCATCGGGCTCCGCCACGCGGGCCACTCCGATCCGCGCGTACGCCGTGAAGTGCCCTGGACGCTCGTCACGAACAACGGCCTGCGCTCAGCGGCCGCCCGGGACGTGATGCTCGCGCTGACGCGGGACCCCGACGCGGAAGTGCGGCTCAGGGCGTGCTCGGTGGGTGCGAACGACGATGTCCCGCACCCCGAGGTCACCGAGGCTCTGCTCCTCATGACCGGGAGTCCGGACGTCGCCGTGCGGCGTGGCGCGGTGGTGACCCTGGCCGCTTCCCGGGACGACGCGCCCGCCGTCACGGACGCCCTGATGGCCGGGCTGGACGACGACGACCAGCTGTTCCGGCTGGAGGCCGCCTGGGGGCTGGCCCGCCGGGACGACCCACGCACCGAAGAGGCGTACGAGCGCGTGGGTCCTCTCGGTCCGGGCTTCGAGGACGATCACCGGGCCCAGGAGCTCCGGCAATGGAGGGGGCGGAGGAAGGACGCGGACGACGCGTCGGCCACGCGCGCCGCTACGGCTTCGTGAAGCTGACGTCGGCCGCCCGCGCGACGATCTCGACCTCGTCGCCGAGGGTCCACTCCGCGACGCGGGACACCGTCGCCGCGGGCACCACGTCGCTGATGCCCGCCGCGGCCGGGATGTCGTACGTCGCGTGCGCGTCGTGCGGCAGGACGACGCGGAAGCCGAGTTCCAGGGCGGTGCTCGCCGTGGCCCTGACGCACATCTCCGACATCACTCCGCAGACGGCCAGTTCCTTCACGCCGGCGTCGCGCAGCAGCCCTTCGAGGGGGCTCTCCTCGAAGCCGTCGTCGACGGTCTTGCGCACGACGGCCTCGCCGCGCCCGATGTCGACGGGCAGGTGGAGCTCCCAGCCGGGACTGCCCGTCTCGTCGGGGGTGCCGGGGGCTCCGTCGTTCTGCAGCTGGACGACGAGGGCGCCGTTGTCGCGGGCCTTCGCGAGCAGACCCCGCACGCGGTCCAGGAGCCGTTCCGCGTCGGGGACGGCCTCGTCGCCCGCGACGAAAGCGGACTGCATGTCGACGACGATCAGTGCCTGGACGGGCGCGCCGGGCTGAACGGGGGCGAGGGGCGAGGTGGGCTGCGTGGGCTTCGGCTGATTCGTCACCCGGCCATCATGCCTACGCGACGCCGGACCTCAACGGGATTAACGTACGTGAGTATGAGCACGGACCTCACCGTCCTCCTGGTCGGCGCCGCCGTTCTGGTCGCCGCGACACTCGTTGTCGCGATCGTGTTGGTCGTACGTCTCGTCCGGACCCGCCGCGCCCTGCGCAGAGCCGGGCTTCCCGTCGAGCGGCAGTGGGTCTTCTGGGGCGCGGTCGCCTATCTCGTGCTGCCGACCGATCTGCTGCCCGATCCCGTGTTCCTCGACGACATCGGGGTGTTGGTGCTGGCGTTGCGGTCGATGCGGTCAGCCACCGACGGGCCGCCCGCGCCGCGTGTTTGAGAGGCGTGCCTTCATCAGGAGTGCGTGCATGCACTCCGTCACCTGTGTGACGTCCTCGACGAGCTGGTGGAAGGGGAGGCGGACATCCGCCTGGCCGCGGGCGCGTTCGAGGCGCAGAGAGATTCCGTGCCGGTCGATGGCGAGCGGGCGGACGCGCACCACGCCTTGCAGGCTGTCCGGGCTGATGAGTCGGGTGAGTTGCTCGGCGTCGGGGTGGGCGTCGGCGAGATGCGTGAGCAGGCGCGACTCGGCCTCGGCGAGCGGGTCGGGGACGGTCAGGGCGAGTTCGTCGAGCTCGATCCCCTGGCGTTCCCCGGTCGAGTCGTGCAGCACCGCGCACGTGGGCTCGAAGACCAGCTGCTCCGCTTCGTACGTCAGGGTCCCGGAGAGCCAGAGCCGGGCGCGAATCCGGTCCCTGAGCGGCACCGGCGCGACATCGGCGAACTCGACCAGGGTGGACGGTTCCCCGCGTGGCGCGCAGATGAGGGCGGCGGCGAGCGCGCTGTCCTCGGGCGGTGACAGCAGAATCCTGCCGTCCTCGGTGACGGTGTGCGCGCCCACGAGTTCGTCCTTGCCGATCTCTGTGGTCACCGCGCAGGACCATGCGGTGGCGAGCACTGAACGAGCGCGTGCCGCCGCTGTGGGCACGGTCGTGCTGCTGTGACGGACACCCATCCTCAACCTCCATTAGGTAAGCCTTGCCTAACTTATCGAAGATTGCGGAACAGGGCCAGTACGCCTCATGGCCCCGCGCGGCGATCCACACGGGGCCATGAAGGCGTACATCTACGGCACAACCGGGCGTCAGTGACCCCTCGCGATCCACTCCTCCAGGTGCGGCGCCTCGGCACCGACCGTGGTGCTGTCGCCGTGTCCGGTGCGCACCACCGTCTCGGGCGGCAGGGTCAGCAGCCGCTCCCTGATGGACCGTACGATCGTCGGGAAGTCACTGAAGGAACGGCCCGTCGCGCCGGGGCCGCCGGCGAACAGCGTGTCCCCGGTGAAGACCGTGCCGAGACCGGGCGCGTGCAGACTCACCGCGCCGTGGCAGTGGCCGGGCGTGTGCAGCACCTTCAGGACCGTGCCCGCGACGGCCAGTTCCTGCCCGTCGGAGAGCTCTCCGTCCGGGGCACGGTCGGGGTGCGTCTGCTTCCACAGCTGCGTGTCGGCCGGGTGCAGCAGGATCGGCGCGCCCGTGCGGGCCGCGAGCGCCGGGGCCGCGTCGATGTGGTCGTCGTGGGCGTGCGTGCAGACGATCGCGACGAGGCGGCGCTCCCCCACCGCGTCCGCGATGGCGTCGGCGTCGTGGGCGGCGTCGATGACGACGCACTCGCTGTCGTCGCCCACGATCCAGACGTTGTTGTCGACGTCCCAGGTGCCGCCGTCCAGCGAGAAGGTCCCCGACGTGACGAGGTGGTCGACGCGCGCGCCGTCCGTTGCTTCGGCCGCCATCAGAACATCACCACCGAACGGAGGACGTCACCGTGGTGCATGCGCTCGAATGCCTTCTCCACGTCCTCCAGTGCGATCGTCTCCGTGACGAACGCGTCCAGGTCCAGGCGCCCCTGCTGGTAGAGGTCGATGAGCATCGGGAAGTCGCGGGACGGCAGACAGTCCCCGTACCAGCTCGACTTGAGCGCGCCGCCGCGCCCGAAGACGTCGAGCAGCGGCAGCTCGATCTTCATCTCCGGTGTCGGGACACCGACCAGGACGACCGTGCCCGCCAGGTCGCGGGCGTAGAAGGCCTGCTCGTACGTCTCCGGGCGGCCGACGGCCTCGATGACGACGTCGGCTCCGTTGCCCCCGGTCAGCTCACGGATCGCCTCGACGGGGTCGGCGGAGCGGGAGTTGACCGTGTGCGTGGCGCCGAGGCCCTTCGCCGTCTCCAGCTTCTTGTCGTCGATGTCGACGGCGATGATCCGCGCGGCACCCGCGAGGCGGGCCCCCACGACCGCGGCGTTGCCGACGCCGCCGCAGCCGATGACCGCGACCGAGTCGCCCCGGCCTACGCCGCCGGTGTTGATGGCGGCGCCGATGCCCGCCATCACACCGCAGCCGAGGAGTCCGGCCGCGGCGGGTGAGGCGGCCGGGTCGACCTTGGTGCACTGACCGGCGGCGACGAGGGTCTTCTCGGCGAAGGCCCCGATGCCGAGGGCCGGGGAGAGCTCCGTGCCGTCGGCCAGGGTCATCTTCTGCTTCGCGTTGTGCGTGTCGAAGCAGTACTGGGGGCGGCCGCGCAGACACGCGCGGCACTGGCCGCACACCGCGCGCCAGTTGAGGATCACGAAATCGCCGGGCGCGACCTCGGTGACGCCCTCGCCCACCGACTCGACGACGCCCGCCGCCTCGTGCCCGAGCAGGAACGGGAAGTCGTCGTTGATGCCGCCCTCGCGGTAGTGCAGGTCGGTGTGACAGACCCCGCACGCCTGGACCTTCACCACGGCTTCTCCCGGACCCGGATCAGGGACGGTGATCGTCTCGATCCTCACCGGCTCGCCCTTCGCCCGCGCGATCACGCCCTGCACCTGCTGCGCCATGACTTCAGCCCTTCTTTCTCCACACATCTTTCCCACCACATCGTTACAGGTCGAGCGCCCTGATACAGCAGCTCCCCACCCCGCACGAGCAGAGCACGGACGCGTCCGCGTTCTCCCCTTCCTCTTGCGCGAGGGGTCACGGCTCCGCAATCTAGGGTGAATGCGTGCGCAACCTCGCCGCCCAGGCCCTCCTGCCGGTCAATACGGCGCTCGCCGTCGCCCTGCTCGTGCTGCTCCTGGCCGCCGCGACGACAGCGGCCGTATTCCGGCTCGCCCCCGACAGCACGCGCGGCAGGGCGCGGGAGATCCTGGTCGCGGGTGCACGCGCGACCGCGCAACTGGCCGTCGTCTCCCTGGTGATCGCCTGGGTCGTCCACCACACCGCGGCCCTGTTCGGCTTCCTGCTCCTCATGTTCGCCGTGGCCGCCCGCACCGCGGGGCGGCGCATCACACCGAACGACACCTGGTGGTGGGCGGCGCTGCCGGTCGCGGGCCCCGTCGTCCCGGTGGTGACCGGACTGACTCTCGCGGGTCTGCTGCCGGTCGGGGGCATCGCCATGATTCCCGTGACGGGCATCCTCATCGGCGGGGCGCTCACCGCGACGGTCCTCGCCGGCCGCCGCGCCCTCGACGAACTGCGCACCCGGATCGGCGAGTACGAGGCCGGCATCGCCCTGGGCCTGCCCGACCGCGACGCACGCCTGGAAGTGATCCGCCCGGCCGCCTCGGACGCGCTGCTGCCCGGCCTCGACCAGACCCGCACGGTCGGCCTCGTCACCCTGCCCGGCGCGTTCGTCGGCATGCTGCTGGGCGGCGCCTCCCCGGCGCTCGCCGGAGCCGTGCAGCTCTTCGTGCTGATCGCTCTGATGGCCGTGCAGGCGGTCGCCGTGGCGCTGACGGTCGAACTGGCCGCCCGCGGCCGACTGCACCGCGAGGCGTAGACCCGGCGTCGTTCGCACTCGAATGTGTTCACGGCACGACTTTCGATCTCGCGCCGCCCACCCGCCTCGTTGGTATGAGTGCCTTTCATCTGATCACGCACCACCAGAAACGGGGGAAACATGGCTGACGTGCCGCCGCCGCAGCGTCCCGACCCCGCGAGCGCCTCCACCGGAACGCCGGCCGCCGCCCCTCGCACGGGCGGCGCACCAGACCGTGGACCCGACAGCGGCGGGGACTCACGCCTGCGTTGGATCATCGGCACCGTCGTCGCCGTTCTCGGGATCGTCCTCGCGGTGCTCACGTACTACGACAGTCACCGCACGACGGAGTCGGACCTCGACGACAAGGCCTCCGCCGAGAAACAGGAGAAGGGGCCGGCGCTGGAAGTGACCGGCGGCTTCTCCTGGTACGGACCCGCCTGGTACGCCAGCCGCAGTGACCGGATCTCCTTCAAGGACCGGTACAGCGAGGACACGGTGTGGGAGTTGTTCCGGCCTTCCAAGGTCACCCCGGTCGGGAAGACCGGCACCTCGATCGTCGTGGAGAGCCGGCATCCGACCACCGTGACCGTGCACGGCGTCCAGGTGCGCGACCGCCACTGCGAGGCACCCCTCGACGGCTCGGCGCTCAGCCCTCCGGGCATCGGTGACGGCGGCTCGGACGCCCCGCCGGTGCGCATGGGGATCAACCTGGACTCGGGGCGTCCCGTGACGAGGGACATCACGGACGACGAGGGTCTCGGCGGCCCGTTCAGCAAGCAGTTCACGCTCGACCAGGGCGACGCCCAGGAGATCCAGGTCTCGTTCCGGACGGAACGGCAGACATGCGCGTTCCGCGCCGACCTGCTCGTCACCTCACAAGGGAAGCGGCACACGATCCCCATCCCCGTGGACGCGCCCGTCGACGACGCGACAACCGACCGGTCCACCGGCGACGCGGCAGAGCCGGACTACACCTTCCGCGTGACCGCACCCGCTCCCCGGTACGCCAGGGCCTACAGAAGCGTCCGCGTCGGCGATGACACGCGGATCGACTGGGCCGTGAAGGAGATCGACGCGAAGGACCTCACGCCTGACGGCACCGAACTCTCGTACTCCCCGGACTCCGCGACAGCGGCGCCCTGAGGCCCGTGGGCGGCGCCGTGCAACGCCGGGCGGCCGGAGCGTAGGCTCCGGACCATGTCTGTTTACGACGCGGTAGAGATCGAAAGCCTGCAGGGCGGCCCCGCCGACCTGCGCCAGTACGAGGGCAAGGCCGTCCTGGTCGTCAACGTCGCCTCCAAGTGCGGGCTCACCCCGCAGTACGCGGGCCTGGAGCGGCTGCACGAGCAGTACGCGGGACGCGGCTTCAGCGTGCTCGGCGTGCCCTGCAACCAGTTCATGGGCCAGGAGCCCGGCACGTCCGAGGAGATCGCGGAGTTCTGCTCGGCGACGTACGGCGTCACCTTCCCGATGACGGAGAAGGTCGACGTCAACGGCGAGGCGCGGCATCCGCTGTACCAGCGCCTGGTGACCACGGCCGACGCCGAGGGGCACACCGGTGACGTCCGCTGGAACTTCGAAAAGTTCTTGATCGACTCGTCGGGCGAGGTCGTGGCCCGCTTCTCGCCCCAGACCGAGCCCGACGCCCCGGAGCTCATCGCCGCCGTCGAGAAGCACCTGCCGGCCTGACATCCGGGAGTCCGAAGCCCCGGGGGCCGACCGTGCCCCGGGGCTTCGGCACACCCCCGTACCGTCCGCCCGGGACCCGCCCTCCTCCCGGGCCCAGCGCCCCTGTGCGGCAGGTGAAGTGACGGGCCGACAGTTGCCTGGCCGCCCGCGCGGCATGCGGCCGGCGCAGCGATACCTCCAGCCGGGTCAAGCCGATCTGCGGAGTCCGCACAGCGCTCCTACGGTGGCTGAATGGTCATCAGGAACCTTCCGCGCTCCTCCTCCGTAAGCGCCGCGGCCCTCACCCTCGGCGCTCTGGTCCTCCTGTCCTCACCGGTCGCGGCCGCCGACATTCCGGCCGAACCGGCGCCTCCGCGGCCGCTTCCCGCGTACTCCTCCGCCCTCCTGGACCAGCCCGGCGTCCAGGTCCGGCCCGGCGCCGGCGCGCCCGCACTGCCCGGCCACGTGTCCGCCCTCGCCTGGCTCGTGGCGGACGCCCGTACGGGCGAGGTGCTCGCGGCGCGGGACGCGCACCGCCCGCTGCCGCCCGCCTCGACCCTCAAGTCCCTCTTCGCCCTGTCGACGCTCCCCCGCCTCGACGCCGGCCTGCGGCACGTCGTCGCCCCGCACGAGCTGGACGACATCGGCGAGGGCAGCAGCATGGTGGGCGTGGCGGAGGGCCGCGCCTACCGGGTCGCCGACCTGTGGCGGGGCGTGTTCCTCAGCTCGGGGAACGATGCCGTGCACGTCCTCGCGCGCCTCAACGGAGGGGTGCGGAAAACGGTTCAGCAGATGCGCGCCAAGGCACGCGAACTGGGCGCGAACGACACCCACGTGATGTCGCCCGACGGCTACGACGCCGACGGACAGGTCTCGTCGGCGTACGATCTCGCGGTCTTCGGCAGGGCGGGGCTCGCCGACCCGGAGTTCGCCCGCTACTGCTCGACCCGCGTCGCGCACTTCCCCGCGGGCGGCTGGTCGTACCCGATCCAGAACACCAACCGGCTGCTGACCGGCGCCGACGGCGTGGCGCCCTACCCGGGCCTGCTCGGCGTCAAGAACGGCTACACCAGCCACGCGGGCTCCACCCTGATCAGCGCGGCCCAGCGCGACGGGCGCACGCTCGTCGTCTCGGTGATGAACCCTCAGGGGGGCGGCGGGCGGGCGGTGTACGAGGAGGCCAGGGCGCTGCTCGACTGGGGCTTCGCGGCGGCAGGGAAGGTGCGGCCGGTCGGCTCGCTGCAGAAGCCGCCGAAGAAGGCCAGGACCACCTCCGAACCCGCGCACGCGGCCGGCAACGCCGCCCTGGCCGTACAGCCCGAGGACTCCGAGTGGCCCGCGCTGCTGCTCGTCATCGCCGGCTCGGTCGTCCTGCTCACGGGTTGCGTCGTAGCCCTCCGGCGCCGGAGGGCTACGGTGGCCCGACGCACGGACGACACGGAACGCGCCATCGAGTGAGCCGGGCGCGCCGCGTGCGTCCAGTGCGTCTCGTACGCGGGAACGGGGAGGCTTTCGGGTGAGCGAGCTGCTGGGGGTGGCCGTGCTGGGGGCGGGCCACATGGGCGCCGATCATGTGCGGCGGATCGGTGAGACGGTGGGCGGGGCCCGCGTGGTGGCGGTCGCGGACCCCGACACGGCACGGGCCGAGGCGGCGGTGGCGGGGCGCGAGGGGGTGTCCGTGCACCGTGAGGCGACGGCCGCGCTGAGCGCTCCCGGCGTGGCGGCGGTCCTGGTCGCCTCGCCGGAGGCGGCGCACGAGGAGGCGCTGCTCGCGGCCTGCGCGCGTGGCCTTCCCGTGCTCTGCGAGAAGCCCCTGGCCCCCGATTCCGCCTCCGCCCTGAGAGTCGTGGAGGCGGAGGCGCGGCTGGGCCGCAGGCGGATCCAGGTCGGGTTCATGCGCCGGTACGACACCGAGTACGCGGCCCTGAAGAGGCTCCTCGACTCCGGACGCCTGGGGCGCCCCCTGATGCTGCACTGCCGGCACCGGAACGTGTCGTCGCCCCCGCACTTCACCTCCTCGATGCTGATCAGCAGCTCCGTCTCCCACGAGATCGACGCGGCGCGGTGGCTGCTCGGCCAGGAGATGACCGCTGTGACGGTGATCCGGCCGAGGCCGTCCTCGGACGCCCCGGAGGGCCTGCTCGACCCGCAGCTGGTGCTGTTCGAGACGTCGGGGGGCGCCGTCGTGGACGTGGAGGTCTTCGTCAACTGCGGATTCGGCTACGAGGTGCGGTGCGAGGCGGTCTGCGAACGCGGCAGCGCCCGTCTCGGCGACGCGCACACGATGGTCGTCCGGTCGGCCGGCCGCGCACACGAGGACGTGGCGCAGGACTACCTGGTCCGTTTCGCCGACGCGTACGACCGCGAAGTACGGGCGTGGGTGGCCGCCGCCCGTGAGGACCGGGTCGCGGGGCCGAGCGCGTGGGACGGGTACGCGGCGGCGGCCGTCGCGGAGGCCGGTGTCGCGGCGCTGCGTACGGGTGCGCGCACCACCGTGGAGATGGCGGAGCGGCCCGCGCTGTACGGCTGACCCCGTCCGCGTCGCGCAGCCCTCTCGCGGCCCGCGTCCTGCTCGCGGTCCGCGTCCTGCTCGCGGTCCGCACTGTCGTGGGCGGTCAGACGCCGCCGAGCAGGCGCGAAAGTCCCTCGTCGAGGTCGAGCCCTTCGCCCTCGCCGCCCGAGGGCACCACGGCGTACGAGCGCACCAGGAAGCGGCGCAGTGCGAGCCTGTCGAACTGCACAAGGGCCAGCCCCTGGTGCGAGTGGAACTCGAGCACGGTCCGGGCCCGCCCGCACGGCCAGATGTGCACGTCACCGCTGCCGGTCGGCGCCGTGAGCCCCTCCTCCAGGAGCTCACGGGCGAAGATCCAGGTGACCTCCACGCCGTCGAGCGAGGCCTGCGAGGGGAAGGTCATCTGGACGGCCAGGGGGTCTTCCGCCGAATAGCGCAGAACCACGGGCAGGGCACGCTCACGGCCCTCGGGGGTAACAAGGCGGGCACGGGCGGGCTGTTCGAGGGTGACGGCCATGGGGGGCTCCACTTCTGATGTTTCCAGTGCTCGGTTCTGCGGCTCCGAGGGCTCCTGTGCCCTTATGACCCCTCAGGGAGGGGCGTTATTACGCCACGCTGTCGAAATATTCATGTGACCTACGTCACTCACCTCTCGGGTCCCCGGACTCCGGCATGCCGACCGACGCGGTGGAGTCGGCCTGCACGCCCGTGCGGGTGCCCGCCGCACGCGAGTACACGCGTGTTTTCGTGGAACAGCAGCCACATGCGCCGGGGACTCCCCCGTTCGCGTCCGGCGGGGGATGAGGGTGACACGGCTGCGCCCAGCGGGGCTGTGTGGCGCAGGTGCCCGGAGGCGAGCCCTGCCCCCGGCACACCCCGAGCCCCGCTACCACGGCACCAGGGGCGAGGTGAACGGTCCTTCGTGACCGACGAGCCCATGTCCATGCTCATGCTCTTCTCGCCGGGCGCTCCGCGCGAGGAGTGCTTCGAGCGGGTCGCGGAGCCGCGGAGCTGAAGGAGTCCCGCATCCGGCACGACAGCTACTTCACGGAGGACTTTGAGATTGATGGTTCTGAAGCCGCGGACATCGTCCTGACCGCCCCGGCCATGCGCCCCACCCTGCCCCGATGCAGGATGGCCTCATGCTGCTTGCCCGGCTCGCACGTGTGTCCAAGGAAGTGGCCGCCACCTCGGCGCGGTCCCGGAAGATCGCCCTGCTCGCCGAGCTGTTCCGGGCGGCGGAGCCGGACGACGTGCCGATCGCCATCCCGTACCTGTCGGGGCGGCTGCCCCAGGGCCGCCTCGGCATCGGCTGGAGCACGCTCAAGCACGCGGTGCCGCCCGCCACCGAGGCGACGCTCACGGTACGCGGGGTGGACGCGGCGCTCACCGCGATCGGCTCGGTGTCCGGCGCCGGGTCGCAGGCCGAACGCAAACGGCTCGTCGGCGAGTTGATGGGCGCGGCGACCGAGGACGAGCAGCGGTTCCTGCTGGGGCTGCTGACCGGCGAGGTACGGCAGGGCGCCCTGGACGCGGTGGCGGTCGAGGGCCTCGCGCTCGCGACGGACACTCCGGCGGATGCCGTGCGGCGTTCGGTCATGCTCGCCGGTTCGGTGAGTCCGGTCGCCCAGGCGCTGCTGGCGGACGGGGCCGAGGCCCTGGACGAGTTCCGGCTGACCGTGGGCCGTCCGGTGCTGCCGATGCTCGCGCACAGCGCCGCGTCGGTCGCCGAAGGCATCGACAAGCTGGGCGCGTGCGCGGTCGAGGAGAAGCTGGACGGCATCCGTGTGCAGGTCCACCGGGACGGGGACGACGTACGCGTCTACACCCGCACCCTGGACGACATCACCGACCGCCTTCCCGAGCTGACCGCCGCGGCCCTCGGTCTGGACGGGTCCCACTTCATCCTGGACGGCGAGGTCATCGCCCTGGACGCCGACGGGCGGCCGCGGCCGTTCCAGGAGATCGCGGGGCGCGTCGGCTCACGCGTCGACGTGTCGACGGCGGCGGCCGGAGTGCCCCTGTCCCCCGTCTTCTTCGACCTTCTGTCCGTGGCGGGACGTGACCTGCTCGACCTGCCGTTCTCCGAACGCCACGCGGAGCTGGCGGCGCTGGTGCCCGAACCGATGCGGGTGCGGCGCGCGCTCGTGGCGGACCCGGCCGACGAGCGGTCGCGCGGCCAGGCCCAGGAGTTCTTCGAGGCGACGCTGGGACGCGGCCATGAAGGGGTCGTACTGAAGGGGCTCGACGCCTCCTACAGTGCGGGCCGCCGGGGCGCGTCCTGGCTGAAGGTCAAGCCGGTCCACACCCTGGACCTGGTGGTCCTCGCCGCCGAATGGGGGCACGGCCGCCGCACCGGCAAGCTCTCCAACCTGCATCTGGGCGCACGGCGGCCCGACGGCACGTTCGCCATGCTGGGCAAGACGTTCAAGGGGATGACAGACGCGATGCTCGCCTGGCAGACGGAGCGTCTCCAGGAGCTGGCGGTCGACGAGAGCGGTTACGTTGTGACGGTGCGCCCCGAACTCGTCGTGGAGATCGCCTACGACGGCCTCCAGAAGTCGACGCGCTACCCGGCAGGCGTCACGCTCCGCTTCGCGCGCGTCCTGCGGTACCGCGAGGACAAGTCGCCCGATGAAGCGGACTCGGTCGAGACGGTCCTGCGGAACGGTACCGGCCCCGCGTAACTCATGATCTTGTGTCGCGTCGGTCTGCCCGGGACCGCGCGGACATCGCCCCTGCGGCGGACCGCCGGTCCCGGAAGAGGCCAGATCAGGCCCCCCGACAAACGACCGGCTGATGATCACAGCGCTGGGGGATTTTGCCATTCCTTGGCCCCGATAGGGTGACAGCCGGGGGAGATCATCTATGACGCAAGGGGAAAAGCTGTGCCCGCCTCACGACTCAGCCGTACGCCACTCCCAGGCATCGGCATCCGGTACGACCTGACGACCCGAGAACAACGACGTCTGTCGGTGGTCGCGCACCGGGACGGAGCACGGACGTTGAGCGCCTACCGGTCCGACGACCCGGACGAGTGCGCCCTGTCGCTGCGCCTCAGCTCGGGCGAGGCCGACGCGCTGATCGATGCCCTGATGCCCTCCCACCACAGCCCGAACCTTCTGCACACCACCGACCTGGGCCTGGTCGCCGAGCGCGTGCTGCTGTCGGCCACGTCGCACTGGAACGGGCGGCTGCTCGGCGAGACCCGGATGCGGACCGAGACGGGTGTCTCGATCGTGGCCGTGCTGCGGCGGGCCGAGGCGATTCCGTCGCCGACCCCCGACTTCCGGCTGGCCGGCGGCGACACCCTCATCGTCATCGGGACGCGTGAGGGCGTGGAGACCGCCGCGACGATACTCGGGCGGGAGTGATCGCGTGCATTCCGCTGTCTTTCTGATCGAGTTCGGCGCGATCATCCTCGCCCTCGGTCTGCTCGGCCGGTTCGCGGGGCGTTTCCAGTTCTCGCCGATCCCGCTGTACCTGCTGGCCGGGCTCGCGTTCGGCGAGGGCGGGCTGCTGCCGCTCGGCACGAGTGAGGAGTTCGTCGCCATCGGCGCCGAGATCGGCGTCATTCTGCTGCTCCTGATGCTCGGCCTCGAGTACACGGCCAACGACCTCGTCAGCAACCTCAAGACGCAGTACCCGGCCGGTCTGGTCGACTGCACGCTGAACGCGCTGCCAGGAGCCATCGCCGCGCTGCTCATGGGCTGGGGCCCGGTCGCCGCCGTCGTGCTCGCCGGCGTCACCTGGATCTCGTCGTCCGGTGTCATCGCGAAGGTCCTGGGAGACCTCGGCCGGCTCGGCAACCGGGAGACCCCCGTCATCCTCAGCGTCCTGGTCCTCGAAGACCTGGCGATGGCCGTCTATCTGCCCATCATCACCGCCCTGTTGGCGGGCGTCGGCCTGGCCGCGGGCAGTCTCACGCTCGCCATCGCGCTCGGCGCCGCGGGGATCGTCCTCTTCATCGCGGTGCGTTACGGGCGGCTCATCTCGCGCTTCGTCTCCAGCGACGATCCGGAGAAGCTGCTCCTCGTGGTGCTCGGCCTGACCATCCTTGTCGCGGGCATCGCGCAGCAGCTCCAGGTGTCCGCCGCCGTCGGCGCGTTCCTGGTCGGCATCGCGCTGTCCGGCGAGGTCGCCGAGGGCGCGCACACGCTGCTCGCGCCGTTGCGGGACCTCTTCGCGGCCGTCTTCTTCGTCTTCTTCGGGCTGCACACCGACCCGACGAGTATTCCGCCGGTGCTGCTGCCCGCGCTCGCGCTCGCCGTCGTCACCGCGCTGACGAAGATCGCCACCGGTTACTGGGCGGCCCGCCGTGCGGGCATCTCGGTCAAGGGCCGCTGGCGGGCGGGCGGCGCGCTGGTGGCGCGCGGCGAGTTCTCCATCGTCATCGCGGGGCTCGCGGTCACCGCGGGCATCGAACCGTCGCTCGGACCGCTGGCGACGGCGTACGTCCTGATCCTCGTGATCGTCGGGCCGCTGACCGCCCGTTACACCCAGCCCATCGCGGGTTACGTGGGCGGGGTGCTTGCACGCCGCCGCGAAGTATCCGGCGCCGGGGCCGCTGCCGGAGCCGAGTCCGGTGCCGCGCAGGTGCCGGGTCCCCGGGAAGCGGTCGAGACCCTGGACGGCCAGGACGTGGCCGACCGCCCCTAGGCACGTGCCGGACGGCACGCGGGAGACATGTCCCCGTGCCGTCCGGGCCGGCCGCTCGGCGCTGTTGCGGGAGGGTGCGTGAAGAGCGGCTACGTGTGGATCCGCGCCGCTAGCCGACGCATCTGGGCCGGAACTCCGCGTCGGCCGGCCCCTTGCGGCCCAGCGCGTCGAGCACCCACTGGGCGGCGACCGGGTCCTTCGTCACCTGGTCGTGGAGGAACGGGTCCAGCGGGCAGCGGTCCTGGAGGACGACGTTGGTGACCCGCTCCTTCGGACCGTTCAGCAGAGCGCTCGTGTACGGGATGACGACCTCGTCGTAGCGCGTGGTCACGACCGTGTAGTCGGGCCCGGCCGGCGTCTCGGTCCCTTCGTTGAGCCTCGTCAGCAGCTCGGAGCCCGCCATCTGGTCGAGGCAGGCCGGGCAGGCGATGTCGCCGAGCGGCCCGGCCAGGGGGTTTCTCGTGCCGTGGTTGGACGGCACGAGACCGATGAGGTCGTCGACCTTGTCCGCGCCGCCGAGGAACTTCACGTAGTAGCGGGGCATCATGCCGCCCTGGCTGTGCCCGACGAGGTCGACCTTCGCGGCGCCCGTGGCGGCGCGCACCGCCTCGACGAAGTCCTTCAGCTCGGCGGCCGACCGCGGGACCGGCGCGGTCGCCAGCTTTCCGTAGTTGAACGCGAAGACGCAGTAGCCCGCCCTCTTGAGCTTCGGTGAGAGCGTGGCCCAGTTCTCCGCCATCAGTTTGAACGTGCCGTTGACCAGGACGACCGGTTCCGGGTGCGCCGGGTCCGGCTTGCAGGACCAGTCGTTGGCGCCCCGCGGCGGGACGTCCAGTACGGAAGTCGGCGCGGAGGCGGTGGCGGACGCGTGGGCGGGGACGGCCAGGCCCACGAGTCCGAGGGCGAGGGCGGCCGCGGCGGTCATCAGGGACCGGACGGCGGGGCGCAGATGCATCGGCATTTCCCATCGTGCAGGAGCATGTGGCGTATGGACGAACGCAGTTCGACAATGTCGACCGCTGGACGAGATCATTTTCGTTCTGTACACGCCACGTCAAGGGGTTTGGGCATCGGCGCGCGCCATACGGGCACTTCGGGCATCTCTTGGACTCGGCGCCCACCGAGGGGCCGCCGCCTGGCACGATGCTTCCCATGACCTCAGGGCCCGCGTTCCGCCTCGCACGAGCCGCGATGTTCGCGGCCGTGTGCGTGGTGGCGACCGCCCTGGGGCACGCGGTCATGTCCGGCGCCTCGCTGCCCTGGTGGGCGGTGGGTTACGCGTTCGCGGCCACGGCGGCCGCCGCGTGGTGGCTGACCGGCCGAGAGCGCGGCGCGGTGACCGTCACCGGCGCCACGGTCGCCGCGCAGCTGTGCCTGCACGAACTGTTCGGCCTGGCACAGCGGATCGGCGCGCCGTCGGGCGGGAGCGGGCCCGGCGGGAGCGGGTTGTCGTCCGGGGCCGGGCTGCCGGGCGCGGTGCCGGTCTCCCCCGACGACGGCTTGAACCACATGCACCACCCGATGCCGAGGTCCGCGCCGTCGCCCGCTTCCGGCTCGCCCGACGGCTCCATGCACTCGGCCGCGATGCCCGACGAGGGCCTGTCTCACTGGATCATGTCCGTCTTCGGGCACAGCGGCTTCGGCATGTTCCTCGCCCACGTCGCCGCCGCGCTGATCTGCGCCCTGTGGCTGTGGCGCGGCGAGGCCGCCGCCTTCCGTACCGGACGCGCGCTCGCCGCGGCCGTCTTCGTCCCGCTGCGGTTCGTTCTAGCGGTCCTCGTCGCGGCCCTCCCGCCCGCGCCGCCCCACGTCGGCGCGCTCGTGCCCGTGCCGCGGCTGCGCGGGGTCCTTCTCCAGCACGTCGTCTCCCGCAGAGGTCCACCGGTCCTTCCGACCAGTTCCTGAAACCGCCCGCACCCCTCGGTGCCGGGCGGATCTTCGGCGTCCACGCACGCGAGGGTGCAGTCCCCGCCGTGCGTCCGCGCCGCTTCCCGAACTCCCTTCACCGAAGGACCTTTTGCGATGACACATACCCTTTTGCGATCCCGGTCCGGCGGGGACCAGACGCGTGACGAGCTGATCACCCAGTGGGCCCTCGCGGCCCGGGACGGCGACGCCCGGGCGTTCGAAGAGTTCGTGCAGGCCACGCGCCGCGACGTGTGGCGCTTCGTGGCCCACCTCAGCGGTGACCTGCACGCCGCCGACGACCTGTCCCAGGAGACGTACCTGCGGGCCCTGACGGCACTTCCCGGCTACGCCGCCCGGTCCGGCGCACGCACCTGGCTGCTCGCCATCGCCCGGCGGACCGTCGCCGACCGCTTCCGTTCGGCGGCGGCCCGCCCGCGCATCGCCGACACGAGTGACTGGCAGGCGGCCGCCGAGCGGGCCCAGCCGCGCGATCTGCCCGGGTTCGAGGAGGGCGTGGCCCTGCTCGATCTCCTGGAGACGCTCGACGCGCCGCGCCGCGAGGCGTTCGTGCTCACCCAGCTCGCCGGGCTGCCGTACGCGGACGCTGCGGCGGCCGTCGGCTGTCCGATCGGCACGGTCCGCTCACGCGTGGCCCGCGCCCGGGAGCGCGTGAGCGAGCTGCTGCTCGCGGCGGACCACGTCGCCTAGCGGTCTGCTCCCCCGCGGTTGAGCACCGCCGTGCAGGGCCTCTCCGAAGAGGCCCTGCACGGTACGCGAAGATCCCGGTCGCGGCCCCCGAGCAGGGCGTTTAGCGTAGGGCGGGGGCGTTTGGAGGTCAGCACCATGGACCGAGAAGCCGAGCCCACGCCGGACCCCGTCCCGGTGACCGGCCCCGCACGCGGTGCCGGTCCTTCCGCCACCGCGGCACACGTGGGAGGCGGGCGTCACGAGCACCGCTGGCTGATTCTCGCCGTGGTCGGTATCGCGCAGCTCATGGTGGTCCTCGACGCGACGATCGTGAACATCGCGCTGCCCTCGGCCCAGAAGGACCTGGGGTTCACCGACGGCAACCGCCAGTGGATCGTCACCGCGTACGCGCTCGCCTTCGGCTCCCTGCTGCTGCTCGGCGGGCGCATCGCCGACCTCGTGGGGCGCAAGGTCGTCTTCCTCGCCGGTCTCGCCGGTTTCGCGGTGGCGTCCGCGATCGGCGGCGCGGCCACGAGCTTCTCGATGCTGGTGGCGGCCCGCGCGCTGCAAGGCGTGTTCGGCGCCCTGCTCGCACCGGCCGCCCTGTCGCTGCTCACGACCACGTTCACGGACCCCCGCGAGCGCGCCAAGGCGTTCGGCATCTACGGCGCGATCGCGGGCGCGGGCGGTGCGGTGGGGCTGCTGCTCGGCGGCGTACTCACCGAGTACCTGGACTGGCGCTGGTGCCTGTACGTGAATCTCGCCTTCGCCGCGGTCGCCATGGTGGGCGGCGCGCGGCTGCTGCACGCGGGCGCCCCGCCGGACCGGCCCAAGCTGGACGTGCCCGGCACCCTGCTGGTGTCGGCCGGCCTGTTCTGCATCGTCTACGGCTTCTCCAACGCGGAGACCCACGCCTGGAGCGACCCGCTGACCTGGGGGTTCCTGGTCGTCGGCGCCGTGCTTCTGGTGGCGTTCGCCTGGTGGCAGACGCGCGCGGCCCATCCACTGCTGCCCCTGCGGGTCGTACTGGACCGGGACCGCGGGGCGTCGTTCCTCGCCATGTTCATCTCGGGCGCCGGCATGTTCGGGGTGTTCCTGTTCCTCACGTACTACTTGCAGCAGATCCTGGAGTACACGCCCGTCAAGACCGGTCTGGCCTTTCTGCCCATGGTCGCGGTGATGGTCGTGGCCTCCGTGGTCACCACCAACAATCTGGTGCCGCGCATGGGCGCGAAACCGATCGTGCCGCTGGGCATGGGGCTCTCCGCGGCCGGCATGGCCTGGCTGACCGCCCTCGACGTCACCAGCGGGTACGCGGCCCACGTGCTGCCGCCCCTGCTGGTCGCCGGGCTCGGCCTCGGGCTCATCTTCGCCCCTGCGATGAGCATGGCGACGGCCGGTGTGGCGGCCCACGACGCGGGCGTCGCCTCCGCCATGGTCAACACCAGTCAGCAGGTGGGCGGTTCGATCGGCACGGCTCTGCTCAACACGCTCGCCACCACAGCGGCGTCCGACTACCTGGTGGGCAGGAAGCCGACCCCGCAGGTGGAGGCGCAGGCGGCGATGCAGTCGTACTCGACCGCGTACTGGTGGTCGGCCCTCTTCTTCGCGATCGGCCTCGTCGTCACGGTCGTCCTGTACCGCAGAGGGGCGCCGGCGTCGACGGAGACGAGCAGCGGCGCGGTCCACATGTAGGGCGGTGACGACCCGATGACTTCGAGTCAGCCCCCGAGTTCCGGTCAGCCCCCGAGTTCCGGTCCGTCCCCGGCTTCCGGTCCGCCCCCGGCTCCGGGCCCGGCCCCGGCTCCGGGCGCCGAGGGCGGTGTCGCCCTCGCCTCCGCCCGCGGCCGCTGGGTCCTCGTGTGCGCGGTGCTCGCCTCGGGGATGGCGCTGCTCGACGGCACCGTCGTCAATGTCGCCCTGCCGACGCTCGGCCGCGACCTCGACGCGTCGATCTCCGCCCTGCAATGGGTCGTCAACGCCTACATGCTCAGTGAGTGTTTGAGATCTCGCCCGTGACCGGCGGTGCTGTAATGGCGTGGTGGCCGTGCTTGGCGCTGCGGTTGGCCAATTGGTGCTGCATCCAGCCGCCTGCAGGGATAGCCTCCCGGGATGGATTTGCGACTGGCGGCATACGCCGTTTGCATCGAGGACGGGCGGGTGCTGCTCGCTCATGCCGTGAAGCCGGACGGCGACAAGACTTGGACTCTGCCAGGCGGCAGGGTTGAGCACGCGGAAGATCCGTTCGATGCGGTGATCCGCGAAGTCGCCGAGGAGACCGGCTTGGCCACTGTGGTTGAACGCCTACTGGGTGTGGACTCAAGGGTGATCCCTGCGGCAGAGCGCCGTTTGCCTGGCCAGCCCGAGCTTCAGAATGTTGGCATCTTCTACCGGGTCCGCATCACTGGCGGCCAACTTCGTCCTGAGCCGAACGGCGAAACCGCCGAGTCGGTGTGGACTCCGATCACCGAAGTTGCTCACCTCGGCCGCTCTTCGCTTCTCGATGTCGGCCTCGCCTTGGCGCAGGTCCTTCCTGAAACCGGCCACGTTGCCCCTGTCCCAATCGGCGGCCTAATCCGGCACTGAAGCCACCAGCAGCATCACAGGGGATCCATTCTTTCCGGCCTCTTCGACCAGTCGGTGCGGGATCCTTTGCGGGTGCGCCTGCGGGGCATGAAGGTGACAAGTGCCCAGGTCAGGTGTGCTTCTGAGTATTGAGGCAGGCGTTCGTGGTCTCTGACGTTGCGTCGGGATTTCATGATCCAGCCCAGTGTCCGTTCGACTTTCCAGCGGCGGGGCAGGACGACGAATCCCTTCGCTCCGCGCGGTCGGGAGACGGTCTTGAGGGTCATGTGCAGGAAGTCGTCTGACCAGGCGGTGAGCTGGCCCGCGTAGGCGGAGTCGGCCCAGATCTGGGTGATGTGCGGTTGCATGACGCGCAGGCGCCACAGGAGTTCGCGGGGGGTCTCGGCCCCCTTGACGGACTGGCTGTCGACGATCAGCGTGACCGGCCAGGGACACCGTCCCTGGCCAGTGCGGATCTGGCGGCGGAGCTGATCACGCAAAAACGCGACCACACAGGCTCAGTGCCAGTGGGCGAAGTGGTAGTAGACGTCTGCCAGGGCGGATGATCCGCTGGCAGAGCCCGCCTTATGTGGAATCGAGCAGGTCTACGCTGCTGCCATGGCCCCGATCCCGTGGGGCAAGTTCCCCACTCTCGCTGAACATCAACTGGCCCGTCGTTGGCTGCAGTTCATGGCGAACATCGGTCGGGCTCCCAACACGATCGACGCGTACGGGCGAGCGGTCGAGGACCACCTGCGATTCTGCGCGGTGGACGGTACAGATCCCGTACTGGCCGGTGCGGACACGGTCGCCGCCTGGATCGGGGACATGCTCGATCGGCCCCGCCAGCGAACGGAGAAGGCACCTCTGCGGTCGGAGACGGGTCTGGCGAACGCGACTGTCCAGCAGCGTCTGGTGGCCGTGCGGTCCTTCTACGAGTACCTGGTGGAAGACGGACTGCGCGAACGGAATCCGGTACGGCGGGGGCAGACCAGCCGACGTGGCCGCAGTCCTCGGCAAGGGCTCGTACGGCGCATCGAGCCAGCGCCCTGGATCCCCAACGAAGACGTGTGGCAGCGGATTCTCACCGCGTCCGCCGAGGAGCCGTTACGCAACCGGCTCATGGTCACGCTCGCCTACGACGGGGCTCTGCGCCGTGAGGAGCTCGTCCAGCTCGACGTCGAGGACTTCGAGCCCGCGCACCGCCTGGTCCATCTGCGGGCGGAGACGACCAAGTCCCAGCGGGCCAGAGAGGTCGCCTTCGGAGTCACATCGACCCGGCTGTTCGTGGCCTACCTCAATGAACGCCGCAGCCTGTTCGGCCGAATCGACGGACCGCTCTTCCGAGCTGCTTCCAATCGCAACTACGGAGGACCGCTGGGGCCTTCCTCCTGGTCGAAGACCGTCGAACGCATAGCCCGCAGAGCCGGTGCCGCACGGCTTTCCACCCATACCTTCCGGCACCTGCGGCTGACCGATCTGGCCCGCGCCGACTGGACCATCGACCAGATCGCCCAGTACGCCGGTCACCGCGACCTGGCGACCACGATGCGCTACATCCATCTGTCCGGCCGGGAGTTGGCCGCTCGGCTGCATCGTGCGTAGACATCGGTGCAGCAGGACAGGGAGAACCTGCTGACGGCACTGGCGGCAGTCCGGTGAGCGCGATCGAACGGCCAACACCGGCCTCGCTCGCAAAGTACTGCGCCGACACCGCAGCCCAGAGCCCGGTTCTGACGGCGGATGAACGGGCGGCACTCGGCCGCCTGGCCGCGCTGGATCATCAGGTGATACACGCGCGCAATCGTGCTGACCTGGCCCGACTGATCGATCCTCTGGAGAGGGTCTCGGCTCGGTGGGGCAACGCACTGACCGAATCGGCCCGCAACATGCTCCTGATGGAGGTCGGCCGACTCTCCCTGGCCTACTGGGCCTGGGACGAGCTGAGCTGGAGGTCATTCGTCGCCTCCGTCACGGGTGAGATCCGTCACCGGCGCCGGGCACACCTGGTGGCCTGGGGCTATCTCTTCGGTGGACACCGACGGCTGCACCACCGGGTCGGGATGCCCAAACTGCGCCCATTGGCCGACTTCGTGTTCGGGCACGGGGCAGTCGATCCTGCTCTGGAACAGGTCTGCACGCTGTTGGAACGCTGGGAAACCCAGCCGAAATCACAGCCGGAGCTGGTCCGCTCCTCGGTGCTCGATGCCTTGCTCAGCGCCGGCAGCCCGCGCCTGGAGGACGTGACGCTGGAGTTGCTGGAGGACCTGGTCGCCGACCACCCTGCGTCCAGCGCCCGGCGCCGTGGGTTCTTCAAGATGTCGCGGGTCCTGGCGGCCAACGGCTACATCCCCGCGCCGCTAACCGGCAGTCATCAACAGCGCGGAACGCGTCCGGAGACCGTGGCCTCGGTGCCGCCGGAGTGGTTGGAGATGGTCCTGCGCTGGCGGAAGTTCAGCACCAACGAGCCCGCCACCGTCCGCACCAAGTTCCCGTTGCTCCTGGTGGCCGGGCGCTGGGCGGCCGAGAAGCACCCGGAGGCGACGAGCCCACAAGCATGGACACGGGACATCGCCGCCGAGTACATCGCGGACACCATGACCGCGGTTCGCGGCCAATGGGCCGGCCACAACCGCAACCGCACCGGCTGGGGCGAGCCCCTGGGCGTCGGCGGGAAGGCCGGACGGGCCGACACCATCCGCAGCTTCTTCTGCGACCTGATCGAATGGGAATGGATCACCCCCAGGTTCGATCCCCGCCGCGTCCTGGCTCTGCCGCTGTCGGTCCGGGCAGGCCGCGACCCAGACCCCCGGATCATCGACGATGCCGCCTGGGCCAAGCTCATGGCCGCCGGTCTGACGCTGACCGCCGAGGACCTGCGCGCCTACGGGACACCGCGGGCGAAGGCCGCCGGATGGCACGCGAACTACTACCCGATCGAGATGATCCGCGCTCTGGTCGGCGTGTGGTTGTTCGGCGGGCTACGGATGGACGAGATCCGCCGTCTCGAACTCGAATGCGTCCGCTGGGACCAGGCCACCGACCCGGACAGCGGCGAGACCTACCGCGTCTGCCTGCTGCACATTCCGGCGAACAAGACGACGGCGGCGTTCTCCAAGCCGGTCGACCCCATGGTCGGTGAGCTCATCGACGCCTGGAAGACCGTCCGCCCCGTCCAGCCGGACATCACCGATCGCAAGACCCGACAGCGACGCCAGCACCTGTTCTGCTACCGGGCCCAGCTCATCGGCTCCGCCTACCTCAACGACAAGCTCATCCCGATTCTCTGCACGAAGGCCGGCATCCCCGAGTCCGACTCCCGCGGCGCACTCACCAGCCACCGGGCTCGCGCCACAATCGCCACCCAACTACTGAACGCCAAGGACCCGCTGTCCCTTGCTGACCTGCAGCAATGGCTCGGCCATAAGCACCCGTCCAGCACCCGCTACTACGCCAAGATCCTCCAACGGACCCTGTCCGCGGCCTACAAACGCGCCGACTACTTCGCCCGGAACGTGCGCACCATCCAGGTCCTCATCGACCGCGAGTCCATCCTCACCGGAGCCGCCGCCGGCGGCGAGCAGCCCTGGAAGTACTACGACCTGGGCGCGGGCTACTGCTCCTACGACTTCTTCGCCAAGTGCCCCCACCGGATGGCCTGCGCACGCTGCCCGTTCTACGTCCCCAAGAACTCGAGCCGCGGTCAGCTACTGGCCGTCAAGGACGGCATCGACCAGATGCTCGAACAACTCGACCTCACCGACGACGAGCGCGAGGCCCTCGAAGGAGACCGCGAAGCGGTCACTGCCCTTGCCGAACGTCTCGCGGACACCCCCACCCCGCCGGCCCCACTCCCAGGGACCTCGGAACGGCCGGCGCCTTCGTCCCACTGACCCAGCTCAGCACCCGTCCTGCGCAGAAACCGGGGCAGCACGACAAGCGAGATATCGATCGAAAACCGCCTGGCTATCAGGGGTGAAGGTCCACTGCTGCAGAGCCCGCCGCAGCTCGGACTCAGTCAGCCACCCGTGCCAGGCCACCTCTTCCGGATCAGGGGTGACGATCTCCGGAAGCACGGCGTCACAGACCGCAAGCCAGTGCGGGCTGAGCCCGCCCCGGTTGAGGAACTTGAACCGAAGACGCGCTGCCGCCCGCACTCCCAGCTCCTCGCTGACCTCGCGGGCAGCTGCCTGCTCATAGGACTCGCCGACTCCCGCAGCACCCCCGACCCCGAATTCGTAGTGCCCAGGGAAACGGGACAGGTGCTCGGCCCGCCGATGGACGAGAAATCGGTCCTGCCTATCGCGACACACCACCACGCCAACCCGGTGCAGCCAGCCCTCCCGAACGGCGTCCCTCCGACTGACTACCCCCAGCACACGGTCCTGCGCGTCAACACGTTCCACGAGTTCATCCACGCCGCACACGATCGCAGGCACCACTGACACCCACCCGAAATGACCGGTCCGTCGCACAGTCAGCGACCCCTCAGACCGACCTCACCCCATCGAACGAAGGATCACGCCCCTGTCTCAATTCTCAATAACTTGCCACTTGACACCGTTGTCGACAACGTAACGGATAGCGTCGACGATCTCGCGGCGATGCCACTTCTCCGGCCTGCCGCCTGTCTTGGTCTGGCAGGCCGGGACGGGCAGCAGGGGCTCGAGCAGGGCCCACTCCGCGATCGTGGTGTCGGAAGGGTAGCGGCGTCGGCGGACGGTCAGGGCCATCAGACGTATCAGGGTTTGGCGAGAGCGAGCGTCGCACGGACGCCGGTGAGCTGGGCGACTGCCACTTGGGCCCATTCGTCGTCCGGGTGGCGGGCCAGGTGCGGGGCGAGCGTCCCCGTGATCAGCCGGGTGAGGCGTCCGAGGACGAGCTTGAACTGCTTCTTCTCATACTCGATCCAGTCCGCAGGTTCATCCGAGAAGAGATAGCCGTCCCTGCGGCGCCAGATGATGGGCGTGAGGTGCTCGGCGGCCCCGGCGTCTCGCAGGTGACGCACTCCCCGGGCGACCTGCGAGGGGGTGAGGCGGGTGGCGGCGACCAGCTGTTTGGTCTGCAGTCCAGCCGGTCTGGCTTCGATCAGTGCGACGCGGACCAGGTCGCCGTAGTGCTCGCTCAGCGGCTGGGTCCCGCCGCTGCGGCGGCGCCTTGAGGGCATGTGGTTCACTCGCCCTTGAGGAGCTGGGCGAGCTGCTCGTCCAGCGTGAAGTGGCCGGTATCGAGCGCGGCCTCCAGCCAGTCCGCGGCGCCACGGACCTTCGCTATGCCGCGCCGGATCGTCTCGCGTTCGTCTTCGCTGAACTCCTGGTCCCGCAGGCGTGGGACGAGGCGGCCCAGGGTGGCGACATACTGGTGGCAGGAACCGACCAGGTCCAGATACTCGAGGGTGTGCTCGATCTGGCGGACAGCGGGGACACGGTCACGGATCTTCTCGCGGGTCTCTTCGGAGTTGTCGAACTGGGCCCGATTGACGGTGAAGCGAGTGGTGTCATCGCGCATTGCCCGCCGGGCGACGCGGGGCCGCTGCAGAAGTTCTGAGGTGACGCTGGTGGCGACCTCGTCGTCGCGGGTCAGTTCCTGGACGACGCGGACCCGGTCGGCCGGCGCCAGGCTCTTGGCCGTGTCCGGCCGCCGCAGCAGGCTCACCGTGACCTGGGCGGCGACGTCGTCATCGCGGGTCAGGTCGGTGCCCGCCCGCACCTTCTCCTCGACTGTGACCGGCCGGTCGACCTGCTGCCCGACCAGCCGTTTCGCGCCGTCGGAGGTCTACTGTTTCCTGCCCGATCGTGAGCTGAACGGTGCGTCCTCGATCGCCACCCAGCGTTCGGTCTCGTCCTGGATGGAGGCGAGGATTTTGTGGACGGTGTGGGAGACGCCGTCCTTGCGCTTGTCGGCCGGCCAGCGTGAGGCGGTCCACCGCCAGTCCTCCACCGTGCTCAGGGCCACCCCGATATCGTCGGCGAACATCTGCAGGGACTCCTCGACGGTGAACAGGTCATCGGTGCCCTTGGCCACCGAGCCACCCACCGGCCTCATCGGCTCGATCTCCAAAGCCTTGTCCCCGAGCGCGAACTGGGTCCGGGCGACCTGCGCAACCAGCTCCTTCGCCTCGGCGACGAGTTGTTCGTAACGCGTCCGCGAGACGTTCCCCACCCGATCCGACATACCGCTTCACCACCTCGCCCCGGGCAGGGCCAGCCACCGGACAGTGACAGCGCAACGTCGTATCAGCCCAGGTCACGAACAGCATGGGTCCGTTCGTCACGGCGCCGGGAGGCGCGCGAGGGGAGTGTCCGAGACGCGTCAACCGCTGGCCGCACCCCTGTGCGAAGCAGACAGGACACCCGTGCCGTCTGCGGCGTTCGGCTTCGGCGTCACCGTGACGGAATCCCGTGACAGCTTCTGGCGCCAGGCACGGGTGCGGCAACGCGACGAACAGAACACCGCAGAGCGGCGATGCTCCACTCCAACCGTCCACTCACGGCCGCAGACCGGGCACATGGCCCCGTCTCCGAGCTGCAGTGCTGCCACCCGTCGGCGGGTCTGCTCCAGGGCCCGCCACCTCCGTGACCTGCACCGACCCGAACAGAACACCGCTACTGCCGATTTCGTCGGCGCCAGGGGCGTCCCGCACTCCCGGCAATACCGCCGAACCGTCCCGCCAGAGGCCACACCCCAGCATCCAACCCGCTGAGTCCGACGAACAGAGATCTCAAACAGTCACTCACGCTCTCGGCGCTGCTGCTGCTCGGCGGGGCGCTCGGTGACCGTATCGGGCGGCGGCGCACGCTCGTCATCGGCGTGGTGTGGTTCGCGGCGGCGTCCGCCCTGTGCGGGCTCGCGCAGGACGCCGGGACTCTGATCGCGGCCCGTGCCCTGCAAGGCGTCGGAGGGGCGCTGCTCACCCCCGGTTCTCTGGCGCTCGTCCGCGCCTCGTACCGCCCGGAGGACCAGGCCCGCGCGGTGGGTGCCTGGTCGGGGCTCGGCGGTGTGGCGGGAGCGGTCGGCCCGTTCCTGGGCGGCTGGCTGATCGACGGACCCGGCTGGCGGTGGATCTTCCTGATCAACGTGCCGCTGGCCGCACTGGTGCTCTTCGCCGTCCGGCACGTGCCGGAGAGCCGGGACGAGACGGCCTCGCAGCGGCCGTTCGACGTGACCGGCGCATCCTGGCCGCGCTGTTCCTCGCCGGCGTCAGCTTCTCGCTGATCGGCGCGTCCGGTGACACGTCGGCGGGCGCGACGGTCCTGCCGGGCGTCCTGGGGCTCCTGGCGGGCGGCGTCTTCGTCGTGGTCGAGCACCGCAGGCGTGATCCGATGCTGCCTCTCGCACTGTTCCGCTCACGCCTGTTCAGCGCCGCCAACGTCATGACGCTGTGCCTGTACGCGGCCATCGGCGGCATCCTGTTCATGCTGCCGGTGCAGTTGCAGACGACGCTCGGGTACGACGCGCTGCAGGCGGGCACGGCGACGCTGCCCATCACCGTCCTGATGCTGCTGCTGTCCGCGTCCGCCGGTGATCTGGCACGGCGCCTGGGCCCGCGGCTGCCGCTGGTCGCGGGGCCGTTGGTGGCGGCCGCCGGTGTGCTGCTGATGCTGCGGGTCCGGCCCGGCGCCGCCTACGTCACCGACGTGCTGCCCGCGGTGGTCGTCCTCGGCCTCGGCATGAGCCTGTTCGTGGCGCCGCTCACGGCGACCGTGCTGGCCTCGGTGGACGCGAGCCGCGCGGGGCTCGCCAGCGGCGTCAACAACACGGCGGCACGCATCGCGCAGCTGCTCGTCGTCGCCGCACTGCCGCTCGCGGTCGGCCTGTCCGGCACGGCGTACGCGGACCCCGACGCGCTGAACAGCGCCTTCGGGAAGGCGGCCGTGGGCTGCGCGGCCCTGTTCGTCCTCGCGGCGGCCGTCGCCGCGGTGTTCGTCCGGCCGAGCCCCTCCGCCTGGCACGGTGAGCGCGGCAACGAACCGCGGTGCAGGACCTGCCTGGGCGTCGAGGCACCGCCGCTGGAGCCCGGGGGCAGGCCGGGAAGTGATCCACCGTAGCGGCGTCCGCATACCGCGGGAGTTGTACGTCTTTTTCCGCTACCGCGATCGATGGAGACGGGCATCAACCCCAGGTTGAGCAAGCTCAACTCGAGGGTTGACGAAAGCCGCAGCGCCGCGAAGTAGCTTCTGGAAGTGCACCGAGGCGGCCGGATCCACCGGAACCGCGGCCGCTTCAGCACACCGCAACACCGGCAGAGGGCGGCATCACACGACCGATGACGGGCGCACCCGCGCCGTCAGATGCCGCCCTACCACCTGAAGGGGGAACACATGCGTACGAACATCATGGCGAGGACGCTCGTGAGCGTCAGCGCCGTCGCCGCGATAGCCGCCGGCAGCCTGGCGGGGGCGAGCGTCGGCTTCGCGGCACCCGCGTCGGAGTCGAAGTCGGTGGTGAGCACCAAGGCGGTCGCACCGCAGGCGGTGAACAACCTCGGCCTGAACACGGCGCGGGCCAAGAACTGGCAGTGCTGGCTGAAGAAGAAGGGCTTCAACCCCGGCGCGATCGACGGGCAGCTGGGCAGCAACAGCTGGAAGGCGGCACAGCGCATGTTCCGCGTCGACGTCGACGGAATCGTCGGGCCCAACACGATCAAGGGACTCCAGCGCTACCTGAACGGCTTCGGCTACGGCCTTGTCGTCGACGGTGACGCCGGCACGAAGACCAGGGCCGCGTTCTGGCAGTTCAACGCCAACTGCTGAGCCGGACCCCGGCGTCGGGGGGGGGGGGCCCCGGGGGCCCCCCCCCCCCCCCCCCCAGACGGGTACCCGGGCGCAACCGGACGCAC
>NZ_JBFBEE010000005.1:63760-418338 GCF_040683555.1 Streptomyces sp. NPDC093510
CCCGCCCCGACCCCCCGCCCCGCTTGCCCGAAGTCCCCCCCCAACGGCTGCCCCGCACCCGGGCGCGGGGCGGCGTGCCCCGGGTGCCCCCCCCCCCGGCCCGGACATCCGGTTACCGGGGCCTCTCGCGTACGAACAGCGTCACCGACACGCTCGCCTCGAAGCCGTTGCGCCGCATCAGGGCGGACGAGGCGGTGTTGCGCGACTCGACGTCGGTCACGACGGCGCTCGCGCCCGCCTCCGTGAGCGTCGTGCAGCAGGCCTTCACGAGACGGCTCGCGATGCCCTTCCCCTGGTACTCGGGGGCGCTGGCGATCCACTCCAGGTTGCCCCAGTCGGAGCGCTGGTCGAAGCCCATCGAGCCGAGCACGAAGCCCGCGAGGTGGTCCCCGTCCAGTGCGACCCAGCATGCGGAGGCCTCACCGTCCAAGTGCCTGGCGATCGCCGAGAGCGACCAAGAGGTGTAGGGCTTCACGGACGTGTCGTAGACCCGCCGGCCCAGGGCGAGGACGTCGGCCAGATGAGTGGCCGTCATCGGGGCGAGGTCGATTTCGCGAGACATGGGGCCTCCAGGGAGCGGGCGCGGCGCCGCGCCGCGGCTGTCTGCACCTCACGCTATGAGGCTGTTGTGCAGCCCGCATGCGGAAGAATCGACCCCTGAGCGGGCGCGAGGCGGCCCGCAGCGACCCCGGGACGACTCCCCCCGGGTGGCCGAAACGTCGCCTCGCTCGCCCCCCGGGCACCAACTTCCCCGTGCCGAAGGTCCTTTGATCGGTTGGACGCCTGTCCGAGGCATCCCTTCGGAGCCCTTATCGTGGACCGCATGTCCGTTCCTGAGCTGATCCGCATCGTCTCCCGCTCCTCCCCCATGGCCCTCGCCCAGGTGGAGCGCGTCCGCAGCGAACTCGCCGCGCTGCACCCCGGTATCCGTACCGAGGTCGTGCCGGTCACCACCTCGGGGGACCGCTGGATGGGTGATCTGGCGGCGCTCGGCGGCAAGGGAGCCTTCACCAAGGAGGTCGACGCCGCGCTGCTCGCCGGTGAGGCGGATCTCGCGGTGCACTGCGTCAAGGACGTGCCCGCGGACCGGCCGCTGCCCGCGGGCACCACGTTCGCCGCGTTCCTCGAGCGGGACGACATCAGGGACGCGCTCATCCACCCCGACGGGCTCACCCTCGACGAGCTTCCCGCGGGGACCCGCATCGGCACCTCGTCGGTCCGCCGCGTGGCGCAGCTCGCCGCTTCGCACCCGCAGTTGGAGTGCGTGCCGATGCGCGGCAACGCGGGCCGCCGGCTGGAGAAGCTCGCCGCGGGCGACGCCGACGCGCTGCTGCTCGCCCAGTCGGGCCTGGACCGGATCGGCCGCCCCGAACTGGCCAGCGAGATCCTGTCGGTGGAGACGATGTGCCCGCCGATCGGTGCGGGCATCCTCGCCCTGCAGTGCCGCGAGGACGACACCGCGACCATCGACGCCGTGACGGACCTGGGCGACACGAACGCCTGGCGGGAGGCGACCGCCGAGCGCATGTTCCTGCACGTTCTGCAGGGGCACTGCAACTCGCCGATCGCCGGGTACGCCCGGTCGGAGCGCGGCGGCGACCTGTCGCTGCGGGCCTGCGTGTTCACGCCCGACGGCAAGACGGTGCTCAACGCGCACGAGTGGGCAGGGCCGCTCGACCCGGCGACGCTCGGCACGTCCGTGGCCGTGGCGCTGCTGCGGCAGGGTGCCCGCGAGCTGATCGACGGCATCGCCCACTGAGCGGTTCCGTGGCGGGCCCTCTGGTGTCACAGAACGTCAACAGCACCGACCAACCCGGGTGATTGCCCTCTCTTGCACTGCGGACCGACAGCCGGTCCGCAGTGCAAGCCGCTGAGGAGCCACCCGCCGCGCCCGAGACATCCGCCGCGCCGAAGACGTCCGCCTCCACGACCCGGCGCCTTCGCGGCCGCGCCCCGAGCCGCGCCGTGGCCGGTACGGCCCTCGCTCTCGCCGCCGCCGCCGTCACGATCCCGGCCACAGCCGTCACAGCCGCAACGGCAGCGCCCACCTCGGCCTCCGTCCCCATCTCCGCCTCCGCCTCCGCATCCGCCTCCGCCGACTCGGTCTCCGTCCTGAAGTTCACCACCAAGGAACGCAAGGACGCTCTCGCCTACTGGACGCCCGCCCGCATGAAGGCCGTCGGCGAGTCCGTGGATCTCGGTCCCACCGGCCCGAAGGCCAAGCCGTGGCGCGGCACGAGCCTGAGGACGGTCGGGCGGCTGTTCTTCGTCAACGCGAACGGCGCCGACACCTGGTGCACGGCCACCGCCGGGAAGAGCGCCAACCGTTCCGCCGTCATGACCGCGGCCCACTGCGTGCGCAGGGGCTCCTCCCCCGTCAACACCAACTTCTCGATGGTGTTCGCCTTCTTGGCCGTGGCCCCCAGCACCTTGCCGTACATCTTGGTCGGGGTCAGGGAGTCCAGCGCGCTGTTGACCGAGACCAGGACGCCCGAGTACCAGCAGGGTGGTCGAGGAACCGGACGGACCTGCCGTGCGCGGCGGCCGCCCCGTTGTTCCGCACCACCGATACGTATTCGCCGATTCACCTACCTGCACCGCCGACAGATGGATAGCATTCGCTTGCCGATTCCGCCGATTCGCCGACTTCCGGGGAATTCCTGGCACGGGGGGCAGGATGTTCTACAGGCGAAACATGATCAGCATCAGCGTCAGCCGACGCGTTCTCTGGGTCGACACTGCGGCCTATCCCCTGCACAACATCGCCCGCGTGACGACAAGGACAGTGAGACCGAGCTTCGCGAAGATCCTGAAGCACGTCGTGCGCTGGCTTCTCGTGGTGTACGTCGTATTCATGGGCGTCGCCCTGTACTCGACCCAGGGCCGGACCACCCTGGCCGGCATCATCATGCCGGTGGTGCTGCTGTTCCTGTCCGCGCTCCTCATCTCCGGTCTCGTACGCCTGTTCGCGGCGGTCGCCCGAAAAGCACTGCACCAGCTCAACATCGAGACCGCCGGAGCGCCGTACGCCGTACTCGCGAGCCCCGACAGAGAACTGGTGACCCAGATATCCCAGTCGATCATGGAAGCGATCGACAACCCACAGGCGGAGTTTCAATTCCAGGTCGAGAACTTTCATATCGGCGACAGCATCAAGCAGTTCGGTAACGCCAACACGGGCAAGGTGGCCAAATGAGCGAAAGCTTTCACTTCGGCGACAAGTTCATTCAGACCGGCGATCGAAATGTGGGCAAGGTCGAAGGATCGGTGATCTACGGCAATGCCGACCAGTCAATCCAGGCGTTCCAGAGGGTCACTCCGGGATTCGAGGCGCTGGCCGAGGCCGTGGCCGACGCCGTACGCCATCTGGCCGCCGCGGACGTGCCGGACGACGTCCGCGAGGACGCGTCGGACCTCGCGACGACGATCCGCGCCGAGGTCGCCCGGGACGAGCCGGACCCCGGCACCCTCCGACGCGCCGTTGCGGCCCTCAAGGGATACCTCGCGCCGATCGCCATCACCACGGTGACGGCAGGCGCCGTGGTCGGCGGCGAGGAGACGGCCCACGCGCTGATCGAACGGCTGGGCAACGCGCTGTCACTGTGACCGACCGGAGTTCCGGCAGCATGACGTGCGTCGTCTGGACGCCGTGACGGCGGGCGGGGCCGGCCGCGCTCACGCGGCACTCTTGGCCCTCTTGCCGGTCTCGGTGCTCCTGCCGCGGCGGCGGCCGGATCCCGCGAGCGCGTCGATGAGATCGTCCCGGCTCATCTTGGAGCGGCCCTCGACGCCCTGATCCGTGGCTCGTTGGTACAGCTCGGCCTTGCTCAGCTGCTGGAGCTCGCGCTTGCCCCCGCCCTGCGCACGGCTGGGCGCCGACGCACGGGCGGCCGCTTTCGCCGGGGCCTTCTTGGCGGTGGACTTCTTGGCGGTGGACTTCTTCGGCGCGGTCGAGCCCTCGCCTTCGCCCTCGCCTCTGCCTTCTCCGTCACCCTTGCCCTCGCCCTTGCCCTTGCCCTTGGAGCCCCGGGCCCGGTCGAGGCTGCCCTGAAGGACCTCCATCAGGTCGACGACGTTGGTGGCCTGCGGTGCCTCCTCCGCGGCCTCGATCTCTTGGCCCTCGGCCTTCGCGCGCACCAGCTCGCGCACCTTCTCCTGGTACGTGTCGTGGTACTTGGCCGGCTCCCACGGGGCGTCCAGGGCGTCGATCAACTGGACCGCCATGTCCCGCTCCTTGCCCTTGCCGGCATGGCCGGAGGGGAGTTCGGGAAGCTCCTGGTCGGGGTCGCGCACCTCGTCCGCCCAGTGGAGCGTCTGCAGCACCAGGACTTTGTCGTCCGCACGCAGCGCCGTCAGGTACTGCTTGCCGCGCATCACGAACGTCGCGATGCCGGCCTTGCCGACCTCCGCCAGCGCCTCCCGCAGCAGCCCGTACACCTTGGCGTGGTCCTTGCCGCGCGGGGCGATGTAGTACGTACGGTCGAAGTAGACCGGCTCGATGTCGTCCAGGTCGACGAAGTCGCTGATGTCGATGGTCCGGGAGCGGCCCGGGGCGATCTCGTCCAGCTCGTCGGGCTCGACGACGACGTACTCGCCCTCGGCCGCCTCGTAACCCTTGACGATGTCCTCGGACCGCACTTCCTTGCCGGTACGTTCGTTGACCCGCCGGTTGCGGATCCGGTCGGCGGTGCCGCGCTGCAGCTGGTGGAAGTGGACCGTATGGTTCTCGACCGCGGTGTACAGACCGACCGGCACGCTGACCAGCCCGAAGGTGATCACGCCGGTCCAGATCGCACGTGCCATGTGAGCCCGCTCCATCCTGCGCCGCGCGGGGGCGCCGAAGTTCCTTCCGACCACGCTGGCACTCCCGGGCACAGACCGCTCGCTGGGAGCGGACGAGTGGAGGAGAAGGGCCACGGGTGAGGCCTCGCCCGCCGCTGCGGCACCCGTTACGGCACCCGTCGCGGCACCCCGTCATCTATTCGCGACCGTCCAGCAGACGTTCCCTCTCCTTCGCGGCGTCGCGGGCCTCCTGTTCGGCCCGCGCCACGGCGTCAGCCGTCTCCCGGTTCCGTTCCTCCGCTTCCCCCTGTGCCTGCTCGGCCCGCTGAAGCTCCTCACGTGCGTGTCGCAGCTGTTCCTCGGCCGCGGACACCTGCCGACGTGCTTCCTCGTACCGCTCGCGTGCCTGCCGCAGCGATGCGTCGGCGTCCTGTTCTTCGGCGCGCTGCTCCCGCAGTCGCTCATCCGCCGCCGCGGCGGCTCGACCAGCCTCTTGTTGGAGCCTGTCCCTCTTCTGGCGGCGCCGCTCGGCAAGTTCGTCCTTCACCCCGGCCCGCCCGCGCGCTCTACCGGCCTTCCCCGCTTCCGCTCCCCCTCTCCCTCCCGCCCGCGGCCGTCGTACCCCGGCTGCCCCAGCCGTGGCGGACGGGAAGTCCGCGGGCGGGGTGAGGGCGCTCTCCAGACGCCCGGCCGCCCACCGGTCCGCCGCCTCCTGATCGGCGAGAACGGCGTGCAAGGTGGAGGCGACGTCCTGCTGCGCCGCGTCCGACAACCGGTGCCCGGCCTCACGGGCGAGTACGACTGCCTGCCGGGAGAGGGCCGCCACGACACTGCCGCGCTGCTTGTTCAGCTCTTTGATCCCGGCGGCGTCCAGCGTCCGGTACGCCTCACGCAGCCCCTGCCCGAGCTCCAGGAACCGCCGGCTCTCCTCCGGCCGGGAGTGCGTCAGCAGGTTCGCCGCCCAGGCCGCGAGGGTGGGGCGGCGGGCGGCACGGATACGGCGGGCGTCGTCGGCGCGCCCGTCCGTCCTGGCCTCCGCGGCCAGCTCCTCACGGCGGGAGACGAAATGGGGCGGCGCGGTGGCGTAGAGCTCGTCGAGAACACTCTCCACGTCCCGCTCTCCGCTGCCCTTCGCATCCTTGCGCCGCATTCTCACCAGCCTCCCCCGCGCCGGACCGGCGTGCACCTCGGGCCCAACTCGCGCCGCACAGGGGCCTTCGCACACAACGAAGCCGCCCGCCTGATTTCCCCCGTGGCGGGCGGCTCACGCCGTCTGTGTTCAGAGATCGAGATCGGCGGCGGCGACATAAGCGTCCTCGGCCGCTGGACGACACCGACCAGAGGTCGGCGACGGGATTCGAACCCGCGTTGCTCTCTTGACAGGAGAAGTAGCCGCAACCCGCGCACCTGAACGAGGACCACCGTAGTCGCCAGGTTTCCGGCGCGCACGCGAATTTCCCGGCGCCGAGCAACCCGCCGGACACCCCTCACCCTTCGGGGGCCAGGTCCGGACGCAGCCGGTGCCACACCGGGTGGCGCAGAAGGCCGGCCCGGGTGCGCGTGGCGTAGCGGATCTCGGCGACCAGCCGCGGCAGGACCCATCTGGCGCCGGGCACGGCGGGCGCGGGAGTGAAGGGGCAGTCGTCGATGGCGGCGACGTCCAGGAGGCGGGCGAGCTCGGTGCGTTCCCGCTCGCTCCACCCCGTTCCCACGCTGCCCCGGTAGACCAGGGCCCCGTCCTCGTACTGTCCGACAAGGACCGCGCCGGGCAGCCCGCCGAGCCGTCCTTGGCCGGGCAGCCAGCCCCCGACGACCGCGTCCACGGTGCGAACGTTCCTGATCTTCATCCAGGCCGGTGAGCGCCTGCCGGGCTCGTACACCGAGTTGAGCCGTTTCAGGACGATGCCTTCGAGGCCTTGGGCGTGGGCGAGTTCCAGGGCTTCGCGGCTGTGTCCGGTGACCGCGGTGGGGATGGACCAGCCCGGGCCCGCGTCGACGAGCTGCGTCAGGGTGTCGCGCCGGACGGCGTAGGGCGCGCGGGTCAGATCCCGGCCGTCCAGGAACAGCACATCGAACAGGACCAGGTGCGCGGGCTCCTGTGCGGCGAGGCGGGCCGCCTTCGCCGGGGAGCCGGCCAGGCCCATCCGCGGCTGGAGGCGCTCGAAACTCGAACGGCCCGCGTCGTCGAGGACGACGATCTCCCCGTCCAGAACCGCCGGGACGCCGCCCAGGAGGTCGGCCAGAGCGTGGAGTTCGGGGTAGGCGGCGGTGATGTCCTCGCCGGAGCGCGAGCGGATGAGCACGGTGTGGTCGCCGGGCAGGTACACGACCGCGCGCTGCCCGTCGTACTTGGTCTCCGTGCTCCACAGGTGCTCGCTCTGCGGGGGCGGCAGCGACCCCGGGGTGGCGAGCATGGGGGCGATGCGCGGCAGAGTGGTCATGGTTGTCAGCCCTCGCCCCGCCCGGTCGAGTTCATGCGCGCTCCCGGCTCATCTCGCCCGGTCGGCCCCGCCGGACGAGGGCACATAGTTCGAGGTAGGCGCGCTGGATGAAGGTGTCGGTGAAGGTGGGGCTCGTGTTGGTCAGGGCGGTGAGGGCGACGTTCGCCTGCGGGCTGAAGCCCGCGAACGTGGTGAAGCCGCGGGTGCCTCCGGAGTGGTGGTGGAGGTCGTGGTCGGGGCGCGGTCTGATGTTCCAGATCAGCGCGATGCGTCTGCCGGTGCGCGGCAGGGCGATCCGGGGACGGGTGACGTCGACGAGCGCGGTGCGCAGGGTGCGGGGGACCGTGGTGGGTGGCGCGGTGGGGTCCAGGAGGGCGTCGAGTGTCGTCAGCAGGTCGCGGGCGCTGGACCGGCCGGCTCCGGCCGCGGGCAGGGCGGGGATCTGCCAGGCGGGGCGGGGCCTGCCGTGCCAGTAGCCGGTGGCCTGCGGCTGGTCCGTGGCACAGCTGGTGCGGGTCAGGCCGAGTGGTTCCAGGACGCGGTCGGCGAGCAGGAGGGCGAAGTTCGCGTCGCCGGCGCCGTGGGCGGCGCGGGTGAGCAGTTCCCCGAGGAGGCCGACGCCGAGGTTGGAGTAGCGCACGCGGGTGCCGGGGGCGGCGCGCGGCCGGGTGCGGGCCAGGGCGCGGCGCAGGGCGGCGGGGGAGAAATCGGCGTACGGATTGCTGAACCAGGCAAGTGCCGCGGTGCGCAGGAAGCCGGGGGGCAGCCGGGGCAGGCCCGAGGTGTGGGTGGCCAGGTGGAGGAGGGTGATGCGGGTCCCGTCCAGATGCGGGGCGGCGGCGCGGGGCAGGAAGCGCGAGATCGGATCGTCGTACGCGAGCTCTCCGCGCGCCACCATCTCGGCCAGCAGGAGCGCGGTGAACGTCTTCGTGAGGGAGCCGATCTCGAAGCGTGTGTCGGCGTCCGCGGGTGCTCCGCCCCGGAACGCCGTGTCACCTGTGGTGAGCAGAGCGCGTTCGGGGCCGCGCCGCACGGCGAGGGCGACCGTGCTCGCGCCGGGAGCGGCGTCGCGCAGGCTGTCGAGCATGCGTACCGCCCACGCGGGCCCGTCCGACAGCCCGTCCGACACCACCGTCACGCCGCCGCCGGGGTCACCGCCGCGCGGAGCTCCACGGTGCGTCACCCCGTCGCCCCGCCCAGCGTCCGGGACACCGCGAGGGCCCCCGCGACCGCGGCGACCACGGTGGTGTGCTGGTGGTCGGCATAGCGCTGCCCGGGGTCGTCGGTGACCGGGTCACCGTCGCGAGGGACCAGGCCGTCGGCGTGCTGGACGTGGGCGAGCCGCTCCCAGTCGGCGGGGTCGCAGTACGGCTCCTCCAGGCAGCAGCCGACGATCATGAGCTCGGCGACCAGGTCCCACTGTCCGATCTCGGCCCAGATGTCGATCCACACAGGAAGCCAGGTGGCCACGTACGTGGCGAGGTCTTCGGGCAGGCCGGTGGGCGTGCCGCCCCAGTCGGTGAGGTGGAAGACCGTGTGCGTGAGGCAGTAGCCGGTCATCCAGTCGATGAGCCAGGGTTCCGGTGTCGCGCCCAGCCAGGTGGCTCGGGTCAGTGTGTCCCAGTCGTACGCGTGCCCGCCTTGGTCCAGGCCCACGACGCGGGCCGCGTTGGCCACGGCGAGCCTGCGGTTGGGCAGGAGCTCGGCGCCTCGCACGGCGCGCAGTGCGCTGGTGTGGGCGAGCAGCCGGTCCAGGGGTTCGTGGCGGACCCCGCTGCGGGCGAACGGCAGGTACGTCTCCAGTGGGTCGGTCATGAGCGAGTACCGCAGCAGCCGTTCGTAGAGCATGTCTCCCTCGCCGAACTGCTGCCAGCAGAAGTCCAGCAGTTCGCGGGCCAGCCGCTGCTCGGTGCTGCCGGCGACCGATTCGCGCAGGACGAGCGAGGCGGCGAGCGCGTTCTCGCCCAGCGGTTTGTACACGCTGTCGGGGTCGCAGAGGTCGGCGGTGGTGTCGGCGGGCAGTGCGCCGCGCTCGCGGTGCGCGTGGAGCCACGTCAGGGCGCCTGCGCTCACCTCGTGGGCGGTCCGTGTCACGTGCGCGGTCATGTGGTCTCCGGTCCGAGCAGCCGCCGGGCGATCGCGACGTCGAGGGCGAGCCGCGGTCCGCCGCCGTGCAGGCGGAGGTGTTCGACGAGGGGCTCCGGGTCGAGCGGCAGGGCGACGTTTTCGGAGGCGAGCAGAGCGAGCCATCGTGCGATGCGCGCGGCTGTCGGGTAGTCCCGGCGCAGCATCGCGCGGGTGGCGCCGCGCGCGAGGGCCTGGGGGGCGGCGCGGGCGGCGCCGTGCACGGGCCCGTCGAGCTGGGGAAGCGCGAGCGGGGAGAGCTGGCCCATGCGGACGGACCACTGCTGCCAGCCGGTGCCCGCGTGGCCGCTGTGAGTAGTGGTGTCGTCCCGAAGTGGTGCCGTGAGCATCGGTGCCGTGAGCATCGGCGCTCCCGTGGGCTGAGGCGCAAGGCCTCCCACTGTCCGGGGATCGGCGAACCGTTCCAGGAGTGCCGCCGTCGCCCAGTCCCGCCAGGCGACGAGCCACGGTTCTGCGGCGCCCTCGGGCGGCGCGGCGGGCGGGCTCACCGAGGGCTGGAACACCGCGAACGACTGGGCGACGGCCGCCGCGTCCTGTGGGTGGAACACCATGTCGCTCAGTAGATAGGGAGCGAACGCGTCGGCTCCGACGATGCGGAGGGCGGCGAGTGCCGCCTTGGGGTCGTCCGAGCGCTCGACATGCTCGGCGAGCATCGCGGTGCCCCCGACGCCGTGGAGAGCGTCGAGGGCGCGAAGAGCCAGGTCAGCCGCTGACGCGGCGTATGCGGTCTGCGACTGATCGGGACTCACTTGCCCTTCGGCTCCTTCGGCTCCTTCGGCGAGAGGAGCACCAGGAGCAGGAGAACGCCTTGCGCTTCCGGTGCGTACGTCGGTGCGTCGCTCAGAATCGTCTCTGGCTCCACCATGGCCGTTCCGAGCGCGGCGGAGTCCGTCGGAGTCAGCAGAAGCGGTGTGTGCTGAGCAAGCATGAGAGCCTCCTCATCGTTACGTCGTCACTATGTCCAGTGACGCCCACCCTCGGACAAGTCTAAGGGCAATAACCCATATTGTCTGTTTAGTTCGGAACATCCGGATGTGGTCCGCCGACTCCCAGCAGGGCGAGAAAAGCGGAGGCCGCGGGCGACGGTGTGAACCGGCTCCAGACCAGCCGCTCCACCCGGACGGGCCCGTTGGCGACCGGCACGCTCCGCAGGCCGTGCAGTTCGACGGAGTACAGCGCGGGCAGCAGGGCGACGCCCAGTCCGTGGCGGACCATCCGGGCCATGAGCTCGACGCCGGAGACCTCGAAGGCGACCTCGCGCCGCAGCCCGGCCGCCGCGAACGCCTCGTCCGACTGGGCGCGCGCGGCACTGCCCTCGGCGAAGTCCACGAACACCTCGTCGACGAGGCGGCGGAGATCCACCTCCCGCTCCGCGGCCAGCGGGTGCCCCGGGGCGACCACCGCGACGTGCTGCCCGTGGGCGAGTTCGTGGTCCCGGACGCCCTGCGGGCGGAATCCGGGCTGTACGCCGAGGAATGCCGCGTCCAGCGCGCCCTCGCGCACCTGCTCCACCAGCCGTTCGCTGGAGCCGGCCCGCAGCGTGATCCGCACGCTCGGGTAGCGCAGGCGGTAGTCGCTCAGCACCGCCGGGAGGTCGACGGCCGCGACGGTGGGAATGGACCCGACGGTCAGCCTGCCGCGTATCTCGCCGGTGGCCGCCGCGACTTCCGCCCGCGCCCGCTCCGCCGCCTCCAACGCCTGCCGTGCGGCGGGCAGGAAGGCCTCTCCGGCAGCGGTCAGGCGCACCCGCCGACTGGTCCGGTCGAACAGCCGCGCCCCCAATTCCTTCTCCAGCTTGGCCACTTGGTGGCTGAGCGCGGACTGGACGACGTGACACCGTTCGGCCGCGCGGGTGAAGCTCGCGGTCTCCGCCACGGCGAGGACGTAACGCATCTGCTGGAGATCCATCGATCCATCGTGATTCACGATGGATCAGATGACAAACATGCGTTGGACCGATCAATGGCAGCTCGGCAATGCTGAACTCACCGGCGAGTCAAGGAAGTCACCTACAGCCCGCGGCTCGCTCTTCACTCCTCGCACCCCCGGTGCCCCGATCCCACGGAGACCCTCATGCGCGTCATCGCCTTCGACCACCTCGTCCTGAACGTCGCCGACATCGAGCGCTCGCTCGCCTTCTACACCGGCCCCCTGGGACTGGCCCCGGTGCGGGTGGAGGAATGGCGCGCCGGCAAGGTTCCCTTTCCCTCCGTGCGGGTGAGCCCCACCACGATCATCGACCTCGTCGTGGGTCCCGAAGGGGAGCCGAAGGGCACCAACGTCGACCACATCTGCCTCGTGGTCGAACCGCTGGACTGGCAACAGGTCATCGACTCCGGTGTCTTCACGGTGGTCGACGGTCCCGGCAAGCGCTTCGGTGCCCGGGGTACCGCGATCTCCCTCTACGTCCAGGACCCGGACGGCAACACGGTGGAACTGCGCTGGTACCCGGAGGAGAGCTGAGCACCCGGCCCGCGTGAGAGGGCGCCACTCCGCCGGTCACGCAACCCGCCCGCGACGGTGCGTCCAAGTGGCGGCCTTGTACGGAATGCTGTGCACAGCACGCCGCACACCGGGGTGACCGGCGGGACGACCGGCGAGGAGGTTCATGCTCGACACGCAGATCGCCATCGTGGGGGCCGGTGCGGCCGGGCTCTCGCTGGCGTACCACCTCGTCAATGGCCGTACCGGCGGCCGGACCCCTTCGATGGTGCTCGTCGACGCACCGGCAGGCCCCTTGAAGCCGGCCGAGCGCACCTGGTGCTTCTGGGAGGAGCCCGGCGGCGCGTTCGACACCGCCCTGACGGCCGCCTGGGACACCCTGCGGGTCAGAGCTCCGGACGGCTCCACCGTCGCCGCTTCGCCCGCCCCGCTGAGCTACAAGATGCTGCGCTCCACGTCCTTCGAATCCCTCGTCGGTGACCGTCTGTCCGGCGAGCCGGATGTGGTCCGGCTCGCCGGGGTGGTCACCGGGATTCGCGAACTGGGCCGCGAACTGAGCCGCGGGCCCGGCCCCGGCGCCGAGATCCACCTGCGCTCCCCCGCCGGGCGGCCCTCCGTGCTGCGGGCCCGGTGGGTGTTCGACTCCCGCCCTCCCCGTGTCCTGCCCCCGGGGCGCACGACGTTGTTGCAGCACTTCCGCGGCTGGTTCATCACGGCCGACCGGCCGGCCTTCGACCCGCGGGTCGCGGACCTGATGGACTTCCGCACCCGGCAGCCCGCACACGGTCTCTCCTTCGTCTACGCCCTGCCCACCAGCCCCACCCAAACCCTGGTCGAGTACACGGAGTTCTCCCGGCAGGTCCTGGACGACCGGGGCTACGACGATGCCCTGCGCCGTTACCTGCGGCATGAACTGGCCCTGGAGCACTACGAGATCACGCGGGTCGAGCACGGCGTCATCCCCATGACCGACGCACGCTTCCCGCGCCGCAGCAGCCCTTCCGTCTTCCGGATCGGCACCGCGGGCGGAGCCACGCGGCCCTCGACCGGCTACACCTTCGCCGCCATCCAACGGCAGGCACGCGCCGTCGCCGCCGCCTACCACCGGGGTCGGACGCCCCAGCCACCGGCCGCCCACTCGGCGTGGTCGCGGGCGATGGACGCCGTCCTGTTGCGCGCGCTGCACACCGGACGCGTGAGCGGGGCGGAGTTCTTCAGCGACCTGTTCCGCCAGGTGCCCATGGAACGGCTGCTCCGCTTCCTCGACGGCCGCACCAGTACCCGTGAGGACCTGTCCATCGGGCTGCGCACTCCCGTTCGCCCCATGCTGCGCACGGCTCTCGAACTGCCCCTGCTGCCCAGGAACCCCACCACTCTCGCCCGCTCCCCCGGCACGACGGGCCGCCCAGCCGACCGGAAAGAGGACTGAGATGACCGTGCTGCGCGACGACAGCCTGTCCGCCGCGTTCGACCACGCCGCACGCACCTACGACCGGCTGGTCGGCGTCAACCCCGGCTACCACGCCCACCTGCGCCGCTCCGCCCGCCGGCTGCGGCTGCCGCGCGGCGGCGCCGGGCTGCGGCTGCTCGATCTGGGCTGCGGGACCGGCGCCTCCACCACCGCCCTGCGCCATGTCGCCCCGCTGGCCGAGATCGTCGCGGTCGACGCCTCACCGGGCATGCTGGCGCGCGCCGCGGAGAAGGCCTGGCCGCCCACCGTCACCTTCGTACAGGCCCCCGCCGAGCAGCTCGAACGGGCAGGCGTGCAGGGCCCGTTCGACGCGGTCTTCGCCGCCTATCTGTTCCGCAACCTCGCCGACCCGGACACCGTCCTTGCCGCGGTCCGCGCCCTCCTGGCCCCGCACGGGCGGCTGGCAGTGCACGAGTACACCCTCAGCGGCCGCCCGGTCGACCGCCTGGTGTGGCGGGCCGTCTGCAAGGCGGTGGTGCAGCCCGCGGGCACCCTGACCGGCGACGGGCCCCTCTACCGGCACCTCTTCCACAGCGTGACCGGCTTCGACACCGCGGACGAGTTCGCCGCGCGGACCCGCCGGGCCGGCTTCTGCGACGTACGCGTCCTGCCGATGCCCGGCTGGCAGACCGGCATCGTGCACACCGTGCTGGCCGGTGCCGGTGCGTCCCGCGAGGCCGTGCGATGAGTCCGCGCACCACGTCGCCGGACGGGCCGGCCTCCCGCGGCCGCGACCGCCGCGCCCAGGTGTGGCACGGCCCCACCGGTCTGTCCCGCCCGGCGCGGGGAGCGGCCCCCACCGCGGCCGTCGTGGGCGGCGGGATCGCCGGGCTCGCCGCCGCCACGGCCCTGGCCGAACGAGGCGTCCGCGTCACCCTGTTCGAACGCGATGAGCAGCTCGGCGGCCGCCTGGCGGGCTGGCCGGTGGAGCTCGCCGACGGCTCGACGGCGACGATGACCCGCGGCTTCCACGCCTTCTTCCGCCAGTACTACAACCTGCGCGGCCTGCTGCGCCGTGCGGACCCCGGCCTCGGCATGCTGACCCGGCTGCCGGACTACCCGCTGCGGCACAGCGCCGGATACCGGGACAGCTTCGCCAAGGTGCCCCGCACACCGCCCTGGAGCGCCCTCGGCTTCGCCGTGCGGAGCCCCACCTTCGGCCTGCGCGACCTGACCCGGATGAACCCGCGCGCCGCCCTGCCGCTGATGGACGTGCGCGTACCCGACGTCTATCAGCAGCTCGACCGGCTCAGCGCCCAGGAACTGCTGGAGCGGATCCGGTTTCCCCGAGCCGCCCACCATCTGGCGTTCGAGGTGTTCTCCCGCAGCTTCTTCGCCGATCCACGCGGGCTCTCGGCCGCCGAACTCGCGCTGATGTTCCACATCTACTTCCTCGGCTCCAGTGAGGGCCTGCTGTTCGACGTGCCGCGTGAGCCCTTCCCCGCGGCGCTCTGGGAGCCGCTGGCCGCCTATCTCTCCGGTCACGGCACGGACATCCGCACCGGGCACGCGGTGGAGAACGTGCAGCCCGTCCCCGGCGGAGGGTTCCTCGTCACCACCCCGAACAGCGAGACGCGGCACGACAGCGTGGTGCTCGCCCTGGACACGACCGGCCTTCAGCACGTGGTCGCCCGCTCGCCCGAACTGGCCGACCGCATTTGGCGGGAGCGGATCATGCGGCTGCGGACCGCCCCGGCCTTCCTCGTCTCCCGCCTCTGGCTGGACAGGCCCGTCGCCCACGACCGTCCGGGGTTCCTCGGGACCAGCGGGTACGGCCCGCTGGACAACGTGAGCGTGCTGGAACGGTGGGACGGCGAAGCCTCGCGCCGGTTCGCCCGCACGGGCGGCTCAGTGGTGGAACTGCACGCCTACGCCGTCCCCTCGGGCACCGACCGGATCGCGGAACAGGAACGACTGCTGACCCAGCTCCGGCGCGTCTACCCCGAGACACGCGACGCCAAGGTCGTCGACGAACGCCACGAATGGCGTGCCGACTGCCCCCTGTTCGCGGTGGGCACCTACCAGGACCGGCCCACCGTGCGCACCACGGACCCGGCCCTGACCGTCGCGGGCGACCTGGTGCGCACCGAGCTGCCGGTCGCCCTGATGGAGCGGGCCGCGACCTCGGGGTTCCTGGCCGCGAACGCACTGCTGCGGCGCTGGGGTCTGCGGGGCCAGACCCTGTGGTCGGTGCCGACCCGCGGCAGGGTGGGCGCCCTGCGGGCCCTGAACCGGCTGCTCGGCACCTGAGACGGGCTGATCGGCGCCCGGGACCGGCTCTTCGGCCCCTGCGTCAACCGGGAAAGCGGCCCGTGCTGCGCAGGGTCCAGCGCCGTTCCGCGTAGGCGATGTCGTCCCGCCACAAACGCGCGGCCGCCGCCCGCATCAACGGTCGCAGTGCGGAAGCGGCGGACTTGGCGGCGCAGAAGCCCCGGCGGTCGGATGTGGCGATCACCGCTTCGACGACGGCGGTCCGGGGGTGTCCCGCGCCCGCCGCGCTCAGGGGAGTCGCGTGCGTCTCCACGACTGAGCCCGCTCCCTCGCCGTGGGTGATGTGCATGACGACGGTACGGGGCTCCGGCGCGGTGAAGACGGCCCGCACCGGTACGACGGCGCGCCCGCCCACTTTGAAGGACACGTCGACGGTGAACGCGTCGTCACCGGTCAGGGGTGCCACCGTCAGATCGACGAAGGAGTACGGGTGGAACCAGGCACCGTGCCAGGGGTCGAGGCGGTTGGCGACGACGTCCTCGGGTTCGCAGCGTCCGCTCGTGGTCACCACGGTCGCCACACTGCGAGCGAGGTCCGGGCGCGCAGGGAGCACGGGCCGGTCCAGAGGCGGTTCGCCGCCGACGTCGTCGAGTCGGACCCAGGTCAAAACCCCGTCGTCGTACGCCGGATACGGCTGCCACGTTCCGAACGGCGCACCGTCCAGGGCGAGTCCGTGCCAGTGGCAGATCAACGTGCCGCAGCGCACCGGACTGTCCCTGAGCGGGGCGCCCAGGTGCGGGCAGGCGCCCGGTCCTGCCCGCAACGCGCCGTCGGCGCCGCGCCACACGACGATCTCCAGGCCCGCGACGGTGCGGCCGAGGGGGCGGTCGTCCCTGATGTCCCGGGTGGCGCCGAGCGCGTACCAGTTCCCCGACGGCCGGCTCTGAGCGCGTTTCAGCGCGGCGGCGATCACGGCGGGGCTCGCGTCGCGCCAGGTCGGGCGCTGGTGCTCCCAGGCCACGGGCCGACGGCGCAGCCGCAGGGGGAAGCGTCCGGTTCCGCGTGAGCGTGAGCCATCGGTCATACCGGCTCCTTCGGCGACGGTCGGCGGTACCCGCCGCGGGTGAGGTGCGGTGGTGCGGGTACGGCCGGTTCGGCCGCCCGCGGCGGTCCGGCGCCGTCCAGGCGGTGGCGCAGCCGGGCCGCGGCGACCCGGCACAGACCGTCGCAGGCGACGGTGGCGCGGCGGCGGCGGGGGACGACCGCCCGGCGGTGCAGCACCGAGTACCCGTCGGCGGCGATGGCGTCGAGGATGGCGCCGTACAGCACGAACGCGGTGCGGATGCAGGGCCGTGCGACCGGGTCGAGCATGGCGAGGCCGGGGGCCGCCATGCGGTAGGCGTCTCGTGTGAGGGCGGCGGCGGCCATGAGCGCGGCGGTGATCCGGGCGTCCCCGCGGCCGGTGGCGCGGCTCCAGTGCAGCAACGCGCGGTCGACGCCGTGTGCGGCGAGCAGCTCGCCGGGGAGGTAGACGCGGCCGCGGTCGAGGTCCTCGCCCACGTCCCTGAGGAAGTTGGTCAGCTGGAAGGCCGTGCCGAGCGCGGCGGCGTGCGGGGCGGCTTCTTCCCGGGGTACGACGGTTCCGAGGACGGGCAGCATTTGCAGGCCGATGACGGCGGCCGAGCCGTGCATGTACCGCTCGAGATCGTGATACGTGGGGTATTCACACACTTCGAGGTCCTGCCGCATGGACGCCATGAAGTCGGTGAAGTGCCGGGGATCGATGGCGTAACGCCGGGCTGTGTCGGCCAGGGCCGCGGCGACGGGTTCGCTGCTCCTCCCGGTGCGCAGCGCGTGCTCCAGGTGGTGTTGGAGGCGTCGCAGTGCCAGGGCACGGTCGGCCGGTGCGGCCGTGTCGGCCGTGTCGGCCATGTCGGCCGTGCCGTCTACGATGTCGTCGGCCCAGCGTGCGAAGCCGTAGAGAGCGTGGACGGCGGGACGCCGTTCGACCGGCAGCAGCCGTGTGGCCAGGAAGTAGGTCTTTCCGTGGCGGGCGTTCAGGCGGCGGCAGTGAGCGTAAGCGGAGCGCAGCGCGGGGTCGGTGATGGCCGCGGCGTCCAGCTCCCGGGAACTCATCCGACTCCTCTGCCGGCGGCTCGCCCCGGGGAGGCGAGGGCCGGTGCGCGGCGGGGGCCCGTGATGCGGGCGGCGGCCAGCTTTCCGGAGATGAGGACGGTCGGCACGCCGACGCCGGGGGTGGTGCCGCAGCCCGCGAGGACCGCGTTCTCCGTGCCGCGCACCAGGTTGCGGGGCCGGAAGGGGCCGGTCTGCGCGAAGGTGTGGGCGGCGGAGAACGGGGTGCCTGCCGCGTGTCCCTGCGCGGTCCAGTCGGCGGGAGTCACCAGGCACTCCTCCTCGACGGCGGCGGCGACGCCGGTGAGCCCGCGCCGTTCCAGTGCGGCGAGGATGCTGTCGCGGTAGCGGGGTGCCAGCTCCCGCCAGTCCTGGGCGTCGGGGCCGATGTCGGTGTTGGGGCAGGGGGCGAGCACGTAGTGCAGATGGCGTCCCGGGGGTGCCAGGCCGGGATCGGTGGCCGTGGGGCGGGTGATGAGCAGGGACGGGTCGGACATCAGGCGTCCGGTGCGGGTGAGTTCGTGGAAGGTGCGCTGCCAGGCGGCGCCGAAGGAGATCGTGTGATGGGCCAGGTGGGGCCACGTGCGGGCGCTGCCGAAGTGCAGGACGACGGCGGACGGTGACCGTCGCAGTGGCGTCGGGCGGCGCGGGGTGCGGCCCAGCAGTTCGTAGGCGACGGGCAGGTCGGGTGTGAGGACCACGGCGTCGCAGGGGATGCGCTCCCGGTCGGTGACGACGGCCGTGATGCGGTGGCCGGTCCGCTCCAGGCACCGGACGTCCTGTCCGTACCGGAGGTCGGCGCCCGCTCCGGCGGCGGCGTCGGCCATGGCCCGCGGCAGGGCGTGCATGCCGCCGCGCGGGAAGTGGACGCCGGCGACGGTGTCCATGTAGGCGATGACCGCGTAGGCGGCGAGGGCACGGGCCGGCGGGACACCCGCGTACAGCGCCTGGAAGGAGAAGACGCGCCGCAGCCGCTCGTCCGAGATGAACGAGGCGATGCGCGCGTCCAGCCGCCCGAAGCCGCCGAGGGCGGCGAGCCGCGCCAGATCGGGGGTCAGCAGCTCCAGCGGGGAATCGAAGTTGGTGTCGATGAAGCGCCGCATCTGGAGCCGGTAGAGGCGCTCCAGCCAGGCCCGCAGCCGCCGGTACCCCATGGCCTGCGTGGCGCCGGCGAAGCGTGTGATCTCCGCTTCCATCTCCTTGGGCCGGGTGTGCACGTCCAGGGAGCTGCCGTCGGCGAACCGGGCGTGGTACGCCGGGTGCAGGGGGATGAGATCCAGGCTGTCGCGCATGTTCCGGCCCACCGCGGCGAAGGCGTCCTCCACGATGTCGGGCATGGTCAGGACCGTGGGGCCGGTGTCGATCCGGTAGCCCGCCCGCCGCAGCAGCCCGGCCCGGCCGCCCGGGTGCGCGGCCCGTTCGACCACCGTCACCGCGCGTCCCGCGCCGAGCAGGTGCAGGGCCGTGGACAGCCCCGCGAGTCCGGCGCCCACGACCACGACGTGATCGGTCGGCCCTGGAACAGTCTTCATAGGCTCCCGCCCTCCATTGGTTCCCGACCACGACTCAGGGTTGTTCCACGGCGAGGGGTCGCTGAACGCACCGAACGCGCCAAAGAGATCGTGCCGCAGCCGGGAGGCGATTTTGGCCCAGCGACCCGCCGGGCACACCAAGTGCCACGCGTGCTTCCGGCGCCCGGGGGTACTCGCGACGCTCGGCCCCTCTCGCATTCCCGCTGGTGGGGACGGTTTTCGAAAGGGGAACGTGATTTCGGTTCCGCATGAATGTGCACGGCTGCGTACGGACACGGTGCTGCTGGAGGACCAGTACGTGATATTCGTGTCCGGCGAGCTCGACCTGGCCACCGTCGGCACGTTCCACGCAGCCGTCCACGCCTGCCTGGACACCCGCCCCACCCGCGTCCTGATCGACCTGCGCGAGACGTCCTTCTGCGACTGCACCGGACTGCGTGCCCTCCTGCGGTCCCGGGAGGAGATCGTGCGGGCCGGCGCCGACTGCCGTATACGCGGTCCGCTGCATCCTCTGGTGGCCCGCCTCGTCGACCGCACCCGTACCGGCGACCGGCTCGGCCTGTCGGCGGCCTCCCCCGAAGGCTCGATGTGAGTAGGGGACTCGGCGTGCGTACGGGACGGCGTGGGAGAAGCCTGTTCCGTGCGGCGTTCTCGGAGGTAGTTTTGGTAGGTAAGTCCCCTGAGGGAGGCTGATCCGATGCCGTGGCTCGCATGGCTGGTCGCCGCCGCCGCGCTGGGCGCCGCGGAGTTCTTCACTCTGACGTTGGTCTTCGGGCTGCTGGCGGGCGCCGCGTTGGTCACCGCCGTGGTCTCCGGGCTGGGCATCGGCCTCGCGGGCCAGCTGGTGGCCTTCGCCGCGGCGGCGGCCGCGGGACTCGTCGTCGTACGCCCCGTCGCGCTGCGTCACATGGCGCAGGCGCCCCTCACACACGAGGGCAGCGACGCGTTGATCGGCAAGCGGGCCGAGGTCATGCAGGAGGTGACCGCGTTCCACGGCCTGATCAGACTCTGCGGTGAGGAATGGTCCGCCCGTGCCCTCGACGAAAGCCATGTGATCCCGGCGGGAGCGCTGGTGGACGTCATGGAGATCGAGGGCGCCACAGCCATCGTCTACCCCCGTGAGCTCCTTCCGTGAACGGCTGAACCCATGGCGATGCAGGAGGAAGCATGGACCCGGTTGTCATCCCGATTCTCGTGGCGGCGATCGTCGTCGTCTTCCTCGTGGCTTCCTCGGTGCGCATCGTCCCGCAGGCGCGCCGCTACAACATCGAGCGGTTCGGCAGGTACCGGCGGACGCTGCAGCCCGGCCTGAATCTCGTCCTGCCGGTGGCGGACCGCGTCAACACGAAACTCGACGTGCGTGAGCAGGTGTATTCGTCGCAGCCCAAGCCGGTGATCACCGAGGACAACCTCGTGGTGAACATCGACACCGTGCTCTATTACCAGATCACCGACCCGCGGGCGGCGGCGTACGAGGTCGCGGACTATCTGCAGGCGATCGACCAGCTCACTGTGACCACCCTGCGCAACGTCATCGGCAGCATGGACCTGGAGGAGACGCTCACCTCGCGCGAGGAGATCAACACCCGGCTCCGTACCGTCCTCGACGACGCCACCGGCAAGTGGGGCATCCGCGTCAACCGCGTCGAGATCAAGGCCATCGACCCGCCGAACACCATCAAGGAAGCGATGGAGAAGCAGATGCGTGCCGAGCGTGACAAGCGCGCGGCCATTCTGCACGCCGAGGGAGAGCGGCAGGCCAAGATCCTCACCGCGGAGGGCACGAAGCAGAAGGACATCCTGGAGGCACAGGGCACGCAGCAGGCCATGATCCTGCGGGCGGACGGCGAGGCCAAGGCGGTGGAGCGCGTCTTCCAGGCCGTCCACCGCAACAACGCCGACCCGAAGGTGCTGGCCTACAAGTACCTCGAGACGCTTCCCCACCTGGCGAACAGCGACAACAACACGTTCTGGGTGATCCCGGGCGAGCTGACGGAAGCCGTGCGCACCGTCACCACCGCGTTCGGCGATCACTCGTCGACAGGTCTCCCCGCGACCACGCGACCCGCCGAGACGGCCACCGCCGATGCCGAGGGCACGTCGGCCGCGGGCAGCGCTGAGCTCGAGGCGGATCCGCCGCTCTCGCTCGACGCCGCCGCAGCCGCGGACGAGGTCGCGAAGCAGGCTGCCGCGGCGGTGAGCGACGCCAAGGCCGAGGCGGAGGCCGCGAGGTCGCCCCAGGTGCCGGGCCGGAACCAGAAGGGGTAGCGACGGGCTGTGCGCCCTGCGCTCGCGTGCGGACCGGCTCGCCACCCGCCCGTAGGACATAGGCATATGCCAGAAGCACCACCGCATCGTGTGTTGCCAAATCCCTTACGGGCCACCCCCCGCTGTGCGAAAGTCATTAGCGGTCCACCACTCGTCAAGTTGGTCGCACCGCACCCTCAACGGAGCACCTCATGCCGTCCCACGTCTTCGCGGACCACGCAGCCGCCCAGCCGCCCGAGCGCGGCACGGTCGATGCGCTGATCTCGCAGACGCGCCGGCTCCGCGGCGAGGTCGACGCCGTGCGGCGCGACGCCGCGGCCGACCACGGGGACCCCGCGGGACGCTGGCAGCGAGCCCTGTGCGACCTGGCGGTCCACCAGCTCAACGACCTCGACGACCACCTGGCGCAGTTGCGGGACGGGCCGCCGCGGACGGGCGGGGAGCCCGTGGCGCCGACCGCCGCGGCGCCTCCTGAGCCCCACCGGGACTCCCTCCTGAGCCGGGTGGGCAGCGCCGAGTGGAACCTCCTCACCGACGAGGCCAGCTGGTCCGGCGAGTTCTACGAGATCCTCGGACGCGACCCGGCCGCTCCCCCGCTCTCCCTGGACGAACTCCCCTCGCTGGTGCACCCCGAGGACCAGCCACTGCTGACCGCTATGGTCACCGGCTGCCTCATCGACGGAAAGCCCATCGACGGCGAGTACCGCATCCTGCGGCCCGACGGCCGCGTGCGCCAGGTGCACATGATGGGCGAGCCCGTGCTCGCCGCCGACGGTTCCACGGCCTCCATGTGGGCGGTCCTGCGGGACGTCAGCGAGCTGCGCCGCAGCCAGCGCGTGGTCCGCGAGAGCCGCGACTCGCTGCAGCGCCACCGCGACGTCGCACAGACCGAGCACCGCCTCGCGCTCGAACTGCAGGAGGCGGTCCTCCCGCCGTGGCGCGGCTCCCTGCGGCTTCCGCACGGCGGACCCGCCCGGCTCGACGTCGCCGGTCAGTACCTCCCCTCCTCGACCAGCGCACTCATCGGCGGCGACTGGTACGACGCGATGGAACTGCCCGAAGGCCACGCACTGCTGAGCGTCGGCGACCTCACCGGACACGGCGTCACCGTCACCTCCGGCATGGCGATGCTGCTCGGCGCGCTGCGCGGCATGGCGGTCGCCGGGGCGCCGCCGGGCCAACTCATGGCCTGGCTCGACCAGTTGCTGGACACCACGCTCCAGCCCGCCCTCGGCAGCGCCGTCTGCTGCCGCTACGACCCCGGAACGCATCTGCTCACCTGGGCACAGGCGGGCCACCCCGCCCCGCTGCTGTTCCGCGACGGGACGGGGCGCGCGCTGACGCCACCGCACGGCGTGCTCCTCGGCGCCTCCTCCGGGGCGAAGTACGAGCAGGCCGAAGAACAACTGCAGCCCGGCGACTGGCTGTTGCTGCACACCGACGGACTGGTGCCGCGGCGCGACAGGGACACGGCGACGGGCCTGCTGCTCTCCCTCGCGTCCTGCTTCGCCAGGGCGCGTACGGCACAGGACTGCGTGCGGGCCGTCGTCGAGGAGTTCGGCGAGACACCGCGTGAGGACGACGCCTGCCTGCTGGTCGCGCGGATCTGAGTGTTCATTCCGCGCTGTTGAATGTGTTCCGGTGCGCTACGCCCTGGCCGTCCTCCCCTTGGCACTCTTCGGCAGCGCGAGCTTGATCTCCTCGCGCAGGTCCTGGATCTTCGGATAACCGGCGTACTGCGCGGTCAGCCGGTACATCTCGCGCAGCCGGTCCCAGGTGCGGTGCGAGGAGTTGGCCCGCATCGACACCAGCGCCAACCGCGCGTACCTGTCGGCCTGTTCGGGGTCGTCGGCGATGAAGCAGGCCGACGCGAGCGAGATGTAGTCGAAGATCTGCGACCGGTCGCGGTTCTGCGCCCGCAGCTCGATCGCCTCCTTCGCGTGCCGCTGCGCCGCGGACGCAGCCGACGCCTCGTGATCGGCGAGAGTGCGGTACGCCAGGGCCTGCATGCCGTGCAGATCCGCCTCGTCGAACATCTGCATCCAGCTCGGCGGCGGCACGTCCCCCTTGTCCGACACGAAGAGGTCCTCGGCGAGTCCGAGGGTGCGCCTCATCGCCTGCCCGCGGCCCATCGACGCGTGCGCCCAGGCCTCGATCGTGTACAGCATCGCCCGGGTGCGGGGCAGGGCCTCTTCGCCCGCGCCCGACTGGGCGAGCTTCATCAGGTCCAGGGCGTCGTCCGGCTTGCCGAGGTGCACCATCTGGCGCGCGGCCCTGGACAGGGCCTCCCCCGCGCGCGGACGGTCGCCGCCCTCGCGCGCCGCGTGCGTCGCGATGACGAAGTACTTCTGCGCCGTGGGTTCGAGGCCGACGTCGTGCGACATCCAGCCGGCGAGCACGGCGAGGTTGGCAGCGACGCCCCACAGGCGCCGCTGGAGGTGGTCGGGGTGGCGGTAGGCGAGCATGCCGCCCACTTCGTTGAGCTGGCCCACCACCGCTTTGCGCTGCAGCCCGCCACCGCGGGCCGCGTCCCAGGCACGGAACACTTCGACCGAGCGCTCCAGCTCCTCGATCTCCTGGGACCCGATGGGGGCGGCCTCGTAGCGGTCGAACCCGGCGGGGTCGGCGTGCAGGGGATCATAGGTGCGGGGGGCGTCGGCCTTGAAGGCCGGATCGGTGTGCAGCCAGTCGTGCATGGCGCTGCTGAGTGCGGAGCCTGCGGCAAGCGCAGCGCCCGCGCCCACCAAGCCGCGTCGGTTGAGCATGAGGTCCATTCCCGTGAATTCGGTGAGGACCGCGGCTGTCCGCTCGGGCGCCCACGGCACGCCGTCGGGGTGCTCCACACTCCCGTCGCCACGCCGCTTCCCTACGCGCCCGTGCCGGACCAGACCCAGATCCTCAGTGGTCACGACACGGCCGAGACGCTCGGTGAACAGAACAGCCAGCACCCGTGGCACCGGATCACGCGGGATCTCTCCCATGTCGATCCACCGCCGCACCCGCGAGGTGTCGGTGGCCAGTTGCGGATGGCCCATGGCCGCCGCCTGCCGGTTCACCAGTCTCGCGAGCTCGCCCTTCGACCAGCCGGCCAGGCCGAACAGGTCGGAAAGGCGGGTGTTGGGTTGTCCGTTCACGTCAAGCCCCCAGGTTCTCGGCTGAGTTGACAGTAACCGTCTGTCAGTTGCTGAGCGACTATTCGCCAGGGTTCGCCAGGGTGCGCCACATGGTGTGCCAGGGGAGGCCGGGTGTCAGGTAGGAGTGCGCCACCCCGACCCGGTCGCCGCAAGGCACTCCCCAGGGTGCACCCGAAGTGATCGGGCCGGGAGGCGCACGCAATTCACAGGCACACGAAGGGATCTGTATCGCCCATGTACGCAGCATCGTCCTCCGTGTCCGCCCCGCCCCGGCCCCTCCACCCGCGCCCCCCGGTCCACCGGGGCCGCGAGGTGGCCCCGTCACCGGGGAACGGCCCCTATCTGGAGCCGGTGCGCCCCGCGGGCGCACTGCCAGGCGTCGGCCGCACGCCCCGCATGCCGGGGACCGGCGCGCAACCGCTCAGCGGGAGACTCGACTTGTCCGGCCCCCAGGGGGCGCAACTGCGCACCGCGATCGCCTCGGTGCACCGCATCTGCCCCGAGTTCAACCCGGTGCAGGTGCTCCGCAGAAGCGGTCGCACCGTGCTGCTCATCGGCACGGCGGGGCGCGGCACCGCCGTCGCCAAGTGTCTGCTGGACCGTTCATCCGGATGGGAGGAGCGGATCAGGCACGAAATAGCGGTATACCGCTCGTTCGTCCGGCATCGCCCGCCGGTCCGAGCGCCGCGGCTCATCGCCGCCGACCCCGACGACTGCACGCTGGTGATCGAGCGGATGCCCGGCCGGGTGGCGGCACTGCACCGGCATCCTGCCGAGGCCCCGCCGCGTGCGGACATCCGGGCGGCGCTCGGCTCCGTCTGCCGTCTCAACCAGTGGCGGCCGCCGGCGGAGATGTTCGGCAAGCCGCTGGACTACCCCAGGCGGATCTCCCGCTTCCACGAGCTGGGCCTGCTGACGGACCGCGACATGGGCGACCTGCAGAAGCTGCTGCACGGCATCGCGCACTCCGCCGGGCATCAGGGCAGCGGCCACCAGGGCATGTGGCAGTTCTGCCACGGCGACGCCCTGCTGTCGAACATCCTGCTCTCGCCCCCCGGCCCCGTCCTGGTCGACTGGGAGCACGCCGGCTGGTATCTGCCGGGGTACGACCTGGCGACCCTGTGGTCGGTCCTCGGTGACGCCCCGGTGGCGCGACGCGAGATCAGCCAGCTGGCGCAGGCCGCGGGTCCTGCCGCACGCGACGCGTTCCTGGTGAACCTGATGCTGGTCCTCACCCGCGAGATCCGCACCCTCGAATCGGCCGTGCAGCGTTCGATGCACGACGCGGCCCCCGTGGCGCCGGGTCCGGCCCACCCCGGTGCCGCGCCGACCGGCGAGGTACAGCGGCTGCTGCTGAGGCGGCTGCACGACGACTGTCAGATGGCCCGCCGGGCCGTGCGTGCGGCGGTCGGTACCCGCTGACGGGGGGCGAAGGTCCGCGGCGCGCTTTGGACAGGGGCGCTCCGCGGACTTTCGTATGCCTCTGGCGACTACCCGAGGACTATGACGTGACTGGCTGTGCCGCGGAGAACTGCACCGCGTCCACGTCGAAGGAATTGTTCTGGGTCGACTTGAAGACCAGGTACAGCTTGTGTGTTCCGGTGAGGGCATCGACCGGGACAGCCGGCGTCGACCGGTAGGTGTCCCAGCCGCCGGTGTCGGGCACGGGCGTCGTGGCGAGCAGCTTTCCGTCGGGGGCGTCCGCGCGCAGCTCGATGGTGCCGACGCCGTACGGCGAGGACAGCTTGTACGCGACCTTTCCGACGCCCTCCACGCTCATCGGGCTGAAGGCGATCCAGTCGCCGTCGCTGATGTCGCCGATGCGCTTGCCGTTCTCGGCGCCCTCCTGCGAGACGATGCGCGTCCCTGACTGGTCGTCGTGGTACTCGGCCTGCTTGTGCTCGGGCTGCAGTACGGAACGGCCGTAGCCGGTCAGGGTGCTGACGCCGTCGCCGCCCTTGTCCGTGTACTTGGCGTTGAGGACGTATGTGAGGTCGGCGCCCTCCGGGTGACCGCCGAGGTCGCCGGTGTCGACGGTTCCTTCGCAGCCGGGGATGTCGGTCGTCGGGTGCTCGTGATCGTCGTGGCCGAGGGCGGGGTTCACCGTCACCTTGGAGCAGTCGACGGTGCCGTCCTCCGGGTCGGTCACGGTGACCTTGTACGGGATCTTGTCCCCGAACTCGATGAGCTTTCCGTCGACCGGTGTCTCGACCGTGACCTTGGGGGCCGTGTTGCCCGCGGTGACGGGGACGTTGGCGTAGCCGGACTTGCCGCTGGAGTCCGTGACCTTCAGCTGGGCGTTGAAGTCTCCCTTGGCGGTGTAGGTGTGGGTGGGGTTCGCTTCGGTCGAGTCAGAGGTGCCGTCGCCGTCGAAGTCCCAGGCGTAGGTGAGGGGGTCGCCGTCGGGGTCCGTGCTGCCCTCGCTGGAGAAGTCGACCTTCAGCGGGACGGGGCCGTCGGTGGCGGACGCCTTGGCCTTGGCCAGCGGGATGCGCTGCCCTTGGGCGTAGTCGATACGGTAGAGCCCGGAGTCGTTGTTGCCGCCGCCGAACTCGCTGCCCCACTCCAGAACGTAGAGCGATCCGTCGGGTCCGAAGGTCATGTCCATGGGTTTGGCGAACTTCGCCGACTTCAGGAAGTCATTGATCTTGAGGAGTCCGCCGTCCTTGTCGAAGCGGATCTCCTTGACCGAGTCGCGGGCCCACTCGTAGAAGAAGCTCGCGCCTTCGAAGTAGGCGGGGAACTTCGTCTTGGAGGGGTTCTTCGCGTCGTAGTGGTAGACCGGTCCGCTCATCGGGGCCGAGCCGCCGGAGCCCATTTCGGGGAACTCCTCGGACGTGCCGTAGCCGTACCAGATCTCGGGCTGCTGGAGGGCGGGCAGGTTCTTCAGGCCCGTGTTGTTGGGTGAGGGGTTGACGGGTTCGGCGCAGTCGAACTTGGCGCCCGCCTTCTGGGTGTCCGGGTTGTAGGGCGCGTAGGCCTGGTTGTTGCCGTGGCAGAAGGGCCAGCCGAAGTTGCCGGCCTTCTTGATGACGTTGTACTCGACGAGGCCCTCGGGCCCGCGTTCTGTGGTGGGGCCGCCGCGGTCGGGACCGTAGTCGGAGGCGTGTACGTATCCGGTCTTCGGGTCGACGGTGAAGCGGAAGGGGTTGCGGAAGCCCATGGCGTAGATCTCGGGGCGGGTCTTGGCCGTGCCCTGCTTGAAGAGGTTGCCCTTGGGGATGGTGTAGCCGCCCTTGTCCTTGGGCTTGATGCGCAGGATCTTGCCGCGCAGGTCGTTGGTGCTGCCCGCGGTGCGGGCCGCGTCGAGCATCTGCTTGCCGGGTCGCCAGTCGAGCGGGGCGTACCCCTGCCAGGCGGGGTCGAGGTTCGGCGGGGTGTCGTCGCCGACGCCGAGGTAGAGGGTGCGGTCGGGGCCGAACTCGACGGCGCCGCCGGTGTGGCCGGGCTCGGGGAAGGTGCGGTCGCGGTAGGCGGGGACGTCGAGGAGCTTCTTCTCGCTGGCCGGGTCGAGGGTGTTGTTCTTCCTGACCGTGAAGCGGGAGAGGCGGTTGACGTCGTCGGTCGCCTTGGCCGGCGCGTAGTAGAGGTAGATCCAGCGGTTGGTGGCGAACTTCGGGTCGAGTTCCATGCCGACCAGGCCGTCCTCGCCGCCGGTGTACACGTCGAGCTTGCCCGCGGTGGTCGTGGCGTGGGTCTTCGGGTCGAAGATCTTCACCTCGCCGCTGCGCTGGACGTAGAAGACCTTGCCGTCCTTGGCGACGTCGAGCTCCATGGGGTCGGCGGTGTTGTCGTCCAGGGCGGTCTTCTCATAGCCGGACCAGACGGTGCCGCCGCAGTCGCCGGGGGTGTTGCCCGCCGCCCATGTGATGCCGCCGAGCACATGCTCGCGGAAGGCGGGTTCGCTGTAGGAGGCCTTGTCGTGGCCCATGGCGGTGGCCCAGACCTTGCCGCCCTCGGCGTTGCGGCACCAGGAGATGGGGTGGTCGGCGCCCATCGCTTCGCTGCCCGGGTCGTACGTGGTCTCGTCGGCCGTGACCAGGACGTGCACGTCACCGCGGGGGTTCTTGTCGAAGTTGTACCACTCCTCCGGGCGCTCCCAGCGCTCCGGGAGGCCCTTGGTGGAGGGGTGGGTGTGGTCGGCGACCTTGGCGGTGCCCTTGACGACACCGGGCGAGTGGGCGGGCATGTGGGCGCCCGCGTTGATGAGCTCGTCCCACCAGGGGAAGGAGTCCTCGACGCCCATGTCGAGGGTGTTGTGCAGTGCGACGACTCCCTTGCCGCTCTTCACGTACTTCTTCATGGCGTCGCGCTGGGCTTCGGTGTCCCAGACCATGCCGGAGTTCTGCAGCATGACGATGACGTCGAAGTTTTTGAGCTCGGCGTCATTGAAGACGGTGGCGTCGTCGGTCTGGACGACCTCGAAGTTGTTCGCCGCGGCCTGCTCCTGAACCATCTTGATGCCGGCCGGGATGGAGTCGTGGACGTAACCGACGGCCTTGGTGAAGAGCAGGGCGCGGAAGGCGGGGGCCTTGTCCGCCGCCGTTGCTCCGGTGCCGGGCAGGAAGGCGACGGTGAGGAGCAGGGCCGCGATCAGGGCGACGAGCCCTCTTCGTAGATCTCTGTGGCCTCTCGGACCTCCGAGACCTTCTATGTCACGAGCATGACAGCTCATGAGGGGTCCTCTCTGTGTGGACTGGGTACGGGTGCCTGATGCCGGAAACTCAGAGGGCCGCGACAGCGCGGCGCAGGAAGCGGAGGCCGTCGGTGGCGAGGCCGTCCTGACTGTGGGCCAGCGGCCGCCAGACGGAGGCCGCGACGGCGATGGCGTCGTTGTGCGACGTGAACGACTCGATGCACAGGGGCCCCCGGTACTCCGCCGCCCGCAGCGCGCCCAGGAAGCCCGGCCAGTCGAGGTGGTCGGTGCCGGGCGCGCCCCGGTCGTTGGCGCACACCTGGACGTGCGCGATGCGGCCCGCCGCCGCGCGGACCGCCTCGGGCAGGGAGTGTTCCTCGATGTTCTGGTGGTACGTGTCCAGGGCGATGCCGATCGCGTCCTCGGGCAGACCTTCGAGGGCGTCCAGGGTCTGGGCGACGGTGTTGAGCAGGCTCGTCTCGTAGCGGTTGAGGGGCTCGACGGCGATGCGGACGCCGGCGCGGGCCGCGTGGGCGACGACCGGGGCGATGTTGGCCCGCCATTCCTCGTACGCCGCCGTGCGCGCGGAGAGGTCCATGCGCCAGGTGCGGCCGACCGGCGCGTACACGGGCCCGGCCACCACGGGGGCTCCGATCGCGTGGGCGGCGTCGACGCAGCGCCGGAGGTAGTCCTGGGTGGTGCGGGCCGTGATCGGGTCGGCGCGCACGAGGTTGCGTCCGTCGGACATGGCCGCGACGACGGCGGCGGGGGCGATGCCCGTGGCGTCCAGGAGTCTGCCGATGGCCGCCGGGTTCCAGTCGTCGGCGTTCTCCAGCGGGAGCTCCGCGCAGTCGAAGCCCCAGTCCGCGAGCCGGGGCAGGGTCTCGGTGAGGGCGTCGGTGGTCACCGGCGAGTGCCAGATCCAGGGGTTGGCGCCCAACGGCCATGCGGGGGCGGGGCTTTGGGGAGTCACTTCTTGCCTCCCCAGTCGCCGGGGAAGCCGGGCAGCTGCTGGCAGCCGCACATGGCGTAGTGCAGCGGCGGCATGCCGTCCTGGAGGTACTCGTCGAGGTTGTCCTGGGTGACGGTGGGCTGCGGCAGCTTCCACTCCTTGGGCACCGGCTCGCCGTCGAGGACCCGCAGGGCCGCGATGACCGGCGTGCGCCACTGGAAGGTCGGGTAGGTGGGGGCGATCGCGGTGAGCTTCTTGTCCTTCCATGCCTGAAGGAAGTCCTGCTGGTCCTCGCCCGTGATGGGCGGTACGTCGACACCCGCGTCCTCGAAGGCCTCGACGGCGGCGACGGCGGTGGCGCCGGAGTCCATCCACACGCCGTCGATGGAGCCGTGCCTGGAGATCGCGTCGGCGACGATCGACTTGGTCTTGGCGGGGTCGCCGTCGGTGAACTTCACGTCGGCGACGTCGAGTTCGCTCTTGTCGAAGGCGAGCTTCGCCGCCGACCAGCGGGTCTCCAGGACGTCGACGCCGGGCGATATCCGCAGGGCGAGGATCTTCCCTTCCGGCTCGACCTCGTCGACGAGGAAGTCGGCGGCGACGGCGCCGTAGCCGTAGCCGCCGATCGGGTTGACGAAGGTGACCGCGCAGTCCGTCTCCACGCCGCGGTCGAAGACGATGACGGGCAGCTTGCCGCAGGCTTGCTGCACGGCGGGCGTGAGGGTGGCGGTGGTGTTCGGCGAGACGATGAGCGCGTCGCAGTCCTTGTTGCCCGCGAGCTCCTGGATGTCGGAGATCTGCTTGTCGTCCTTGCCCTGCGCGTCCAGGACGGTGAAGTCGGATATCTCCTTGTGGAGCTTCACCTCGGCCTTCATGCTCTTCAGGCCGACCTGCCGCCACGGGTTGAACACCCCGGCGTTGGAGAAGCAGAGGTGGGTGCCGTCCGAGCCCTTCTTCTCGTACTGGGCGGTACTGGTCATCCGCGGTTCGAGCATCTGCTCCCAGGGCTTGCCGGCCGGGCCCTTCGGGGTCTCCTCGGAGAGCATCAACTGCCGCTCGTACTCGGCCTGTTCGAAGAACTTGGACGGCTTGTCACCTCCTGGCTCCTTGCTCACGCTCGCCGCTCCGGGCGCGTCGGGCGGGGTGTCGCTGGAGCACGAGGTGAGCAGGGCGCCCGTCAGCAGGACGGCGGCCGACGCGAGGGTGCGTCTGCGGATCATGAGGGTGTCCCTCCCGGGGAGTGGGTACGACGACGGCGCAGCCGGGACCAGTCGGCGGCCCCGATACCGACGGCGGCGATGACGATGACGCCCTGGACGGTGGACTCCAGGGCGCCGGACACGCCCCGCAGGTTGAGCAGCGTGAACAGGGCCTGCAGCGAGAAGGCGCCGGCCATCGCGGCGACGACGCTGCCGCGCCCGCCGCCGAGCACGACACCGCCGAGGACCACGGCGGTGATCGCCTCGAACTCGTAGCCGCGGCCTGCCTGCGCGGACACGCCGGAGAAGCCGGCGACGAGGATGGCGGCGAGCGCGGCGGCCACCCCGGAGAGGGTGAAGGCGATGACGCGCGCCCGGTGCACGCGCACCCCCGCGAGGGCGGCGGTGCGTTCGCTGTCTCCGGTGGCGACGAGGGTGCGGCCGAAGTCGGATCGCATGAGCAGCACCGCGAGGGCGCCCGCGGCGAGACAGGCGAGGACGGCCCAGGGCAGCCAGCCCATCGCCGTCCCGCGCCCCAGCTGCCGGAAGTCCTGCGGGAGCTGGCCGTGGGGCGAGCCGCCCGTCCAGTAGAAGACGGCGCCTTCGAGGATCAGCATCATGCCGAGCGTGGTGATGAACGACGGGACGCGCAGCCGGGTCGTGATCAGCCCGTTCACCAGCCCGGCCAGTGCTCCCGCGAGCAGCAGTCCGGCCGCGATGACCAGCCAGGGCGCGTCCGGGAACGAGCCGTAGACCTCGGCCGCTGCGACCACTCCGGCGGTCACGATCGCGCCCACGGACAGGTCGAACTCGCCGCAGACGATGACCAGGTACTGGCCGGCGGCCAGGATCACCAGGGGCGCCGCCCGCTTGACGAAGGCGAGGAAGCGGTCGGGCTCGTAGAAGCCGATGTCGGTGATCGCCAGGAGGAGGAGCAGCGCGGCGAGGAGGGCGTAGACGGGGGCTCCGGTGCCGAGGGAACGTACGACACGCTTGTACGCGGGGCTTGTCGCCGTGGCCGTGGTCATGCGGTCCTCCTGGCGCCGCGCCGGGCGTAGAGGGCGACGGCGGCGATGATGACGACGCCGCGGACGACGTTCTTGAAGAACGGGTCGACGCCGAGCTGGTTGAAGACGGAGTCGAGCACGGCGAGGACGAGGACACCGCCGAGGGTGCCGGCCACTCCCCCGCGGCCGCCCGCGAGCGCAGTGCCGCCGAGGACGACGGCGGCGATCGACTCCAGGTCGTAGCGGGCCTCGGTGCCGGCCCACGGGGCGCCCGCGCCGAGCCGCGCGGCGAGGAACAGTGCGGCGGCTCCGACGCAGAGGGAGCACAGGACATGCGCGGCGATGACGGTGCGCCGGGTGCGGACGCCGGACAGCCGTGCCGCGTGTTCGTCGCCCCCGGTGGCGTACAGGTGGTGGCCGAGGCGGGTGCGGCGCGTGATCAGCCAGAGTGCGGCGGCGACGGCGAGCAGCAGGAAGAGGGAGACGGGGAAGGGGCCGACGCGGTCGTAGCCGAGGTGCTGGAAGGAGGGGGAGACCTTGCCGGCCGGTCCGGTGTAGTTGTCCTCGATCCAGCCGCGCAGGATGAACGCGGTGCCGAGGGTCGCGATGAAGGCGTTGACCTTGAGGCCGGTGACGATGAGGCCGTTGGCGAGGCCGACCGCCGCCGAGAGGGCGAGGACGGCGAGCACGGCGGTGACGACGCTGCCGTCCTCCATCGTGGTGGCGGCGACGAGCGTGCCGAGGCTGATGAGGTAGGCCACCGACAGGTCGAGGGAGCCGGTGAGGATGACGGCGGTCTGGCCCACCGCGACCAGGCCGAGGGCGACGCAGTTCTGCAGGATGCCGACGACGTTGGCGAGGGTGAGGAAGTCCCCGCCGCGGGCGGCGACGACGATCCAGCCGAGCGCGGTGACGACGGCTGCGGCGAGCCAGACCCCGACGGCCGGGTCGGTGAGGCGGCTGCGGCGGTGCGGGGCGCCGGGCTTCTTCACGGTGGGCGGCGGCGCGACGGCGGTGCCGGTCATGCGGCTCCTTCCTCTGCGGTCCTGTCGGGCGTCGGCGGGGCGGGGGCCGGGCGCGCTGCGGGGTGTCCGGTGGCGAGGTGCATGACGTCCTCCTCGGCGGCGCCGGGCGGGAGTTCACCGGCGATCCGCCCTTCGGACATGACGAGGACGCGGTCGCTCATGCCGATGAGTTCGGGCAGTTCGGAGGAGACGATGAGGACGGCGAGGCCCTCGCGGGCCAGGTCGCGGACGAGCGTGTGGATGGCGGCCTTGGCTCCGACGTCGACGCCGCGGGTCGGCTCGTCGAAGAGGAGCACGCGGGGTCGGGCGGCGAGCCATTTGGCGATGACGACCTTCTGCTGGTTGCCGCCGGAGAGGTACTGGGCCTGCTGGTCCTCGCCGTGCGCCTGCAACCGGACCCGTTCCAGGAGCGCGGTCAGCTCGCGTGCCGCGGGCGGGCGGTCGCGGGCGGGGACGGCGCGGGTGACGAGGAGGGCGTTGTCGCGGACGGACTGGCGCAGGGCGAGGCCCTCGGCCTTGCGGTCCTCGGTGACCAGGGCGATGCCCGCGCGGATGGCCCGGCGCGGGGAGGCGGGGCGCAGTTCGGCGCCGTCCACGGTCATGGTGCCCTCGGTGAAGGGGGCGGCTCCGAACAGGGCTCGCGCCAAGGAGGTGCGGCCCGATCCCTGGAGGCCCGCGATGCCGGTGACCTCGCCGGCGCGCAGGGTGAGGTCGATGTCCGAGAGGCGGCCGTTGCCGCCGCCGCGCACGGTCAGGCGGGTGTCGCCGATGTCCTTCGGGCGGGCGCGCGGCGGGTAGTAGGCGCTCAGCTCGCGGCCCACCATGGCGCGTACGACCTGGTCGGTGTCCGTGTGTGCGGTGGGCACGGTCGTCACGTGGCGGCCGTCCTTGAGGACCGTGATGCGCTGCGACAGGTCGAAGACCTCGCGCAGGCGGTGCGAGATGTACAGGACGCCGAGGCCCCGGGCCGCGAGGCGGCGCACGAGAGCGTGCAGGAGGCCCGCCTCGTGGTCGGCGAGCGGTGCGGTCGGCTCGTCCATGACGAGCACGCGGACGTCGGAGGCGAGTGCCTTGACGATCTCGACGGTCTGCTGGCGGGCGACGGAGAGGTCACGGACGTACGTGCGCGGAGTGATGCCCGACACCCCGACGTCGTCGAGGAGTTCGGCGGTGCGGGTCTCCATGGTGCGGCGGTCGACGAGGCCGTAGCGGGTGGGTTCGCGGCCGAGGAAGACGTTCTCGGCGACGGTGCGGTGTTCGAGGAGCGCGAACTCCTGGTGGATGATGCCGACGCCGGCGGCCTGGGCCTGCACGGGGTGGGTGAAGGCGTGTTCCGTGCCGTCGAGCGTGATGGTTCCCTCGTCCGGGACGTGCTCGCCGGCGAGGATCTTCATCAGGGTCGACTTCCCGGCGCCGTTCTCGCCGACCAGCGCGTGCACTTCGCCCGCGGCGAGGTCGAGCGAGACCCCGTGCAGCACGCGCACCCCGAGAAAGCTTTTGGAGACGCCGCGCATCGTCAGCATCGTCCGGTTCAGCTGGCTTGCCTGCATCGCCTGCACCATCGGCTCCTTCGGCAGCGGTCTGCAGAGCAATGTGATGAGCGGGCTTTGACCTGTCAAGGGCTCAAGCAGCTTTATTTTCCCGTACTTTGACGGTGAGTTAGGTCGATTGTCGAACAGCATCGGCCTTGTGAGCAGCGAAACTCGTCCCTAGGGTGGCGACATGTCTGGAGCGCCGGATCACCTCCCCTCAGCCGTGCCGTCCTCGCCCGGGGAGGTGCTCGCCCTGCTGCGCACCGGGGCCGCGGAGACGCGTGCGGACATCGCCCGCCTCACGGGGCTCGCGCGCTCGACGGTGTCGCAGCGCGTGGACGCCCTGATCGCGCACGGCTTCCTGGCGGAGGAGGCCGACGGCGGCTCGACGGGCGGCCGGCCGCCGCGCAGGCTCCGGCTGCGCACCCGTGAGCACGCCGTGGCGGGCGTCGACCTGGGCGCCTCGCACTGCCGGGTGGCGCTCATGGACATCGGCGGCGAGACACTGGCGCTGCGCGAGGACCCGCTGTCCATCGGGGACGGCCCGCAGGCGGTTCTCGGCCATGTGGAACGCACCTTGCGCGCACTGCTCGACGAGGCCGGTCGGGACGCGGGCGGCCTCCAGTCGATCGGCGTCGGCGTGCCGGGTCCCGTCGAGTTCTCCACGGGCCGCCCGGTGGATCCCCCGATCATGCCGGGCTGGCACCAGTACCCCATTCCCGAGTTCTTCGCCGACCGGTTCGGGGCGCGCGCCCTCGTCGACAACGACGTGAACGTGATGGCGCTGGCCGAGCAGCGCCGCGCCTTTCCGGACACCCGCTACCTCCTCTACATCAAGGTGGGCACGGGCATCGGCTGCGGCATCGTCGCCGACGGCAGGCTGCACCGGGGCGCGCAGGGCAGTGCGGGCGACATCGGGCACATCCGGGTCGGTGATCTGGAGGACCCGTGCCGGTGCGGCAACTCCGGCTGCCTCGAGGCGGTGGCGGGCGGCGCGGCGCTCGCCCGCAGGCTTTCCGGGCTCGGCCTGGAGGCGACGTCGGGCAGCGATGTGGTGCGTCTGGTGAAGTCCGGCAACCGCGACGCCGTACGCATGGTGCGCGAGGCGGGCCGCTCGGTCGGCGAGGTGCTCGCGGGTCTGGTGAACTTCTTCAACCCGGACACGGTCGTCGTCGGCGGGGCGCTCGCCGCCGTCCACGACCAGCTCCTCGCCGGAGTACGCGAGGCGGTGTACCGGCGCTCGCACCCGCTGGCCACGCATGTGCTGCGCATCGAGCCGAGCCGCACCGGGGAGAACGCGGCGGCGATCGGCGCCGCGATCCTCGCCGTCGAGCACGCCCTGTCGCCGCGTCAGGTGGACCGGGTGCTGTCGGGCGCCGCCCGCTGAGGTCGGGGGCACGATCCGGCGGCGCGGGCGGCAGTATCGGCCACACCCCCAACTCCCCCTTACGGGCGCCGGCTTGTGACCGTAGCGTCAGGGTATGTCCGCAACCGACGCAGAGCAGATCGACCGGGCCAACACCTCCGGCCGCACGCCGGCCGTGTTCGTGCACGGCCTGTGGATGCTGGCGAGCAGCTGGGACCACTGGCTCCCGCACTTCGAGGCCGCGGGGTTCGCGCCGGTCGCCCTGACGTGGCCCGGCGAACCGGCGACGACGGCCGAGGCGAGGCAGCACCCCGAGGCCGTCGCGGGCACGACCGTCGGGCAGGTCGCCGACCATCTCGCCGCTCGCATCGGCACGTTGGAGCGCAAGCCCGTGGTGATCGGCCACTCCGTCGGCGGGCTGCTCACGCAGATCCTGGCAGGACGCGGCCTGTCGGCGGCCTCGGTGGCGATCGACCCGGCCCCGTTCCGCGGTGTCCTCGCGATGCCGCTGTCCACGGTGCGTTCGCTGCTCCCGATGATCGCCAACCCCGCCAACCGGAAGCGCGCCAAGCCGCTGACGTACGAGCAGTTCCGCTACGCCTACGCCAACGCCGTCGGCGAGGAGGAGGCCCGGTCCATCTACGAGCGGTACGCCGTGTCCGCGCCGTGCGCCCCGCCCATGCAGGCGGCGCTCGCCAACCTCAACCCCCGCACGGAGGTCAAGGCCGACTGCCGCAATCCGCGGCGTGGCCCGCTGCTGATCGTCTCGGGCGGCGAGGACAACGCCATTCCCTGGGCGCTCGCCAGCGGCGCGTACAAACGGCAGAAGCGCGGTCCGTGCGTCACGGAGATCGTCGAGCTGCACGGACGGGACCACGCCCTGACGCTGGACAGCAGGTGGCAGGAGGTCGCCGACGTCGCACTGACCTTCGTGCGCCGCTTCGTCTGACGGTGCCGGTTTCGGCGGTCCGGTCCGTCCGGGGGGGCAGGGGGATGTGGAGGCGGCCGGCGGTGGGCGCCGCGGGGGTGAGGTGCGGGTCGGCTCTCGTACCGTCGACCGGTTTCGACAGAATGGTCTGATCACGGGTTCTCACGCGATCGGCTACGCGTCGTCGAACGGGTCGTCCGTGACACCGGCGAGCCGGATGAGTCCCGGGCCGGAGGCGTCGGCGACCGCGACGTAGAGGGTGTAGGTCCAGCTTCGTTCCGCCGCGTACTCCTTCGCCCAGGCGAGGAGTTCCTCGACGTCGACCTCCTCCACGATTTCGTACTCGTGCGAGCTCCTGGCGGGCACGTCCCAGAAGTAGACGCGGAAGGTGGCGTGCGGCTGTTCCCACGCCGTGTCGCGTGGGTCGATGAGGCGGATCTGCATGGCAGCAGCGTAGGAGACTCCGGCCCGGTCAGGAGGTGTGGCCCAGATCACCCTGTATGAGGCATATGGCCTGGAACAACGCGCGGTGGTCCGTCGTTCATTCAGGTGTGGCTGCGGAGGGGACAGTGTCCCCGGGCCTCACCTATAGCCCATGGGGAAGATCGTTCGGCTGAAGTCCCATGGAGCCTTTCGCCGAGAGGCGACCGCCCTCCGCTCGCCACACTCAACGGCCCCGGCTGGTCTCCCCCGTCCAGCCGGGGCTTCTTCATGCCGCTCGCGGGAACGGCCCGCGGGTCATCGGTGGTTCAGTGACGGAGGTCCGCGTCCAGCGCGCGGATCAGCTCACCGACGCGTCCGCCACCGGTCGGCGCCGCCGGAAAGCGTTCGAGTACGTCGATGACGGCTGGTGTCGCCCGACGCGCCGCCCGGCCGATGTGTCCCGCACCGACGGTGCGATCGTCTCCCGCGACGAGCTCGGCCGCTCTGGCCGCGTGCGCGGCCGCTCCCAGAATGTGCTTGACCTGCGTGGCCTTGGCCAACGGATGCAGGTAGGCGGCGCCCGCAGCGGCCATCGCCGCCCGCGCGGCCTCCCGCGCCGCCGCGGTCTCCGTACTGTTGGCCGCCTTCAGCGCCGCCCACGCCGTGTCGCGCAGGGATTTCCCGCGCTCACCGCCCCGAGCGAACGCCCACGCGGCGTCGATCGCGTCCCGCGGCCGCGCGTCGTCCGGCTGATCGGCCTCGAACACCGCGAGCACCCCCTCCGCACATGCCGCGGCGAAGGCCGTGACCTCACGGAGGTCCTGCTTGCTCAGAACTGTCCCGGCCGTCTCGTTCACGTCGTGTGGCATGGCTCCATCTTCTCCGGCTCGTCAGCGGCCGGTCGATCCGTCGATCTGCTCGCGGAGGATGTCCGCGTGACCGGCGTGCCGTCCCGTCTCCTCGATCATGTGCACCAGGACCCATCGCATGGAGGGTCCAGGTCCCCGCCGCGGAGGCCGCGGGGCGAGGAACGCCAGATCCGGGCAGGCGCCGATGACCTCGTTCGCCCGCTGCACGCTCGTGCGGTAGTCGGCGAGCACGCTGTCGACGGTGTCCGTGGCGGACGGCCGCAGCGTCGCGGGCCAGTGGCCGGGCTCCTCGCCGAGGAAGTAGAACCGTTCCACGAACGCCAGGTGCTTGAGCAGCCCGAGAAGGCTGGTGCCCGAGGGCACTCCGGCCGTGCGGACCTGGGGTTCCGGCGCGCCCGCGACCTTGTCGGCGATCGAGTTCCGCAATTGGTCGAGGCAGCTCCGGAGGGTGGCCTTCTCGTCGTCGGCGGAGCCCGGAGGTGCGGTTTCCTTCATCTGGTTGCTCATCTGGTTGCTCCGTTCCGTCGAAGGGCGTGCCTGCCCCGTTCTGCCAGGGGGTCATGACCCCGCTCGCCGGACGAGCAGGACGTTGTCGATGACGGTGGCCGTCTCGCCGGTGGGGCCGGTGGCCTTGCAGCGGGGCATGTCGGCGCGGACGACGGACCAGCGCGCCGGGTCGAGATCCAGTTCGGCGGCGATCTCGGTGGGCGTGGGGTAATGGACGTCGGGTTCCTGGCTCCATGACCAGGGTGCGGTGGACCCGTGGTCGACGATCAGCAGTCGGCCCCCGGGGCGCAGGGCCTTCGCGGCGGTGCGCAGGATGCGGCTGCGGGGCAGCGCGAACGGGGTCTGGAAGTACTGGGCGGAGACGAGATCGAACCGGCCTGCCGGAAAGCTGCTCGTGAGGTCGTGCTGTTCGGTGGTGACGCGGTCCCCGACGCCGAGTTCCCCGGCGCGATCCTGCACGCGTTCGACCACGGTGGTGGAGATGTCGACGGCGGTGACGTGCCAGCCCTGCCGCGCGAGCCAGATGGTGTCGCCGCCGGCGCCGCAGCCGAGATCCAGGGCCGTCCCCGGGCGCAGGGGGGCGACGGTCTCGGCGAGCAGCGGATTGACGCGCCCGCCCCAGGTGCGCCGGGTGCGGTAGTGCCGCTCCCAGAACAGTTCGGCATCCGCGTCCGCGTCGGTTCCGGCGGTGGCGGTGGCGGTGGCAGCGGTGTCGGTGCCGGTGACCTCTGCGGTGGGCTGTCGGCGTCCGGTGGAATCCATGCGCGTACCCCTTCGTGGACCGGCGACGAGCGCGCTTCGATACGCGTTCTCCGACTCCGGTGATGTACCGACAGCATCGGCACCGCCTTTTCGCTCTTGCAAGAAAAATTGCGGATCCGCATCATCGGGCCATGGAGAGCAAGGAAGGCAAGAGCAGCAAGCACAACAGCGGCAACTCCGCGGAAGACGTGCTGGCCGGAGTCGGGCCGCGGCTGCGTGCCCTGCGCCGGGCGCGCGGCACCACCTTGGCGGCCCTGGCCGGCGAGACCGGCCTCACGGCGAGCACCCTGTCCCGCCTCGAGAACGGCAAGCTCCGCCCCACGCTGGAGCAGCTGCTGCCCCTGGCCCGGGCACACGACGTCCCGCTCGACGATCTCGTCGCGGCGCCGCCCACCGGCGACCCGCGCGTCCATCTGCGCCCCGTGCGGCGGGCCGGGCTGGTGATGGTGCCGCTGACGAGACGGCCCGGAGGCATCCAGGCGTACAAGGTGATCCATCCGCCCGCGGGCCGGGCGCCCACGACGAAGTTGCAGACCCACGAGGGATACGAGTGGTTCTACGTCCTCGACGGCCAGGTCAGGTTCGTGCTCGGGGAGCGGGAGTTCCGGCTCGGCGTCGGCGAGGCCGCGGAGTTCGACACCCGCGTCCCGCATTGGATCGGCAGCGCCGACAGCCGGCCCGCGGAACTGCTCGCCCTGTTCGGGGCCCAGGGAGAACGCGCACATCTGGCGCCGTCCGAGCACTGAGCGCGCGTCGAACGAGAGCGCTGTCCGCCCCAGACCTCGCTGTCAGACCTCACTATCAAACCTCGCTGTCAGTGGGGGCTGGAAGGCTGGACCGCATGGACAGCGACGACGAGCAGCTGCTGCGCGGCCGGGTCTACGGCCAGGATCACGAACGACCGGGCCCACGTCCGGGACAGTCCTACGCCGAGTTGGTCGGCGGCCCGCTGGACGGGTTGCTGCTCGACATCACCGGCTGGACGCAGGAGGAAGTCGACGCGGGCGTCGGCCTCCGGACCGAACTGGGGCGGTTCGGCGCCGACGGCCGGGCGACGTACCGTCCACGTCCCGGCGACCGGCGCCGCTTCGACTGGTCGGGAGACATCCGGTGACTGCTTCCGGTGACCGCGCGCCGACCACGGGACCGCCCCGGAAAACCCCAGGAGATCGAGAAGCCCCGCTGTTAGCATGATTGTCATGGCACGAGGTATCTGGTCGCAGAAGGTTCGCTCCGCCCGCTGACGGCGGCGCCTTCTCTCCACTGAGTCAGCGCTCGCCGTCCCGGTTCCCGCCGGGCGGCCGCCTTCCGCTGCCCGGCTCCACTGCGAGCTGCGGAGCACCCGTGAACCTCACCCCCTCCCCCGAAGCCACCTTCCCCGAAGCCGCGTCTCTGCCCAACGCCTCTCTGCCCATCGGCTCTCTGCCCATCGAGGCGGGCGGCAGCGCGCACATCCGCGCCGAGAACATCACCGTCACCCTGGGGTCCCGGCACGTCCTGGACGATGTCTCGCTCACCGTCTCCGCACGGTCGCGGACTGCCGTCGTCGGCGAGAACGGGCGGGGCAAGACGACACTGCTGCACGTCCTTGCCGGTCTGATCAGCCCCGACGAGGGCGCCGTGCACCGGGTCGGCACCATCGGCCTGGCCCGCCAGGAGCTGTCCGCGCGGGACGGCGAGACCGTCGGCACCCTCACGTCCGAGGCGCTGACCGCGTCACTCGCGGCCCTCGCCGCGCTGGACGAGGCGACCCTCGCCATGGCCGAGGGCGACCCCACGGCCGACGGCCGCTACGCGTCCGCGCTCGACGCCGCCACCCGGCTCGACGCGTGGGACGCCGAACGCCGCGTCGACGTCGCCCTCGAAGCCCTCGGCGCCTGCACCGACCGCGAACGCCCGCTGTCCGAGCTGTCGGTCGGACAGCGCTATCGGGTGCGGCTGGCGTGCCTGCTCGGCGCGCGGCACGACGTCCTGCTGCTCGACGAGCCGACCAATCACCTCGATGCCGCCGGGCTCGACTTCCTGACCCGCAGGCTGCGGGAGCACGACGGCGGCCTCGCCCTCGTCAGCCACGACCGGGCGCTGCTGCGTGACGTCGCGGACCGGTTCCTCGATCTCGATCCCACCCGCGACGGGCGGGCGCGCCTCTACGCCGGCGGTTACGACGCCTGGCAGGACGCGCGACGTCGCGAGCGCGAGCGCTGGGAGCAGGACCACGAGGAACAGCAGGAAGAGCACCGGCGGTTGCGGGACGCGGCGTCGAAGGCCCGCGACCGGCTCTCCACGGGGTGGCGGCCGGACAAGGGCACCGGCAAGCACCAGCGCCAGTCCCGGGCACCGGGTGTGGTCCAGGCACTGAAGCGGCAGCAGGATGCCCTGGAGGCGCACCGGATCGATGTGCCGGAGCCGCCGCCGGTCCTGCGGTGGCCCGACCCGGGTGTCAGGCCGGGCGCGCCGCAGCTGCGGGCGCACGGCGTCGTGGTCGAGGGGCGGCTCGCCGGTCCCGTCGACCTGACCCTGTCCGGCGGCGACCGGCTGCTCGTCACCGGGCCGAACGGCGCCGGAAAGTCCACGCTGCTGGCGGTGCTGGCCGGTTCGCTCGCGCCCACGGGCGGCTACGTCCGTACGGCGGCGGGGGCGCGGGTCGTCCGGGTGACCCAGGAGACCGCCGCGCAGGACCCCGGGCTCACCGCCCGCGAGGTGCACGCCCGGCACGTGGGGCGGCTGGTGGCCCGTGGCCTGCTCCGCGACGCCGACGCCGTCCCGCTCGGGTCGCTCGGCCTGCTGGACCGCGACGCGATGCGCACGCCGGTCGGGCGGATGTCGCAGGGTCAGCGGCGGCGTCTCGACCTGGCGTTGGCGCTGGCCGGGCGGCCCGGATCGGTACTGCTCGACGAGCCGACCAACCATCTGTCGTCGGCGCTGGTGGACGAGTTGACCGAGGCGATCCTCGGCACGAGCTCCGCCGTCGTGGTCGCGACCCATGACCGGCAGCTGTTGCGTGACCTGGCCGACTGGCCGCGTCTGGACGTGACGCGCATGCCTCGTGAGTCGAGCGGGGGTGAAGCCGCCGAGCCGCTGGACTGAATCCGGCCGCCGCTCCCCCGGCCGCTCCACCGAACAGGTGGATCTCCGCACCGCTCATTGGTCCACGCCACTGACGCGCCGCAGGCGGTGGGGCCCCTCTGGCGGAAACCCGCCCCTGACCCGCCGGGACCGGCGCTGACATGCGAAATCTCCTGCCCTGGGGATGATTGACGGATCGTCGGGGAGCCGGTACCACTGACGCACGCCCGGCCCCGCACGCCCCGTCACGCTTCATCGGCCCAGGAGTCCCAGGAGGCTGCATTGCGAGGATCCGACACCGCCCGTACCTCGTCCGCGCGCAGACGTGCCGTCAGAACGGCGGGCGCCCTCGCGTCGGCCGGTCTGCTGGTGCCGCTGCTCGGCGCGGCTCCGTCGTCCGGCGATTCCCAGCAGGCCCCCGCGGAGCGGCTCCAGAACGCCTTCGCGTCCGCCGCCGCCGAGTACCGCGTTCCCCAGAGCGTGCTGCTCGGCGTCTCCTACCTCCAGTCGCGCTGGGACGGGCACGGCGGCGCGGCCAGCGTCACCGGGGGCTACGGCCCCATGCACCTCACCGACGCCCGCACCGCCCTGGCCTCGGCCCCGCACCACAGTGAGGGCACGGAGGACCCGCGCGGCGACACCTCGCGCCCGGCCCCGCCGCCCAGGGCCGAGGTGCCCGATGAGTCCGAACTCCCGGCGCGTCTGCGGACGTTGCCCCGCGCGGCCGAGCTGACCGGCCGGTCGGCCGACGAACTGCGCACCGACGCCGCCGCGAACGTCGAGGGCGGCGCGGCCCTGCTCGCGACGGCCCAGCGCAAGCTCGGCAAACCGCTGAGCGGCGACCCCGCCGACTGGTACGGCGCCATCGCCCGCTTCTCCGGGGCGGACGACGAGGCCACCGCGGCCACGTACGCCAATGACGTGTTCGCCGTGATCCGGGACGGCGAGCGGCGCACGACGGACGCGGGCCAGCGCGTCGCGCTGGCGCCCGAGCCCGGCCTGAGGCCCGATGCCGCGCAGCTCAAGCGCATGGGTCTGCGCAAGGCGCCCACGGGTCCGACCGAGTGCCCGAGGACCGTTTCGTGCGAGTGGATTCCCGCGCCGTACGAGGAGTTCAAGGACCCCAACGGCAATCCGGACTACGGCAACCACGACCTGTCGGACCGGCCGAAGAGCCAGAGCATCGACTCGATCATCGTCCACGACACCGAGGGCAGGTGGGAAGGTGTCCTGAACATGGTGCAGGACCCCACCTACGTGTCGTGGCAGTACACCCTGCGCTCCACCGACGGCCACATCGCCCAACATGTGAAGGCCAAGGACGTCGCCTGGCACGCCGGAAACTGGTACGTGAACGCCAAGTCGATCGGCCTGGAGCACGAGGGCTTCCTCACCGCACCCGACACCTGGTACACGGAGGCGATGTACCGCTCGTCGGCCCGGCTGGTGAAGTACCTCGCGAAGAAGTACGGCATTCCGCTGGACCGCCAGCACATCCTCGGCCACGACAACGTCCAGGGCACCGTGCCCTCGTCGATCCCGGGCATGCACACGGACCCGGGGCCGTACTGGGACTGGCAGCACTACTTCCAGCTGCTCGGCAAGCCGTTCCACCGCACGGCGGGTCCGGGCAGCGGAGTGGTGACGGTGGCGCCCGAGTACTCCAAGAACCGTCCCGAGTACACGGGCTGCGTCAAGCCCGGCGAGAAGTGCGTGCCGCACGGTTCGGCCGCGGTGCGCGTCCACACGGAGCCGCGTGACGACGCGCCGCTGATCAAGGACATCGGCAAGCGTCCCGGCGGCCAGGCCTCCACGATCGACGTGAACGACGTCGGGGCGCGGCTCTCCACCGGTCAGCAGTACGCGGTCGCGGGGCGCGAGGGCGACTGGACGGCCGTCTGGTACCTCGGCCAGAAGGCCTGGTTCAAGAACCCGGCGAAGCAGCCCACCGCGGTCCCGGCGAAGGGGCTCCTGGTGACGCCGAAGGCCGGCGCGACCGAGATCCCGGTGTACGGGCGCGCGTACCCGGAGAAGGAGGCCTATCCGGCGGGCGTCCCCGTGCAGGCGGTCTCCCCGCTGCCGTACAAGATCCTCGCGGGCCAGAAGTACGTGGCGGGCGACAAGGTGCCGGGCGAGTACTTCTACTCCCCGACCTTCGACACCGCGCCGCACAGGGTGGTGCGCGGCAAGGACATGTACTACGTGATCCAGTACGGGCACCGGATCGGTTATGTGCGGGCGGCGGACGTGCAGGTGGCACGGCCGGGTTCGTAGCACCTTCGAGGACGGTCGGGTCCGGGCCTGCCGTGGGGGCGGGCTCGGACCCGACGTACGATCTGGGGGTCTCGAAGCGCACGGTGGGAAACTGCGGAGGTGCACAGGTGGGGAATCAGGTCCGATCGCGCGTGTCGGCGTACGCCGTCGCCACAGCGCGGGACGAACTGCTGCTGACCCAACTCTCCGACGCCTCACCGGTGTTCGAGCCCGGACTGTGGCATCTGCCCGGCGGCGGCATCGATCCGGGCGAGCAGCCGGAGGAGACGCTCGCACGCGAGCTGCACGAGGAGACCGGCCTCGAAGTGGTGTCCGCGCGTCTGGTGGACGCGCGGACGTACTCGGCCCGCCGGCTCGGCGTGAGCTGGCATCTGGTGGGGCTCTTCTACGTCGTCGAACTCGCGCCGGGGCCCGCCCGGGTCACCGTGACGGACGACTCCACGTCAGCCGTGGCCTGGATGCCCCTGTCCGGCCTGGACGAGTCGGCGCTGTCCCCGGCGGCGATCGACGGGATCGGGATGATCGGCGTCCACGCCTGACGGGTCGCCGCGCGTTCACGAGCGGCCGAAGACGTAGCGCTCCCCCGCGCGCGCCCTGACCTTTTTCGTGCCGCCGCTGAACAGGTGGCCGCGCAGGGTGAGTTCGCGTGTGCGCGAGGCCTTCAACACGACGCGGGTGGCGCGGCCCGCCGCCCAGTCGATGTCGACGGTCGCGCCGCCGCGGGCCCGCAGTCCGCGCACCGAGCCCTCGGGCCAGGTCGCGGGCAGCGCGGGCAGGATCTCGATCGCGTCGTGCTGGCTCTGCAGGAGCATCTCGACGATGCCCGATGTGGCGCCGAAGTTGCCGTCGATCTGGAACGGTGGATGCGTGTCCCAGAGGTTGGGCAGCGTCGAGGACTTCAGCTGTTCGCCGAGCATCTTGTGCGCGTGGTCGCCGTCGCGCAGACGCGCCCAGAAGTTGATCTTCCAGGCTTTGGACCAGCCGGTGCCGCCGTCGCCTCGCGCGGTGAGGGAGACCTTCGCCGCCTCGGCCCATGTGCTGCCGGGCTCGATCTGCCGGCCGGGGTGCAGTGCGTACAGGTGGGAGACGTGCCGGTGGTCGTCCGTCCGGTCGTCCAGGTCGGCCTTCCACTCCTGGAGTTGCCCCCAGGAGCCGATCCGCAGCCCGGGGTCGAGGGCGTCGAGCGTCTTCTCGAGATCGGCACGGAAGGACGGCGAGTCCCCGAGCACGCGGGCGGCTTCCAGTGTGTTGGTGAGCAGGTCGTGGACGATCTGCTGGGCCATCGCGCCGCCCGCGGTGAAGTCGCCGTGCTCGGGCGAGTAGCTGGGCGTGACGATCAGGGTGCCGTCGCGTGGGTCGGTGCGCAGGTTGTCGAGCCAGAACTCGGCGGCCTCCTTCATCGCCGGGTACGCGGTGGTGCGCAGATAGTCCGTGGAGCCGCCGAACCGGTAGTGCTCGTAGAGCTGCGCGGTGAGCCAGGCGGCGGCCTCGGGGAACCAGAACGCCGTCGACCAGTCGTGGACGCCGGTGAAGCCGTACGGATTGGTCTCGTTGTGCACCACCCAGCCGCGGCTGCCGAACATCTCCTGGGCCGTACGCCGGCCGGGCGCGCGCAGCGCCTCGACGAAGCGGTCGTACGGGGCGGTCGTCTCGGCGAGGTTCGCGGCCTCGGCGAGCCAGTAGTTCATCTGGAGGTTGATGTTGGTGTGGTAGTCGGCCGCCCAGGGCGGGGTGGTGCTGTTGTTCCAGACGCCCTGGAGGTTGGCGGGGAGCGATCCCGCGCGCGAAGAGGCGATCAGGAGGTAGCGGCCGTACTGGAAGAAGAGCGCCTCCAGGGCCCGGTCGGCGGTGTCGCCCGCCCCTGTCCCGTACTGCTCGAGCAGCCGGTCGGTGGGCACGCCCGCGGGCAGCGCCTGACCGATGTCGAGGGTGACGCGGTCGAAGAGGGCACGGTGGTCGCGCAGGTGGTGGGCGCGCAGCGTGCCGTGGCCCGCCGCCACCGCCTTGTCGACGGTGCGGGACACGGCGGCGTGCGGGTCCTCGCCCCGGTAGCCGGGGTAGGTGTCGGCGTAGTCCGTGCCCGCGGCGAGGACGAACCAGACGTGGTCGGCGCCGGTCACCGTGACGCTGCCGTCGTCGTTCGCGACGCTCGTGCCGCCCCGGTGCCGGACGCGCAGCTGCGCCTCGAACTTCAGCCCGTTGTCGGCGAGTTCGCCCCGTACGGTGATGCGGTCGCCGCTCGCCTTCGCGGTGCGGTCGGCGCGGGGCGAGGTGTGGCGGAAGGTGCAGGTGACCTGCGCGGGACGGTCGGCGGAGAGCCGGCCGACGATCACCCCATGGGGGTACGAGGCGAAGAACTCCCTTCGGTGTCGCGCCTGTTCGTGGAGGTACGTGACAGTCGCTAGGCCCCGGCCGAGGTCGAGGGCGCGGCGGTACGTGGCGTCGGGTACGGCCGGGGCGCCCGGCACGTCGATGTGGAGGTCGCCGAAGGTCTGGTGGGCGCCGTAGCCGCGCCGGGCCTGGCCGAGCCCGGCCGCGACCGCGTCCGGGGCGAGCCGCCCCTTCTCGTCGAGCTCGTCGCGCACGGCGTCGAGGGCGCCGGGGCGTGGCTCGCGCCAGTTGCCGGAGTCGTAGCCCTCCCGGGAGCCGGGCCCGCCGGTCCACAGGGTCTTCTCGTTGAACTGGAGCCGCTCGGAGGTGAGGGTGCCGAAGACCATGGCGCCCAGGGCGCCATTGCCGACGGGCAGGGCCTCGCGTTCCCAGTCGGCCGCGGGGGCGTCGTACCAGAGCAACAAGTCATCGGATGTGTCACGATCCGCGTCTTCGGAAGCCGCTGAGGCCGTCCGGGGGCCGCCGAGCGTGCCACCGTTCGCCGCGATGGCGGCAGCACCGCCGAGAGCGGTCCTCATGGTCGTCCTTCGCGTGATCCCCTGAGTCATGAGCGGTCACGCTAAAGGTCCGATGACTGGGCTGGCAAGGGCACGACACAAAACTGCCCCGCTCCTTGAAGCGGAGCGGGGCAGTACGGAGAAAGGAGGGGCAGTACCCGTGACGGGGAGGTGCCGGGTCGTCAGCCCTGCTGGAAGAGCTCCGCGGGCAGCGGCTTCAGGAGCGCGTACAGGTCATCGGTGATCGGCCGGTCCCAGGCGGCGATGGTCACCAGGACGTTGTCACTGCGGTCGAACTGCACGCAGGAGATCCGGCCCTCGGAGAGCTTGAGACGGCGCACGATGAGGAGGTTGTCGCCCTGCATCACCGGCACGTCCTCGGTGGAGACGACCGTGATGTCCTCGTCGTTCTCCAGGGCGAGGAGCAGCTGGGCCACCTCGAAGGGGACCTCGCCCTCGGCGGTCTCGCGCGCGGGCGAGCCCTCGGGAAGGTTACCGATGATCATCGCGGGGCCGCGGCCGCCGAACAGGTCGTAGCGCAGGAAGACGCCCTGGCAGCTGCCGTCGGGGGCGGGCAGCAGGCCCGCGCCGAGATTGCCGGGCCAGTCACCGGGGTCCATGGCCAGGACATCGAAGTCCGGGCCCGCGGGAGTGGCGGAGCTGCGGCGGCGGAGGAAGGACATGCGCCCATGGTACGTGGCCCGCGGGGCGTTCCGGCGCGGGGGCGGGCGCGCCTCGCGCGCGTGGGGAACGGCGCGACCAGCGACGGAGCCGCCGCGCTGCGCCGCCGCGACCGAATTCCGGCGCGAGGCTCCGCCCCGGGCACAATGGCGCAACCATCGACCGCGGAGACCAACGTGACCGACCGATCCGTACTGAACTACTGGCGCGCCGGCCTCGACGACGTGCCCGACGAGGTCTGGCTGCGTCCAGAACTGAAGGTGCTGCTCCTGCCCGACAACGCGCTCACCGGGCTCCCCGGCCGCATCGGCACGCTCACCTCTCTGCACACCCTCGATCTCGGCCACAACAAGCTGCGCGCGGTCCCCGAGGAGCTCGGCGACCTCACGGCTCTCAGCCGTTTCCTCTATCTGCACGACAACGCGCTCACCGAGCTTCCCGCGTCCCTGGGCCGTCTCACCCGGCTCGCGTATCTGAACGTCGGCGAGAACCGTCTGACGGCGCTCCCCGAGACGCTCGGCGGCCTGGCCGGACTCGTGGAACTGCGCGTCCAGCACAACGAGTTGACCCGCCTGCCCGAGTCGGTCGGCTCACTCTCCGCCCTCCGGGAACTCTGGCTGCGCGGCAACCGACTGACCCGTCTCCCGACGGGCGTCGGCCGCCTCACCGAGCTGCGCGAACTGGAGCTGCGCGAGAACGCCTTCACGGACGTACCGGACGCCCTGCGCGGCCTGCCCCTGCTGCGCCGCGTCGACCTGCGCGCCAATCACCTCACTGACCTGCCCGCCTGGGTGGCGGAGTTGCCCGCTCTGGAGAAACTGGACCTGCGCTGGAACGACGTGCACATCAGCGACCACGTCCTGCGGGCCCTCGACGCCCGGGGCTGCGTGGTGCTGCGTTGAGCGTGGCGCACGCCCGCTATGTCAGATCGAACTCGCCCTCCCGGGCGCCGTGGACGAAGGCTCCCCACTCCGCCGGGGTGAAGATCAGGGAAGGACTCTCCGGGCGGCCACTGTTGCGCATGGCGACGAAACCCTCGATGAAGGCGATCTCCACGTCGCCGCGGCCCTCGCTGCTCGATCGCCAGTCCGCCGTGCTGAGGTCGAGCTCCGGCTTGTCCCAGCCCGCGAGCGGATGCTGCTGAGTGGTGCTGTCGGCCACGTCCGTGCTCCTCCCGAATACGTCGGTCGGGCGCCAGCCTAGCTTTCGCTCCGGGCGCCGGACAGGCCGCGGTGGCAGGACCTCGATCCGTCCGGCGCCACCGGCCCCTGTCAGGTGGTGGGCGGTTCGGCGCCGACGAGCCACATGGAGAAGAACTGCGCGCCTCCTCCGTAGGCGTGCCCTAGTGCCTTGCGTGCTCCCGCCACTTGGTGCTCACCCGCCAGGCCGCGCACCTGAAGTGCCGCTTCGGCGAAGCGGATCATGCCGGAGGCCCCGATGGGGTTGGTGGACAGGACGCCGCCGGACATGTTCACGGGGAGGTCGCCGTCCAGTTCCGTGACACCGGCCTCGGTGAGCTTCCAGCCCTCGCCCTCCGCCGCGAAGCCGAGGTTCTCCAGCCACATCGGCTCGTACCAGGAGAACGGCACGTACATCTCGACTGCGTCGATCTCCCGGCGCGGGTCCGCGATGCCGGCCTGCCGGTAGACGTCGGCCGCGCAGTCCTTGCCCGCCTGCGGGGACACGAAGTCCTTGCCCGCGAACAGCGTCGGCTCGCTGCGCATCGCCCCGCCGTGCATCCAGGCCGGCGGCCGGGGCGCACGGGCCGCGCCCGTACGGTCGGTGAGGATCATCGCGCAGGCGCCGTCGGAGGACGGGCAGGTCTCCGAGTAGCGGATCGGGTCCCAGAGCATCGGCGAGGCCTGGACCTTCTCCAGGGTGATGTCGTGCTCGTGGAGGTGTGCGAAGGGGTTCTTCAGGGCGTTGCGGCGGTCCTTGTACGCGACGAGTGAGCCGACCGTGTCCGGGGCCCCGGTGCGCCGCATGTAGGCGCGCACGTGCGGGGCGAAGAAGCCGCCGGCGCCGGCGAGCAGGGGCTGCTGGAAGGGGATCGGCAGCGACAGGCCCCACATGGCGTTGGATTCCGACTGCTTTTCGAAGGCGAGAGTGAGGACGGTGCCGTGGACGCGCCCCGCGACGAGGTTCGCGGCGACGAGTGCCGTGGAGCCGCCGACGGAGCCCGCCGTGTGGACGCGGAGCATGGGTTTGCCGACGGCGCCGAGCGCGTCGGCGAGATACAGCTCGGGCATCATGACGCCCTCGAAGAAGTCGGGCGCCTTGCCGATGACGACGGCGTCTATGTCGTCCCACGTCAACTCCGCGTCGACGAGGGCGCTTTGAGCCGCCTCGCGGACCAGGCCCGCGATCGACACGTCGCGCCGCGCGGCCACGTGCTTGGTCTGGCCGATCCCGACGACCGCCACGGGTTCCTTGGACACGGGTCCCTCAGACACGTGTGTCTCCTTCCAGGACGGCGACCAGGTTCTGCTGGAGGCAGGGCCCGGACGTGGCGTGGGCGACGGCACGGTCCGACGCGCCCCGGTGGATGCGGGCGGCGGCCTCACCGAGCCGGATGAGTCCGGCGGCCATCATCGGGTTGGCGGCGAGGGCGCCGCCGGAGGGGTTGACGGCGACGTCGTCCGTCAGTTCCAGGGCCTTGCGCAGGATGATCTCCTGCGAGGTGAAGGGGGCGTGCAACTCGGCGGTGTCGACGGGGCGTTCGTGGACGCCGGCGCGCTCGGCGGCCAGGCGTGTCGACGGCGAGTCGGTGAGGTCGCGGACGCCGAGGCCGTGCGCCTCGATGCGGTGGTCGATGCCGCGTATCCACGCGGGCCGCCCGCAGAGCTCCCGGGCCCGCTCGCCCGCGGCGAGGATCACGGCCGCCGCCCCGTCGCCGATCGGCGGGCAGTCCCCGGTGCGCAGGGGTCGTACGGCATACCCGCCCTGCTCGACCGAACCGGTCAGCTGTGCGTGGGAGTTGGCGGTGGCGTCGGTACGGCTGCGGTGGGCGACGCCGGCGAGAGCGGGCTCGTCGGTCTCCCCCGCGTCGATCAGCGCCTGCGCCTGGAGCGCGGCGAGCGCCACGGAGTCGGGCCACAGCGGGGCGACGTAGTACGGGTCGAGCTGCCGGGTCAGCACATCGCGTACGGAGCCGGGTGACGACTTGCCGTAGGAGTAGACGAGCGCGGTGTCGGCCTCGCCGGTCTGCAGCTTCACCCACGCCTCGTACAGCGCCCAGGCGCCGTCCATCTCGACGTGCGACTCGGAGATCGGCGGCCAGGCGCCCACCCCGTCGAGGGCCATCGTGAAGGAGAAGGCCCGGCCCGCGAGGTAGTCCGACGAGCCGGAGCAGGTGAAGCCGATGTCGCTGGTCTTCATGCCGGTGGCGGCGAGGACCTCGTGCAGCACCGGCATGAGCATCTCCACCTCGGAGAGCTCGTCGGAGGTGCGCCGGTGGTCGCTCTGCCCGAACGCGACGATGGCGACGTCGCGGGCGGGCCGCAGCACGGAGGGCTTGCGTGACGCCATCTACACCAGCTCCTTGTACGTGTCGTAGTCGGCGTCGGGTTCGCCGGTGGGCCGGTAGTGGTCGGGAAAGCGGCCGCCCTCGGTCCATACCGGTTCGACGCGCAGGCCCATGCGGACCTGGTCGTAGGGGATGCCGGCGATGCGTGCGTGCAGGGCGAGGTCCGCGCCGTCGAGGGCGATGTGCGCGTAGACGTAGGGGACTTCGATGGCGTCGTTCATGGCGTTCTTCGCCTTGATGTTGACGATGCAGTACGTCGTGACCGTGCCGCGCGGTCCCACCTCCACCCGTTCCGCCGTGGCGATCCCGCAGGTGGGGCAGGCGCCGCGGGGCGGGACGTACACCTTTTGACAGGACGGGCAGCGTTCACCGACGGTTTTGCGGGCGGAGAGCGCGTTGATGTACGCGGTCTGTGCGCGGCCCGGCGAGTAGGTGTAGTCGAGCCGTGCGGCCGCGACGATCCCGGTGACGGCGTCGTCGAACTCGCCGCTGTGGGCGGCGGGCCGGGTCTGCCCCGCGGTCCCCTCGTACGCCTCGAAGCAGGCGATGTCCGTGATGGCGCCGACGCGTTCGGGTGCCCAGCGGATCCGGACGCGCATCCCGGTGCGCACGGCGTCGGGGCCCGGCGCGTCGAGGGCGTGGAGCAGGGCGGTGTCGGCGCCGTCGAGCTTGACAAGGACCCAGGCGAAGGGGGTGTCGAGGGGCTGGCCGCGGCGGGGTTCGTGGTTCCAGGCCCAGGTGGTGACGGTGCCGGTCGTGGCGACCTGGACGAGGTCGCGTATCTCCTCGGCGGTCACGGGGTCGTACTCGACGGGCGGCACGAGCGTGCGGCCGTCCCCGGTCCTGACCCCGAGCACGGTGCGCTCGCGCAGCCCGGTCAGGAAGGCGCTCTGCACGGGCCCGAGGGAGCGGGTGAAGGGGAACTCGACGACGAGAGGCGCGCGCAGCACCTCCGGTGAGGGAGCGGATGCCATCAGCGAACTCCTTTTGCTGGAGGAACGGAGGCGGCGCCCGGCAGGGGCGCGAGGACGTACGACGGGCCGGAAACAGCCCGCGGACGTGACACGACTCAGGCGCGCCGGAAGACGGGCGCCCGCTTCTCCGCGAAGGCTCGGGAACCCTCCTTCGCGTCAGCCGTGTCGAAGACCGGCCACCCCCGCTTCAACTCGGCCGCGAGCCCTTCCGTCTCCGTCAGCTCAGCCGCCTCGTACACGGATGCCTTGACCGCCTCCACGGCCAGTGGCCCGCACGCGTTGATCTGTTCGGCGATGACGAGGGCCTTGTCCAGCGCGGTGCCGTCCGGCACGACCTGCCCGATCAGGCCGATCGACGCGGCCTCGGCCGCCGCGTACGGACGCCCGGTGAGCAGCATTTCGAGGGCGTGCGTGCGGGGGATCTGGCGCGGGAGGCGGACGGTCGAGCCGCCGATCGGGAACAGCCCCCGCTTCACCTCGAAGAGCCCGAACGTCGCCGATTCGCCCGCGACGCGGATGTCGGTGCCCTGAAGGATCTCCGTGCCGCCCGCCACGCAGTAGCCCTCGACGGCGGCGATGACGGGTTTGCGGGGGCGGTGGTGGCGCAGCATCGCCTTCCAGTGCAGATCGGGGTCGGCCGTCAGCCGGTCCCGGTGCCGCTCGCCCTCCATGCCCTTGCCGGCGAGGGCCTTGAGGTCCATGCCCGCGCAGAACGAGCCGCCCGCGCCCGTGAGCACGATGGAGCGGACCTCGTCGTCCTCGTCGGCCTCGATCCACCCGTCGTAGAGGCCCACGAGCATCGCGAGCGACAGGGCGTTCTTCGCCTCGGGCCTGTTCAGCGTGAGTATCAGTGTGGCGCCTTCGCGCCGCACGGTGAGGTGTTCGGTCCCACCCATGTGCCGTGCTCCTTCCATCGACGGCCGACGGACGGCCGGCCCGGCGCCTTTGGACCTGGAACAGGTTGCAGCAGCAGAGGAGCCAGTTCAAGAGTTTTCTGACACCCAGTCAGTTTTGTTGTGCGGGGGCCCTTCCCAGTTGTGGGTGCCTCTGCTCTGATGACCGCCAAGCGAGACGTCACTGTGGGTGCCGGGGTCAGGAGGAGTGCGGTGGAGTACAACCTTGCCGACCTGTTCGAGTCGGTCGTCGACGTGGTCCCCGAACGCGAGGCGCTCGTCTACATCGACCATCCCGGCACGGGCGCGGAGCGCCGACTGACCTACGCCGAGCTCGACGCGGCCGCCAACCGCATCGCCCACCACTTGATCGACAGCGGCCTGAAGCCCGGCGAGCACCTCGGCCTGCACCTGTACAACGGCGTCGAGTACCTCCAGACGGTCCTCGGCTGCCTCAAGGCGCGCCTCGTGCCGGTCAACGTCAACTACCGTTACGTCGAAGAGGAATTGGTCTACCTCTACCGTGACGCCGACCTCGCCGCGCTCGTCTTCGACGCCGAGTTCACGGAGCGCGTCGCGGCGGCGCTGCCCCGCACGGAGAAGCTGCGGCACCTGATCCGGGTGGGAGCCTCTCGCGCGGACGCGCCCCGGCTCGACGCGGTGGCCTTCATCGACGCGGAGACGGCGGGCTCGCCGCGGCGCGGGTTCGGGCCGCGCTCGGCCGACGACCTGTTCATCATCTACACCGGCGGCACGACCGGTATGCCCAAGGGCGTCATGTGGCGTCAGGAGGACCTGTTCTTCGCCGGGCTCTTCGGCGGCGAGCCCGCGGGCGAGCCGGTGAAGCGGCCCGAGGAGCTGGCCGAGCGCGTGGCGGCGGGCGGACCCGGCATCACCTTCTTCCCCACTCCCCCGCTCATGCACGGCACATCGACGCTGACGTCGTTCATCGCCTTCAACTACGGGCAGCGCGTGGCCCTGCACCGCAAGTACGTACCCGAAGAGGTGTTGCGCACGATCGCGAAGGAGAAGGTGTCGAGCGTGTCGCTGGTCGGTGACGCCATGCTCAGGCCGCTGATCGACGCGCTGCGCGGCCCGCTCCAGGGCGTCGACCTCTCGTCGCTGTTCAGCGTCTCCTCGTCCGGGGCGATCATGTCGGAGACGGTCCGCGCCCAGTTCCAGGAGCTCGTGCCGAACGTCCTGCTCCTGAACAACTTCGGCTCCTCCGAGTCCGGCTCCAACGGCAAGGCGACGGACGACTCCGGCCCGGAGAGGGGCTTCCGCCTGGAGGTCAACGAGCGTACGCGGGTGGTGGACCCGGCGACGCACGAGCCGGTCCCGGTGGGCGAGCCCGGCCGCCTCGCCCAGCGCGGTCACGTACCGCTCGGCTACTACAACGACCCGGGGAAATCGGCCGAGACGTTCTTCCAGAAGGACGACGAGCGCTGGGTGCTGCTCGGCGACATGGCGACGGTCGACGAGGACGGCATCGTGACCGTGCTCGGCCGCGGCTCGCAGTGCATCAACACGGGCGGCGAGAAGGTGTACCCGGAGGAGGTCGAGCAGGCGCTCAAGTCGCATCCCGACGTGTACGACGCGCTGGTGACCGGGGTCCCCGACGAGCGGTGGGGCAGCAGGGTGGCCGCGGTCGTGCAACTCCGTCCCGGGGCACCCTCGTTGGACCTGGAAGCGGTTCAGGCCCACTGCCGCGCGCTGCTCGCCGGGTACAAGATCCCGCGGTCCGTGGTCTTCGCGGACCACATACAGCGTTCGCCCAGCGGTAAGGCGGACTACCGCTGGGCGAAGGCTGTGGCAGCCGGTTAGCCGGTCAGCGGGTCAGTCGGTGGCCATCAGGCCGGCGCGGAGCTTGCTCACGACACGGCTGATCAGCCGCGACACGTGCATCTGCGAGCAGCCCAGCTCGTCCGCGATCTGCTGCTGGGTCCGCTCCTCGACGAAGCGGAGGTGGATGAGGGTGCGGTCCCGCTCGTCGAGGTCCGCGATCAGCGGCGCCAGGGAGTGGAAGTTCTCGACGAGCTCGAAGGACTCCTCATCGACTCCGATGAAGTCGGCCAGCATCGTGTCGGACTCGTCGTCCTGGCCGTTGACCGCCGCGTTCAGGGAGACGGCGCTGTAGCCGTTGGACGCCTTCTGCGCCTCGGCGACCTCCTTCGGCTCCAGCTGCATCAGCTCGGCGAGCTCGGCCGTGGACGGCATGCGGCCCAGCCGGGTCCGCAGCTCCTCCGTCGCCTTGGACAGCTCGATACGGGCTTCCTGCAGCCGGCGCGGCACGTGCACGGCCCAGGAGGTGTCGCGGAAGAACCGCTTGATCTCACCGGTGATGTAAGGCACGGCGAAGGACGTGAACTCGACCTCGCGGGTGAGCTCGAACCGGTCGATCGCCTTGATCAGACCGATGGTGCCGACCTGGATGATGTCTTCCATCTCCTGCGGGCCGCGGTGCCGGAACCGGGACGCCGCGTACTGCACCAGCGAGAGGTTCATCTCGATCAGCGCGTTGCGCACGTACTGGTATTCGTGCGTGCCCTCCTCAAGTTCGGTCAGGCGGTGGAAGAACCGCTTGCCGACCTCCCGTGCGTCCTTCGGCGCGACGGAGGAGGGGTCCGTGTACGCGCGCTCGACGAGGCCCGCCCCGGCCAGGCTGGTGGCCGTGTCCTGCGTCTGCTCCTGCGTCACGGTGATCATGGCGTTCCGCTCCTTGTCAGCTCGGCTGCTTCCCCCGCAGCGGCTCGGTTACCCCGTCGATTGCCTCTCACGCGTGCGATCTGTCCCACACGTCTCGCCGAGCCGCTCGGACACGTCCAGGGCCGCCACGATCGTCTTGCCTCCCCGGTTCACCTCGACCGTGACGCTCGAGCTGAGCTGCTGGATCATCGGCCAGCCGAAGCCGCCGGGCCGGGCCGGAGCCGCAGGTACGCGGCAGGGCACCGTCTCGCTGCGGTCGCTCACGCTCAGCAGCAGGACGCCGTCGTGGACGCGGACGCCGAGGTGGGTGAGCCCGCCGCCGTGCCGGATCGCGTTGGCCGTCAACTCGCTGACCACCAGCAGCGCGTCCTCGCGCAGCCGGCGCGCCCGCGCGGGCTGCAGCGCACGGCACACCTGCTCCAGCGCCGAGCGGACCTCGGCCCGGGCCCGGGAGCAGGTCGTCCCCGCCGTGCCGGGCGTCTCCGGCGCACTCATCGGGCTGTGATCCTTTCCCTGCACACGTGCAAACACGACCGCGTCCCACCGTTCCTTCGTGCCGTTCCTTCGTGTTCGCATGCCCGACGGCACGGCCCGCACACCTCCGCCGTGACACGGGCACTTGGCACGTTCACAACAGTGAAATAGTACGAGGTCAGCGCAGTCTCACCGCCGGGACCGCCCCACCTGTCGACACCGCGTCTCGGTAGAACTGGTTTCATTACGACCATGGACATCATCCGCAGGAACAACGTCACGGTGACAGGGAACCCGCGGGGGCCGGCGGTGGTCCTGGCCCACGGATTCGGCTGCGACCAGAACATGTGGCGGCTGACGGTCCCCGCACTGGAGCGGGACTACCGCGTTGTCCTGTTCGATTACGTCGGTGCGGGCCGATCCGACCCGTCCGCGTTCTCGGCGGAGCGCTACGGCTCACTGGACGGCTACGCCCAGGACGTCGTGGAGGTGTGCGAGCGGCTCGACCTGCGCGACGCGGTGTTCGTGGGTCACTCGGTCAGCGGAATGATCGGCGTCCTCGCTGCCCGGCAGGCGCCCGACCGCATCGGATCCCTTGTGATGGTCGTCCCCTCCCCCCGGTACATCGATGACGACGGCTACCGCGGCGGGTTCAGCGAAGAGGACATCGAGGAGCTCCTGGAATCCCTGGAGGCGAATTACCTCGGCTGGTCCGCGGCGATGGCCCCGCTCATCATGGGCAACCCCGAGCGGCCCGAACTCGGCGAGGAGCTCAAGAACAGCTTCTGCGCGACCGACCCGGACATGGCGCGGGTCTTCGCCCGGACCACGTTCCTGTCGGACGCCCGGGACGACCTCAAGAGCGTGTGCGTGCCGACGCTGATCCTGGAGTGCACCCAGGACGCCATCGCTCCCCGTGAGGTCGGCGCGTTCGTCCATCAGTCGGTTCCCGGTTCGGCGCTGGTCACGCTCGACGCGACGGGACACTGCCCGCACCTGTCCGCACCCGAGGCCACCAACGCGGCGATCACCGAGTTCCTGGCAGGTCTCCGGTGATGTGCCGGACAGGGCCGAATCCCGAGGGCCACGACGGCGGGACCACCTCGGACTCGGCCTTCGCCGCCCTCCTGGAGGACAGCGCCGAGGAACTGTACGAGAACGCACCCTGCGGGTACCTGTCCACCTTGATGGACGGCACCATCGTGAAGCTCAACGGCACGCTGCTGAACTGGCTGGGGCTCGAACGGCATGCCGTGATGGGCCGGTTGCGATTCACGGACCTGCTCCCCGTGGGCGGCAGGCTGTACCACGAGACCCACTTCGCGCCGCTGCTGCGCATGCAGGGCGAGATCAGCGGGGTGGCCCTGGAGATCAAGCAGGCCGACGGCACCCGCATGCCGGTGCTGGTCTCAGCCGTCGTCAAGTACGGCAGCACCGGCACCCCCCTGCTGACCCGCATCACCGTCTTCGACGCCACCGACCGCCGCTCCTACGAGACGGAGCTGCTGCGCAGCCGCAGAGCGGCCGAGGAGTCCGCGCGGCAGGCCCGGGCCGACCGGGCCCGGCTGCAGCAGGCCCTGGCCGTCCTGCAACAGTCGTTGCTGCCCACGACCCTGCCCGGGATTCCCGGGGTGGAGACGGCCACGTACTACCACACCGCCTCCCCCGACCAGCTCGGCGGCGACTTCTACGACGTGTTCCCCGTGGACGGCAAACGCTTCGGGTTCTTCCTGGGGGACGTGTGCGGCAAGGGCCCCCAGGCCGCCGCGGTCACCTCGCTGACCCGGTACACCCTGCGCGCCGCCGCCCTGCACGACCCCGACCCCGTGGCCGCCCTGTCCACCCTCAACCAGGTCCTGCACGAGCGGTACGCCGGCGACGACCCCCGCTTCTGCACCGTCATCTTCGGCTTCCTGGAGCCCGACCCGGCCGACGGCCACCTCACCGTCCGGCTCGCCTCCGGCGGCCACCCGCCGGCCCTCGTGCTGCGGTCCGACGGCACGGCTGATTTCCTGCACACCCCCGGCGGCCTCCTCGTCGGCGCCCTGCCCGAGCCCCGTTTCACCTCCGCCACCGTCACCCTCGCTCCCGGCGACACGCTCCTGCTCTACACCGACGGCGTCACCGAGGCCCGTACAGGCCCCGACCGCTCGGACCTCTTCGGGGACGAGGCGCTGCGCACTTTCACCGCCGCCCACGCCGGCACGTCCGCCGAGGCCGTCGTCACCGCGCTGACCGGTCTGCTGGCCGGCCTCGGCGAGGGGATCGACGACGACACCGCCCTCCTGGCACTGGGCGTGCCCTCGCCCACCCCGACGGCGGAAAGCCCCCACTGAGGGTCGCTGTCAGACGCTCTCCGGCTCCGGGCCCAGGACCGCGGCAGCCAAGTGGTCGCGGAACCAACGCTGCCCCGGGTCCGACGAGTTGCGCGGGTGCCAGGCCATGCCGAGGTCGACGGGGGCCAGGTCCAGGGGGATGGGGAACGTACGCAGTCCCAGTGCGGAGACGGCGTCGGGCAGCCAGTCGTCCAGGGTGAGCGCGACGAGGTCGGTGTCCCTGGCGAGCAGCATCGCGCTCGTGTGGCTGGGCACCACGACCGCGGTCCTGCGCCGCAGCCCGCGTTCCGCCAAGGCGCTGTCGATGGGGCCATGACGCTTGCCGAGCCGGGACACGCCGATGTGGTCGGCCGCGGCGAAGCGGCGCGCGTCGATCCGCCCGGAGAAGAGGGGGTGGCCGCTCCGGGCGACGCCGACCAGCGTCATCCGGGTGAGCTGCCGGGTCCGGATCTCCGGGTCCAGGTGTGCGAGGACGCCCAGTTCGACGTCCACCCAGCCCTGCCGCAGCGCGGGACCGCCCTCCACCGCCTCCGGCAGGAAGACGACGTCGACGTGCGGTGCCTCCGCGTGGACGCGGTCGGTCAGCGTCCCGGCGAGTCCCGCGAGGAGCACGTCGGCGGCCTGCACGGTGAAGGTGCGGCGGAGGTGGACGGGGTCGAAACCGGCCCCGGGCCGCAGCACGTCGTCGCAGCCGCGCAGCAACGCGCTCACCTCCCCTTGGAGTTCCAGTGCGCGCGGTGTGGGGACCATGCCCTGTCCTGCGCGCACCAGCAGCGGGTCGCCGACCGCGCGGCGCAGACGTGCCAGCGTCCGGCTGACCGCGGCGGGTGACGTGCCGAGCCGTTCGGCGGCGCGTGTCACGCTGTTCTCCTGCAGCAGGGCGTCCAGCACGCGCAGAAGATTGAGGTCCATGGCCACCAGAGCACTCCTGAACTGCGTTTTTACGTGTGAGTCAATGACTGGATGCTGATCCTTGCATTGTGACGCAACGCCCTCGTGCCGAGAGTGGAGGGGTCGGCGCAATCGCGTCCGGCATCCCTCCGTCTCCTCCGAGGAGTTCCCCATGCAGCAGAACCCGCGTGCCGGTCGAGAAGGCGACGTACTGGCCGTGGTCAGTCAGAGCGGCCCGACGGTCTCGTTCTTCGACGCCGCGTCCGACCGATTCCTCGGCGCGGTCGACGTGCCCGCCGAGCCGCACGAGCTGTGCTTCGACCCGACGAGCCGCCTCCTGTGGTGCACCACGGCGTACCACTCGGGCTACTACCACGCGAACAGCGGCCGCCGCACCGAAGTGACCGTCATCGACCCCGACACCCGCCGCGTCGTCGAGGTCGTCGACCTCGCGCCGGAGCACGGGCCGCACGGCCTCGCGCTCGACACCGCGCGCCATCGCCTCTACGTCAGCGTGGAGGGCTCGGACGACCGGCCGGGCGGCGTCGTGGTACTCGACACGGAGACCCGCAGGCCCGTGGGCAGGATCGACACGGACGCGCCCGGCCCGCACTGGTTCGCCGTCGACCCGGCGGGCAGGACGGGGTACGCCACCAACAAGGAGGCGCCGTTCGTCTCGGTCGTCGACCTCGACAGCGGAGCCCTTACCGCGAAGGTCGAGGTGCCGGGCAGTGAGGGCCTCGCCGTCTCCGCCGACGGCGCGTACGTCTATGTCGCCTCGCCGTACGCCATGTTCTCCCCCTCCGCCGCCGGGGAGCGGCCGACGCCCGGCATCCGGGTCATCGAGGCCCGTACGGCGACCGTCGTCGACCTGCTGCCCACGGACGACGTCGTCCTGCCGGTGCACCTGACGTCGACGGGGAAGCTGCTCGCGGGCGAGCTGCACATGGAGGCCGACCCGGAGTCCCAGCTCGGACGGCAGGCCGCAGGCCGCCTCACCGTGTTCCACGCCGACACCCGCAAGCGGCTTGGCGAGGTCGGGGTGGGGAGCGGACCGCTGACCATCACGTCGTCCCCCGACGGCCGGATCGCCTACGTGGCCTGCGTCGTCTCGTCCACCGTCGATCTGGTCGACCTGGAGACGCTGGAGATCCTGACCCGGCTGGACATCGCCAAGCGCGGTGAGCCCGGCGCCCACGGGCTGGCCTACATCCCGCGCCCGGCCTGACATCCCCTCTTCCTGCCGGTGTCGTCACGCCACCCAGTTCGGCCGCCGCCCCGCGCCGGAGGCCGGCCCGAGCCCGTCGGCCAGGGTGGCGGCCATGCGCCGCACCGCCTCGCGCAGGGTGTCGGGCGGGGCGGTGTACGGAATGCGGAGCCGCTGCTCGAAGACGCCGGGGTCGGTGGCGAAGAAGGAGCCGCTCTCGATCCGCACACCGTGGTCGAGTGCCCGCTCTGCCAGCGCCGAGGCGACGGGTTCGCCCAGGTCCACCCAGAGCGAGAGGCCGCCGGGCGGCAGCCGCCAACTCCAGTCGGGCAGGTGCTCGTTCAGGGCGGCGGTGAGCGCCGAGCGCTGCTCGCGCAGCTGTGCCAGGCGGGGCGTCAGCAGTGCGTCGGCCCGGTCGAGGAGGTCGAGGGCCAGCAGCTGGTCGAGGACAGAGCCTCCCATGTCGGTGGCGACGCGCTGCCCCGCGAGTTCGGTGACGAGCCGCGCGGGGGCACGCAGCCAGCCGATGCGCAGGCCCGCCCAGTGGGTCTTGCTCATGGAGCCGACGGTGATGAGCTGTCCCGCGCCGCCGGGCGCCGCGTGCGAGGCGAGGGGCGGTGGCGCGGGCACGTCGAGGGCGAGCTCGGAGAGGGTCTCGTCCACGACGAGCCAGCACCCGGCCCGCTGGGCGGCGCGCAGCACCCGGCCCCGCTCGCCCTCCGGCATGAGACACCCGGTCGGGTTGTGGAAGTCCGGTATCAGGTAGGCGAGTCGGGGGGCCGCCTGGCGGAGGGCCGACTCGACGATGCCGACGTCCCAGCCCTCCTCGGTCACCGGCACGGACACCGTGCGCAGCCGGGCCCGGCGCATCGCCTCCAGGGCGTTCGGGTAGGACGGGTTCTCGGCCAGGACGCGGTCGCCGGGCCCGCACAGGAGTCCCAGGACGAGGGTCAGCGCGTGCTGGGCACCCGAGGTCACCAGGATCTGCTCGGGCACGGTGGCCAGCCCTCGCCGGGTGAAGCGCTCGGCGACGACGGCCCGGAGTTCCGGCAGGCCGTACGGGTGGTAGCCGGGGGTGTGCGCGTGCGCCGCCAGCCGCGGGGCGATCCGCAGGACGGTGTCGGTGAGTTCGTGGCCCGGCAGCCCGGGGGCCGCTCTGGCCAGGTCGATCGCGGTGTCCTCGGCCGCCAGGAGCCGCCGGACACCACTGGGGGCACGGCCTTCGGGCAGCGCCGTCCAGGTGCCTGCGCCCTGCCGGCTGTGTGCGTAGCCGCTCTCGCGCAGCAGGTCGTACACGGCGGTGACGGTGGTTCTGCTGGTGCCGAGGGCCGCTGCCAGTTCGCGTTCGGCGGGGAGCCGGACGTGCGGGGCGATGCGGCCGTCCAGGATCAGCCCGCTGATCGCCTGGGCGAGGTGGCGGTAGGCGGGGCGTGCGGCGGCCGGGTCGGGCAGCATCGCGGCGAGCCACCGGCTGCCCACCGTCCGGTCGGTGCCGCCGACCGTGCCATCGTTCGTGTCGCCCGCCGCGCCGCCTGCCATGGCGTCGACGGGCCGCTCCGCGTACGCGTCGACCACACCATTCTCCTGGGATTGGCTGTGTTCTCCGGGCCAATCACTCTACAGAGTGGCCGCAATGGCCCGAAGCCGCGCAAGTGTCCTTCGCGGCACGCGCACATAGGCACACGCTCACTCAGCTCGGAGGCAACCCCACATGCGGCAGGACATCTCGTACGTCCCCTTCCTCGAACACCCGACGAGACGCCTGCCCCAGCTCCTCATCGGCCTCGCCCTGTACGGATTCAGCCTCTCGGTCCTGGTCAGGGCCTCGCTGGGCGTGAACCCGTGGAGCGTTCTCTACGAGGGCCTGGAGCAGCGCACGCCTCTCAGCTTCGGCACGATCAGCGCGGTGCTCGGCGTGCTCGTCCTGCTGCTGTGGATACCGCTGAGGCAACGGCCGACGTTCGGCACCTTCGCGAACATCGTTGTTCTCGCCGTCTCTTCCGACCTCGGCCTGCTCATCCTCCCCGAGGACCTCAACCTGCCCGTCCGGATCGGTCTGCTCGTCGCCGGGGTGGTTCTCAACGGGCTGTCCGTGGCCGTCTACGTGGGTGCCCGCTTCGGGCCCGGCCCCCGGGACGGGCTGATGACCGGCGCGGCCGCGGTGACCGGCCGCTCGCTGCGGCGGGTCCGTACCGTCATCGAGCTCTCCGTGCTCGCCGTCGGCTGGCTGCTCGGCGGGACGGTGGGCGTCGGCACGGTGCTCTATGCCGTGGCGGTCGGCACTGTCACCCAGTTCTTCATGCCGTGGTTCGTCTACCGCGCTCCGCGTGACGAGCGGCGGGTGTCAGTCCGCGCAGACTGAGCGCAGCGCCCGGCCGAGGGCGACGGAGTGCAGGGCGTCGAGCCGGTGCTCGTGCCGCACTTGGGCGGCCGCGGCGGTCAGCACTCCCCCGCAGTACGGCGCCGTGCGTGCCTCCGGGGACGCGGCGATGCCCCGTACCAGTTCACCGTTGACGCGGTTGATCTCCTTGCGGACCTCGGCGAGGTCGGGCCGGTGCGTCGGGGCCTGCGACGGATCGGCGTCCCAACGCCGGAACAGGCCCCGCTGGACGACCTTGTTGGCCTCGATCTGGTCGCGGAAGATCCGCACGGTGACCGCCGGGTCGGCGCCGATCTCCCTGGCCTGGTCGGCCACGGCGTCCAGCACCTGCCGCTCACGGGCCGGGTCGTCGATGGGGCTGTCCGTGCCGTACTTGGCGGCGGCGACGAGGTCGGCCGTGGCCAGGCGCTGCGCGGACAGGTCGGCGAGTGGGCGGAGCCGGACGTACGGGCCCGGGGAGGCGGTGGTCGCGTAAGCCATGGCCGTCGAAGCAGTGGCCGTCGAAGCGGTGGCCGGGGTGGGGCTCGGGGGCCCCGGCGGCGAGCAGACGGCGGGTGGGAGTGACGTGGCGCACGACGGTTCCCCCTGAGGGTCGGTGAGTTGCGGCGGTCCTGTCGGTTCTCTGCCAGGTCTGGCGGGCCCGTGCAGGCATGGCCGTCCGGATCAGTCCTGGGCGAGGAAGCCCTCGACCCGCCGCACGAACCACTCCGGGTCGTCCAGCCACGGGAAGTGCCCGCCGCGCGGCTGCACTTGGCGGACGCCGTGCGGGAAGAACCCGGCGAACTCCTCGGCTCGGGCCGGGTTCGGACCCCCGTCCCACTCCCCCGCGAGGACGAGGACCGGCGCGGCCAGGTCTGCCAGGGCGGCACGCGTGGCGGGCGGGTCGAAGGCACCCTCCCCGTAGAAGGCGGCCGCCGCCTCCGCGTTCTTCTCCGTGGCGCTGGCCGCCCGGTGCGCCTGCGCGATCGCGTCCCAGCGCCCGTAGGCGAGGGGAGCGAGGGCGTCCCACACCTCGGCGGAGCCGCGTCCGGCCGCGAGTTCCTTCAGCGCGGCCTGCGCGGCCGGGTACCAGGGTTCGTCCGCCCGGAGCGCCGCCGCGTCGCGGTGGTCCTGGTCGGTGACCGTGAGGCCGAGGGAGTGGGTGGCCGGGGCGACCAGGACGAGCCTGCGGATCCGCTTCGGGTGGCGGGCCGCGTACAGCGTGGCGATGTTGCCGGACGCCGAGTGGCCGAGCAGGTCGACGTGTTCGAGCCCCAGGTGCTCGCGCAGCGCCTCGACGTCGTCGACATGCCGGTCGCAGCGGTACGTCGCGGGATCGTCCGGTGTGGCGGAGTCGCCCGTACCGCGCAGGTCGAGCAGGATCAGACGGCGGTGGGCGGTGAGGCCGCCGAGGTCGCCGAAGTAGGCGGAGGCGCGCATGGGCCCGCCCGGCACGCACAGCAGCGGTTCGCCGTCCCCTTTCTCGTGGTAGGCGAGCTCTGTCCCGTCATACGCATGGAATGTCGGCATGGCAGTGATCATCACATCCCGTGCCCCGCCCGGGCAACGCTGTACGTGCGTGGCTCATGACCGTGGCCCATGCCCGTTGCACCGCAGCTCAAAGCAGCTGCGCGAGATCTCTTGACGCCCACCGCCGGGCCTGGATTACTGAGCTCCACGGAAGATCGACGACCGAATGATCGGTCGCGCGCGCAGGACGGGAGCATCCCATGACGCGTATGCCGCTGTTGCTGGACGCGGCGGAACGGCTGGGCCCTCGCGAGCTCGGGGCCCTGCAACTGGAACGCCTCCAGGACACATTGCTGCACGCGTACGAGAACGTCCCGTTCCACCGGGCCGCGTTCGACAAGGCCGGACTGCGCCCCGACGACTGCCGTTCGCTCGCCGACCTGGCACGTTTCCCCTTCACCACCAAGGACGACCTGCGGGCCAACTATCCGTTCGGGATGTTCGCGGTGGAGCAGTCCGAGGTGCGCCGGCTGCACGCGTCGAGCGGCACGACGGGCCTTCCGACAGTCGTCGGGTACACGGAGCAGGACCTCTCCATGTGGGCGGACGTGGTCGCGCGCTCGATCCGTGCCGCGGGCGGCCGCCCCGGTGACAAGGTCCATGTGGCGTACGGGTACGGCCTGTTCACCGGAGGTCTGGGCGCGCACTACGGCGCCGAACGGCTCGGGTGCACGGTGATTCCCGCCTCGGGCGGTATGACGGCACGTCAGGTGCGGCTGATCCAGGACTTCCGCCCCGAGATCATCATGGTGACCCCGTCGTACATGCTCACGCTCCTGGAGGAGTTCGAGCGGCAGGGCGTCGATCCCCGGTCGACGTCCTTGCGGGTGGGCATCTTCGGTGCGGAGCCGTGGACGGAGGAGATGCGGCGCGAGATCGAGGAGCGCTTCGCGATCGACGCCGTCGACATATACGGCCTCTCCGAGGTGATCGGCCCGGGTGTGGCGCAGGAGTGCGTGGAGACCAAGGACGGTCTGCACATCTGGGAGGACCACTTCTATCCGGAGGTCGTGGACCCGATCACCGGCGAGGTGCTGCCGGAGGGCGAGCGCGGCGAGCTCGTGTTCACGGCGCTCACGAAGGAGGCCATGCCCGTGATCCGTTACCGGACGCGGGACTTGACGCGGTTGCTGCCCGGCACGGCGCGGGTCTTCCGGCGGATGGAGAAGGTGACGGGCCGCAGCGACGACATGGTGATCCTGCGCGGCGTCAATCTCTTCCCCACGCAGATCGAGGAGATCGTGCTGCGCACGGCGGGCATCGCGCCGCACTTCCAGCTGCGGCTGACGCGCGAGGGTCGGATGGACTCCCTGACGGTGCGGGCGGAGGCGCGCGCGGACACTCCGGCGGAGCGGCGCGAGGCGGCCGCGCGGGAGATCGCGGCGGCGGTGAAGGACGGCATCGGTGTCTCGGTCGGCGTGGAGATCGTCGCCCCGGAGACGCTGGAGCGGTCGGTGGGCAAGTTCAAGCGGATCGTGGACCTGCGCCACTGAGGCCGGTCCGTCCCGATGTCCGTGCGTTCAGGCCTTGGTCCGGCCGGTCAAGGAACGCCGTCGGAAGGCAGAGCGGGCTTGCCGATCGGAACGATCAGGTCGGGGAGTTGTTCCGCCCGCGCGGCGTTCACCTTGACGATCGCGGCCTCGAGCTGTTTGCGCACGGCGCCGGGCAGGGCCGCTCCCTGGACGGTGCCCACCACGTCGCCCGCCAGCACGTACAGCTTGGTGTTGGTGTTCTGGGAGGCGATGACCAGGACGTCCCAGGCCGCCTCGGGGCTGAGATTGAAGGTGGACATGAGGATGCCGCGGGCCAGGTCGATGGTCGGCCTGGTCTGCATGGCCCGGCGCAGCTGAGCCACGACGGTGTGCAGATCCTGCTCGGTGCCCTCGGGCGGGTTCGCCTCATGGACGACGGCGCACGGCGTGTCCTCGTCCTCCTGCCGGTCGAGGGGCGTGAGCAGGGCGCGGGTGCCGGTCAGGTCCAGCAGGCGCTCCACCGCGGGGCTGCTGGAACGGATGACGACGGTCTTGCCCTGTTTCACGGCGTGCTGGCGCAGGCCGAGCAGGAGGTTGAGGCCGGAGCAGTCGCAGAAGTCGACCTCGCTCAGGTCCAGGTCGAGGCCGTCGGACACCTGGCCGAGGGCCCGGTACAGGTCGTTCCTGAGCCACTGGCCGGTGTCGAGGTCGAGCTCTCCCCGGAGCGCCAGGCTGCGCCTGGTACCGGCCGGGGCGGCATCGGTCGGCCCGCGCGGCGAGGAAGCCATCGGTGCGCTGCCGCCCTGATCGTGCTCGCCGCCCTGCTCAACGAAGGGCCGCTGTGAGTATGCGGGCTCCGGCATGGCCTCTCCTCCACGTTTTCGCCTACCGCCGCTCTTAGGCTGCCCCTCATGGGGCACACACGTCAACTAATACCTGAAATCGAGTACGTGTTTTTGAAACCGTGAATGCCAGACACTAGAGTTGGCGCATGGATGGAGTGCCCGAGCCACATACCGGATGGACGTTTCTCACCAATCACGCCCGCGTGCTGGCGGCGATCGCCGACGATCACAACGCCCGCATCCGTGACATCGCCGCACACTGCCGGCTCACGGAGCGCGCGGTCCAAAAGATCATTGCCGATCTCGAGCAGGATGGTTACCTCTCCCACACCCGGGAGGGACGCACCAACACGTATCGGATCGACCCCGGCAAGGTGCTGCGCCACCCTGCCGAGTCCGGTCTCGCTGTCGCCTCCCTGCTCTCCCTGCTCGTCAGGGACGAGGCCGACCGGACCGGTTCCGGCCAGGACGACGGACGGCACCACGCCAGGACCTGACCCCGGTCCGGCCCCACTCAGTCGGCGGCGAAGCGTTTCCGCAGCTCTCGCTTGAGGATCTTCCCGCTGGCGTTGCGCGGCAGTTCGTCCACGAAGAGGACCCTCTTGGGCGCCTTGAAGTGGGCGAGCTTTTCGCGTGCGTGGGCGATGAGTCCGGCTTCGGTGAGCCCCATGTCACCGCGGACGACCACCGCGGTGACCGCCTCGATCCAGCGCTCGTCCGGCAGTCCGATCACTGCCGCCTCCGCGACGCCGGGGTGCTCGTACAGCACATCCTCGACCTGCCGCGACGCGACGAGAACTCCCCCGGAATTGATGACGTCCTTCACCCGGTCGACGACGGTGAAGTAGCCCTCGGCGTCCCGCACCGCGAGGTCCCCGGAGTGGAACCAGCCGCCACGGAACGCCTCGGCCGTCTCCTCCGGCTTGTCCCAGTACCCCTCGCACAACTGCGGTGAGCGGTAGACGACTTCCCCTTCGGTGCCGTCCGGCACCTCTCTGCCGTGGTCGTCGACGACGCGCGCCTCGACGAACAGGACGGGCCGCCCGCACGATTCCATCCGGCCCTCGTGCTCGTCGGGCCCGAGGACGGTGGCGAGCGGGCCGATCTCGCTCTGCCCGAAGCAGTTGTAGAACCCGAGCCCGGGCAGCCGGGCGCGCAGCCGCTCCAGGACCGGCACCGGCATGACCGACGCGCCGTAGTAGGCCTTGCGCAGCGCGCCGAGGTCGCGGACCGCGAAGTCCGGATGGCGCGAGAGGCCGATCCACACGGTGGGCGGCGCGAAGAGGCTGTCGGCGCGGCCCGCCTCGACCAGGTCGAAGATCCGCTCGGCGTCCGGCCCGTCGAGGATCGTGTTCTCCGCGCCGACCGCGAGGTAGGGCATCAGGAAGACGTGCATCTGTGCGGAGTGGTAGAGCGGCAGCGAGTGGACGGGCTTATCGCTCCCCTTGAGGTCCAGGGCGGTGATCGCGCTGACGTATTCGTGGACGAGGGCGCGGTGGGTGAGCATCGCCCCTTTCGGCAGGGCGGTGGTGCCCGAGGTGTACAGCAACTGCACCAGGTCCTCGCCGCCGGGGCCTTCACCGTCGTACGCCGATGACGCGGCGAGCCGCGTGAGCAGTGAGTCGTCCGCGTCCCGCAGGGCCAGAACGGGCACACCGGCGGGCAGGTGTCCGGCGATGTCCGGGTCGGCGAGCACGAGGGAGCTGCCGGACTGGCGGATGATGTAGGCGAGGTCGTCGCCGGTCAGATTCTGGTTGACCGGCACATGGACCAGGCCGGCCCGCGCGCAGGCCAGGAAGGCGATCAGGTAGGCATCGGAGTTGTGGGCGTAGGCGCCGACGCGGTCTCCGCGGGCCAGGCCCCGGTCGCGCAGTGCGGTGGCCGCCCGCGACACGGCGTCGTCGAGTTCCCCGTACGTCCAGGACCGTTCGCCGTAGCGCAGGGCCGTGCGCCGGGGTGTGCGGCGCACGCTGCGCCTGAGGACCGCGTCGACCGTGTTGTCGCGTACACCCGTCATGGCGTGATCCTGTGTCCCCCGGCCGTCCGGGTCAAGGGCGAGAGCCAAGGGGCGAGGCAAATGACCAACCGCTTGGTACGCTCAACCGCTCCTTCCCGAACCCCAGTTGGGAGGCACGATGCGCATCCGCACGAGACGCTCGGCGGCCGTGGGAATCACCTTGGTGGCGGCGGTGGCCCTGCTGCCGTCGTCCGGCGCGGGGGCCGCGCCCCAGGACGCCCGCCCCTCCGGCGGCGGCCTGCACGCGACCATCCGTTACACCGAGTACGGCATTCCGCACATCCTCGCCGACGACTACAAGAACCTCGGCTTCGGCACCGGTTGGGCACAGGCCGCCGACCAGGTGTGCACGCTCGCCGACGGCTATCTGACCGTCCGCGGCGAGCGCTCCCGGCACTTCGGCCCCGACGCCTCACCCGGTTCCGCGCTGTCGTCGGCCTCCACGAACCTCAGCAGTGATCTGTACTTCCGCGGCGTACGCGAAGCCAGGACCGTGGAGAAGCTTCTCGACCGGCCCGCGCCCGCCGGCCCGGGCCGCCGCACCAAGGAGCTCATGCGGGGCTTCGCCGCGGGCTACAACGCCTGGCTGAAGCAGAACCGCATCACCGATCCGGCCTGCGCGAAGGCCGACTGGGTGCGTCCGATCACCGCGCTCGACGTGGCCAGGCAGGGCTTCGCCGTGCAGGTGCTCGGCGGGCAGGGGCGCGGGATCGACGGCATCACGGCCGCCGCCCCGCCGAGCCAAGCCGCGCCGCCGAGCCAAGCCGCCCCGCCGAGCCAAGCCTCCCAGCTGAGCGCAGCCTCCCAGCCGAGCGCCGCGACGGCCGAGGACGCCGCGCCCGATCCGCGGCGCACGGCGGAGGCGGCCCGCGAGCTGTTCTCCGCGCAGAACGCCGACATGGGTTCCAACGCCGTCGCGTTCAGCGGCGAGACCACCGCGAACGGCAAGGGCCTGCTGCTCGGCAACCCGCACTACCCCTGGCAGGGCGGCCGCCGCTTCTGGCAGTCGCAGCAGACCATCCCGGGTGAACTGAACGTGTCCGGCAGCTCGTTGCTCGGCACGAGCGTGGTCAACATCGGCTTCAACGGTGACGTGGCGTGGAGCCACACGGTGGCGACCGGCGTCCCCCTCAACCTGCACCAGCTCACGCTGGACCCGGCCGACCCGACCACTTACCTGGTAGACGGCAAGCCGCGGAAGATGGTGAAGCGCACGGTCACCGTGCCGGTCAAGGACGGCGCCCCGGTGACCCGCACCCAGTGGTGGACGCGTTACGGCCCCGTCGTCACCCGCCTCGGCGCCCAGCTCCCGCTGCCCTGGTCCTCGACCGCGGCGTACGCCCTGAACGACCCCAACGCCGTGAACCTGCGCGCCGGCGACACCGACCTCGGCTTCGGCAAGGCGCGCTCCACCGCGGGCATCCTCAAGTCGCTGCGCGACACCCAGGGGCTGCCCTGGGTGAACACGGTGGCCGCCGACCGCCACGGCCACTCGCTGCTCAGCCAGTCGCAGGTGCTCCCCCGCATCACCGACGGTCTCGCGCAGCGCTGCAGCACGCCCCTCGGCAAGGTCACCTACCCGGCGTCGGGCGTCGCCGTCCTCGACGGCTCGCGCGGCGCGTGCGCGCTCGGCTCGGACAAGGACGCCGTACAGCCCGGCGTCTTCGGCCCGTCGAGGATGCCCACCCTCAAGGACGCCCCGTACGCGGAGAACTCCAACGACAGCGCCTGGCTGACCAACGCGGACAAGCCGATCACCGGCTACGAGCGCATCTTCGGCACGATCGGCACGCAGCGCTCGATGCGCACCCGCGGCGCCATCGAGGACGTGGCGGCGATGGCCGAGAAGGGCCACCTCACGGTCCGTGACCTACAGCGCCAGCAGTTCGCGAACCGCGTGCCCGCGGCGGATCTCGCGGCTGCCGACACGGCGAAGGCGTGCTCCGCGCTGCCGGGCGGCTCCGCAACGGGCAGCGACGGCACGGTGGTTGACGTCGGCGAGGCGTGCGAGGTGCTGGCCCGCTGGGACCGCACGATGGACACCGGGAGCCGGGGCGCGCTGCTCTTCGACCGCTTCTGGCGCAAGCTGACGGCGGCCGTGCCGAACGCGCAGCTCTGGAAGGTTCCGTTCTCGGCGGCCGATCCGGTACGCACCCCGAACACCCTCGACACCGCGCAGCCCGGCTTCGAGGCCGCGCTTGCCGACGCGGTGACCGAGCTGACCGCGACGGACATCGCGCTCGACGCGCCGCTGGGCGAGAACCAGTACGTCGTACGCGACGGCGAGCGCATTCCGGTCTCAGGCGGCACGGAGTCCCTCGGCGTCTGGAACAAGATTGAGCCCGTCTGGGACCCCAAGAGCGGCTACACGGAGGTCGCACACGGTTCGAGCCACATCCAGGCGGTCGGCTGGGGCAAGAGCCGCTGCCCCGAGGCCCGCACCCTCCTGTCGTACTCCCAGTCCTCGAACCCGAACTCCCCGCACTTCAGCGACCAGACGAAGCTGTACGCGAAGGAGCGCTGGGTGACGTCCCGCTTCTGCGAGAAGGACATCCTCGACGACCCGTCCCTTGAGGTGGTGCGGGTGCGCGAGCGCCGCTGAACCCCCTTCGGCCGTCCGGCCGGACGAGGCCGGGCCTGTCGCGCGGTACGCGGCGGGCCCGGCCTCGCGCCGCCCACGACGCGGTCAGTACCCGGTGAGCCCGTCCTCGTACGCCGTCAGCGTGTCGATGAACAGCTTCCGCTCGGCGGGGGCCAGCGGGGCGACGCCGATGCGGTCCGCGATGTCGCTGACACTCATGGGTCCGCCGAACAACAGGTAGGCCAGGGGCGAGAGGTGACGGGGCGCCAGGGCGCGTGACCTGAGCTCGTCCGGGACCTTGATCCGCTTCACGCGTCCGACCATGCGCGGCATCCGCAGCGGCAAGCCCGCGCACGACCCCCACCGTCTACGAACGGGCGGCGCCCGGCTCCTCGTGGTCGGCGAGGAGGTCGTGGTACCAGGTGGGCTGCTTCGGGGCGCCCGCGTTGGAGGCGAAGACCCACGGTCACCGTCGAGATCGGCGACTACGCGGGCGGCGTGGACCGCTTCGCGCGACGGCCGAGGTGTTGCGCGGCCGGGAGCGTGACGACCACTACCGCGCCCAGTGCGAGCGCGCCCCGGCCTTCACCGCCTACCAGGAAGGCACGGAGCGCACCATCCCCGTCGTCGCGCTGCACCGCCTCTCCGCCGCGGACCCCGCGCGCCACCGCGCCACGGTGGACCATCTGGTGCGCGTGCACGACGAGTTACGGCGCGAGCTGGCCGCCGTACGCGCGGAGGCCGGGCGGCACCCGGCCGGCCTCCCCAGCCGGCCGCTCCAGCCCCTGGGCCAGCAGCTGGCCCGTCACTGCCTCACGCTCTGCGGTGCGCTCCACGAACACCACACCAACGAGGACGGCGCGTTCACGCTGCTGGAGCGCCAGTTCCCTGAGCTGTCCCCCGCCGTGGCGAGGCTCCGGGAGGAACACAAGGTGGTGGCCCGGGTCCTCGACGAACTGCAGGCCCTCCTCGCGGCTCCGGACGCCGCCGTCGACCTCGTCACCGAACTCGACAGGCTCGCCGCCGACTTGGAGGCCCACTTCACGTACGAGGAGGAGCAGCTGCTGCCGTCGCTGTACGGGTCCCGTGGTTGAAGCCGTGGGCCTCTCCGGTCACAGCGGCCGCTCGCGGCCCTCCCAGTACGGCTCGCGCAGACGTCGTTTGTACAGCTTGCCGTTGGGGTCGCGGGGCATCGTCTCGATGAAGTCGACGGTCCTGGGGCGCTTGTAGCCCGCGAGGCGGTGCTCGCAGTGGGCGAGGATCTCGGCGGCGAGCGCGTCGTCGGCGGTCCGGCCCTCGGCGACCTCGACGACGGCCTTCACCTCCTCGCCCCAGTCGTCGTGCGGAACGCCGAAGGCGGCGGCGTCCGCGACCGCGGGGTGGGTGAGCAGCGCCGATTCGATCTCGGCGGGATAGATGTTGACCCCACCCGAGATGATCATGTCGATCTTCCGGTCGCGCAGGAAGAGGTAGCCGTCCTCGTCGAGGAGGCCGAGGTCGCCGACGGTGAAGAAGTCGCCGATGCGGTTCTTCCTCGTCTTCGACTCGTCCTTGTGGTACGAGAAGCCGCCGGTGGACATCTTCATGTAGACGGTGCCGAGTTCACCGGGGCCGAGAAGGTTGCCGTCGTCGTCGAAGACCGCCAACTCGCTGATGGGCCAGGCTTTTCCGACCGTTCCCGGCTTTTTGAGCCAGTCCTGCGCGGTGGCGAAGGCGCCGCCGCCCTCGCTGGCCGCGTAGTACTCCTCCACGCACTCGCCCCACCAGTCGATCATGGCGCGCTTCACGTGGTCGGGGCAGGGCGCGGCGCCGTGGATGGCGTGCCGCATCGAGGACACGTCGTACGCGGCCCGCGTCGCTTCCGGCAGGGCGAGCAGGCGGTGGAACTGGGTCGGCACCATGTGCGTGTGCGTGCACTTGTGCGCGTCGATGAGGCGGAGCATCTCCTCGGGCGTCCACTTGTCCATCAGGACCAGCGGGTGGCCGATGTGCAGGGCGGCGCCCGCGAACTGGAGGACGGCCGTGTGGTAGAGCGGCGAGCAGACGAGGTGGACGTTTCCCTCGAAGGGCTTGATCCCGAAGATGCCGAGGAAGCCTCCGAGGTACGACTCCTCGGGGAGCTTGCCGGACAGTGGGCGGCGGATGCCGCGGGGGCGGCCCGTCGTGCCCGAGGTGTAGTTCATGACCCAGCCGAGCGTGCGGTCGGCGGGCGCCGACTCGGGCCGGCCTGCCAGGAGTTGGCCGTAGGGGCGGAAGCCGGGTACGTCACCGACCGCGTAGCGGTGGCTCGCCGGGAGATTCGCCTCGTCGGCGGCGGCGACCGCGCCGGCCGCGTACCGTTCGTGCGCGATCAGCACCTTGGCGCCCGAGTCGGCGACGATCCAGGCGATCTCGGGGCCGACCAGATGGTGGTTGACGGGCACGAGATAGAAACCGGCCTGGGAGGCGGCGAGATACGCGGTGAAGAACTCCACACCGTTGGGCAGCACGACGGCGAACGCGTCACCGCGTTCCAGGCCCGCGGCCCGCAGTCCGTGCACCAACTGGTTGACGGCGCCGTGCAGTCGGCCCGCCGTCCACTCCTCGCCGTCCGGCGCGATGAGGACGGTGCGCCCCGGGTCGCCGGTGGCCTGCGCCCAGAAGCCGTTCGGCGGCGTGCTCTCGGTGGATGTGCTCACGACTGGCTTCCCCTCTCCGCGATGCGGATGACACGGTCGACGGCCCGCTCGAAGCCGCGTGTCAGATCGTCGAAGACGGCCTGGACGCTGCGTTCGCTGTTCATCCGGCCGACGATCTGCCCGACCGGCGTGCCGAGCAGTTCCTGCACCTCGTACTTCTGGATGCGCGAGACGGCCTCGGCGACGAGCAGCCCCTGGAGCGGCATCGGCAGCGGCCCCGGCCCTTCCGGGTCGTCCCAGGCGTCGGTCCACCGCGTCCGCAGCTGGCGGGCGGGTTTCCCGGTCAGAGCGCGGGAGCGGACCGTGTCGCCGGAACCGGCGGCGAGCAGTTTGCGCGTGAGCGCCGACGAATGCAGGTCGGCCTCCGTCGTGGTGAGCCACAGCGAGCCGAGCCAGACACCCTGCGCGCCGAGCGCGAGCGCGGCCGCGATCTGCTGCCCGCTGCCGATGCCCCCGGCTGCGAGCACCGGCAGCGGCGCCACCGCCTCGACGGCCTCCGGGGTGAGCACCATGGAGGCGATCTCCCCGGTGTGACCGCCCGCCTCGTACCCCTGGGCGACGACGATGTCGATGCCCGCTTCCGCGTGCTTGCGGGCGTGCCGGGCGCTTCCCGCGAGAGCGGCGACGAGGATGTCGTGGTCGTGGGCGCGCCGGATGACGTCGGCCGGCGGCGAGCCGAGCGCGTTGGCGAGGAGTCTGATGGGGTAGTCGAAGGCGACGTCGAGTTGGTTGCGGGCGACCTGTTCCATCCAGCCGGTGATGCGCCAGCCGGACGCCTCGCCCTCGGCGAGCTCGGGAACGCCGTGCTTGGCGAGGGTGTCCCTGACGAACTGCCGGTGCCCTTCCGGGATCATCGCCTCGACATCGGCCTCCGTCAGCGTCCGGTCGCCCTGGGCCTCGACCTTCTTGGCGGGCATGACGACGTCGAGTCCGTAGGGCCTGCCGTCGATGTGCTCCTGCATCCAGTCGAGGTCTCTGGCCAGCTCGTCGGGCTCCGTGTAGCGGACCGCGCCGAGCACCCCGAACCCGCCCGCCCTGCTGATGGCCGCGGCCACCGCCGGGAAGGGCGTGAAGCCGAAGATGGCGTGCTCGACTCCCAGTTTCTTGCTCAACTCCGTCTGCATGGGCGCAGGATGCCGCAGCGGACCGGCCGAGGGAAGAGATTTCCTGATGCAGTGTCAGGTTCGGTGCGGTTCCCGGGCCCGATCGGGGGCCGCGTCCCGCACAGGGGCTCCTGCGCGGCCGACGGGTGTGGCGGGAGCCGTCGCGTGGGCGCGCCGGCCGACGATCGCCGCCAGGACGGCCGCCGTCGGCACCAGCAGGAGCGCCGTCCCGCTCCCCCGCGCGCCCGCGAGCTGCGCGACCGCCGCGGCACCCAGCGCCGCGCCCGCCGTGTCGAGGCTCGCGAGCCAGGACATGGTCTCGGTGACTCGGCCCGCGGGCGCGAGGTCTCCCCCGAGCGTGCGCAGAGCGCCGAACGTCGCACCGATGACGAGGCCCGCCACCGGGCAGACCGCGAGCACCGCCGTCGGCGAGAACCGCGCGGCCACGGCCAGAGCGCCCGCCCCGACGGCCAAGGCGCAGAGCAGCAGGGAGACCCGGGGTCCACGGGACAGCATGGAGGGGGCGGCGCCGAGTGCCAGGCTGCCCAGGACGCTGCCGATGGACAGGGCCGCCAGGTAGAGGCCGGTGTACGGTGCCGCGCCGTGCTCCTTGGCGTAGATCGGCAGGACGACGTCGGCGGCGGTGACCGCGGCGACGAAGAGGCCGTTGGCGGCCAGGAGGCGCCGCAGGGGCGCGGAGGCGAGGGGTCGCAGACGGTCCCCTTGAGTGCGGGACGAACCGGCCTGCCCCGTATCGTCGCGCGCCGCCTCATCACGCGCCGCCTCGTCCCGCGCCGTCACACCCGCCCCCGCCTCATCCCGCCCCGGGCGTCCGGAGAGGGACCTGAGAAGGAGGACCACCACGCACGTGGTCAGCGCGGCGATGACGGCGAACGGCACGGCCGCCGAGAAGGACAGGCTGAGCCAACTGGCCAGCACGGGGCCGGTGATGAGCGCGGTGCCCATCATGGCCGAGTCGAGAGCCATCGCGGTGGCGAGCGTCCGGCTGTCGGTCAACGGGTGCCAGACCGTGCGCATCATGACGGCGACCGGAGGAGCCGTGGCGCCCGCGCACACGGCCAGGACCAGCATCGTGGCGGCCGAGCCGTGCGCGTACACCGTGAGGATCAGCAGGGCGAGGGCCGTCAGATGACCCGCGAGGCAGCAGAGCAGGACCACGCGCGGGGAACGCCGGTCCACGAGCCGCCCGCGCAGCGGACCGGTCGCGCCCTGGCCGATCGCGAGACAGCTCACGGCCAGCCCCGCCGTACCGTACGCATGGTCCCGGCCGACCAGGAGCAACAGGCTCAGGGCTGTCATGCCGGCGGGCAGTTTCGACGCCATGCCGAGTCCCGCGATCCGCCAGAACCCGGGCACGCGCACCAAGTCGCGGTAACCGCCCGCGAGTTGGCGGGCGGGACGAACGGTCATGCTCCGCTCCGGGTACGCAGGGCGCGGACCGCCCAGTCGAGTGCGGGAGCCAGACTGCCCGGGGCGGGCCAGCCGTTGATGATGGCGAGCAGCCGCAGATAGCGGTCCCTGCGCGGGTCGTTCATGCTGTCGAGGTGGTGCGCGAGCCGCTGCCGCAGCACGTCGTCGTCGGCCTCGGTGATGATGCCTGCGTAGTGGGCGCGGAGCGCACCGACGACCGGGGCGGCCCGCGGCCCCTCGGGGTCGATGCCGTCCCTCAGTGCCGGTTCCACCAGGGCGCGGACGGCTTCGGCCAGGATGCGGGGCAGGCCGGTGGCGTCGTCCGGCGCGCGGTCGGCCGCGAGGTCCCTGGCCATCCCCTGCACGCTGGTGCGGAAGCCGGAGTCCTGGAGCAGCCCGGCCAGCTCCACCCACGCCTCGACCTGCGCCACGTCGGGTTCGTCCGGCAGCTCGGGCGTCATCGAGCGGATGACCGCAGTGAAGGCGGGGTGCGTGTGCAGCCCGTCGAAGACGGTGTCGAGGAAGTCGCCGATCAGACGGCGGCGTTCGTCCTCGGAGAGCCTGGCCAGGCGGTGCATGAGGTCCAGTTCCTCGGGCGTCGAGCCTCGTCTGGCCACCGTGGTCAGCACGGCCCTGCGCAGACGCAGGGTCTGGATCTGCACGTCCAGTGCGTCGGCGTGCGCCGCGGCGACCTCCGGGAGCGAGACCTCCCGGTCCACGACCTTGCGGATGGTGGGCAGGTCGAGTCCCAGTTCGCGCAGGGTCCGTATGAGGTCCAGGCGGGCGACGGCGTCGATGCCGTACAGCCGGTAGCCCGCCGGGCTGCGGTCCGTCGGCAGCAGGATGCCGGAGTCCGAGTAGAACCGGATGGTCTTGACCGTGAGTCCGGTCCGCCGGGCCAGCTCGCCGATCGAGTAGAGGGTGTCGCCGTTCATGCGCCCACTCTCGCGTCTCCCCCTACTGGAGACTCAACCTCGCCCCTGGATCTACGACGCACCACAACCGATCATGGTCGGATGACTGCCTTCTATCACGTGTGTTTCGCCGTCCCCGACCTCGAACAGGCGATGCGGGACTTCCGGCGCTCCGCCGGTGTCGAGTGGAGCGAGCCCGTGTCCGACCGGCTCGGGGCCTGGGACTACCGGATCGTCTTCACCACCGGTGGAGCGCCCTTCATCGAACTCATAGAAGGGGCTCCCGGCAGCCCCTGGCATGCGACGGACGCCAGGTTCGATCACATCGGGTTCTGGTCGAGCAATGTCCCGGAGGGCTCCCGACGGCTGGAGCGGGAGGGCTTCCCCGTCGACTTCTCGGGCTGTCCCCACGGCCGCCCGTTCGTCTACCACCGCATGGACAGCATCGGAGCCCGCATCGAGCTCGTCGACGTCAGCCGCCAGGAGGCGTTCCTCCGCGCGTGGCATCCGGACGGGGAGCCGATGCCGGCCATCGACGAGACCGGTCACCCGTGAGCGGTGAGGGGCGCCCTCCCTTCGCTCGGCACGCGGTGAGGAGCCGGGGTTCCTACGATGGCGGCATGGCCCTCGAACTGTTCTCCGGCGTCCCCGTCAGCGACTACGCGCCGGCGCTCCAGTGGTACGAACGCCTGCTCGGCGGTCCTCCCACCTTCTGCCCGAACGACGTCGAAGCCGTCTGGGAGCTCGCGGAACACCGCTACCTGTACATCGAGCATCTCCCCGAGCACGCCGGCCACGCCCGTCACACCCTCTTCGTCGGCGACTTCGACGACCGTGTCGCGCGGATCGCCGACCGCGGTCTGCGGTCCGCCCGCCGGGAGACGTACGCGAACGGTGTCCGCAAGGCCACCTACCGCGATCCCGACGGGAACGAGATCGGGTTCGGCGGCGCGCCGCTCCCGGCGTCCGAGTAGCGCTCAGCGCGCGCCGTCGAGCACCGCCATGGCGGCGTTGTGCCCGGGGATGCCGCTGACGCCGCCGCCGCGCACCGCGCCCGCGCCGCACAGCAGGACATTCGCGTGCCGGGTCGCCACGCCCCAGCGCCCGGCACTTTCCCGCCCTGCGCCGCCCCCGACGACCTCTTCGGCGTCCTCTGCGTCTTCCGCGTAGGGGAAGGCGAGGTCGCGGTGGAAGATGTTGCCGCCGGGGAGCCGAAGGTCCCGCTCCAGGTCGAGCGGGGTCTTCGCCTCGATGCAGGGGCGTCCTTCGGCGTCGAGGGCCAGGCAGTCGGCGATCGGCTCGGCGAGGTGCGCGTCGAGCTGGGTGAGGGTGGCTTCCAGGAGCTCGGCGCGTACGGCGTCGTTGTCCCGGGCGAAGAGCCGTGCCGGAGTGTGCAGCCCGAAGAGGGTCAGGGTCTGGTGGCCGCTCTCGACGAGGTCGGGGGCGAGGATCGTCGGGTCGGTGAGGGAGTGGCAGTAGATCTCGGAGGGCGGCGCGGCGGGCAGCGTGCCGGAGGCGGCCTGGGCGTACGCGGCCGCCAACTCCTCGTACCCCTCGGCGATGTGGAAGGTGCCCGCGAAGGCGTCCCGCGGGTCGACCGACGTGTCGCGCAGCCGCGGCAGCCGCTCCAGCAGCATGTTGACCTTGAGCTGGGCGCCCTCGGCGGGCGCGGGCGGCTCGTCGCCGAGGAGTGCGGCGAGGGCCTGCGGCGACGCGTTGACCAGGACGTGGCGGGCGCCGGCCGTCCGCTCGCCGTCCTCCGTGGTGTACGTGACCTCGGCGCACTGTCCGTCGGTGGCGATCCGTGTCGCCTCGCATCCCGTCCGCAGCCGGGCACCCGACATGCGCGCCGAGTCGGCGATGGCCGCGGTGAGGGCGCCCATGCCGCCGACGGGCACGTTCCAGTCGCCGGTGCCGCCGCCGATGACGTGGTACAGGAAGCAGCGGTTCTGGCGCAGGGAGGGGTCGTGGGCGTCGGCGAAGGTGCCGATGAGGGCGTCGGTGAGGACGACGCCGCGCACCAGGTCGTCGGCGAACCGTTCCTCGACGGCCGTGCCGATCGGCTCTTCGAAGAGGGTGCGCCACGCCGTGTCGTCGTCCACGCGGGCGCGCAGGGCGGCCCGGCTCGGCAGGGGTTCGGTGAGCGTGGGGAAGACGCGGCGGGCGACCTCGCCGGTCATCGCGTAGAAGTCGCGCCACGCCTCGTACTCGCGCGGGCCGCCGGTGAGGCGCTCGAACGCCTGCCGGGTGCGGGACTCGCCGCCGCCGACGAGCAGGCCGGTGGGGTGGCCGCCGCGCTCGGCGGGGGTGTAGGAGGAGACGGTGCGGGTGCGCACCCGGAAGTTCAGGTCGAGGTCCCGGACGATCTTCTTGGGGAGGAGACTGACCAGGTACGAGTAGCGGGAGAGCCGCGCGTCGACCCCGGGGAAGGGGCGGCTGGAGACGGCGGCGCCGCCGGTTTCGGGGAGCCGCTCCAGGAGCAGCACGGACCGTCCGGCGCGGGCGAGATAGGCGGCGGCCACCAGACCGTTGTGGCCACCGCCGACGATGACGGCGTCGTACGCATCGCGATCAGGCATGGCTCTTCCTAGCACGAGCTCCGCGGCCTCCGGTCGCTCCAGGTCAGTGCCATGGGGAACGGTTCACCAATTGTCCGGCCGCACCTCATAGGTGAGGGTGTAGTGCGCGCCGTCGCCGCGGAACACGGCGACCTGCTCACCGCGGCCCGAGACGGCGGGACTGATGTGGAAGTCGCCCAGGTGGTCGTCCGGGTCGAAGTCGTCCTTGTCCCACATGGAGACGACGTCGGCGCCGCTGTTGACCATCGTGAACGGCCCGTTGTTGACGTTGATGACCGCGCCGTTGTTGATGTCGCCGCGGCCCCAGACGCGCTGGCCGCGGAAGTCCACCCACAGCTCGTCCTCGCCCGTTGTCCTCGGTCTCGATGCACCGCAGTTGGTAGAACTTGACCTGGTATCCCATGACTGTCTCCTTGGTCCTTCTCCTCGTCGGACGTGTTTCCGACACCCATGAGAATGCGCGCATCGGGGGTGCCTTCGCGTCCACTCCGGAGTGGATTACGGGTGTACGACCCAGGGGGTACGTTTCTGCGTGGGGGCGAGAAAGTTTCATGGGTCCATGAGCGACTGGAACGACCCCATGGATGAGACAACCGTGCTGGTCACAGCTGCGGACGTCACTCTCGAACCGATCGGCGCGCGGGCGCTCCTCGTCGACAGGGACGCGCTCCTCGTCCCTGATACGCCGCCGCTCCTCGTCCGGCCGCCGGGGGCCCTGGTCGCCGTGATCGCGCCGGTGCCCGCCGGCAGCGGTCCTGTGGAGCGGATCGACGTGTCCGACGTGGAACACCTCGGCTCCGGGGAAGCCGCGCCGGGCATGACGGCGAGCGTGGTCAGGCTCGCGGGGCGGTCGCGCTATGTGGTGCGCGCCGAGCCCGCCACGCAGCGCCGGCTGACCGAGGCGCTGCTCGCCGAGGACGGTGACCTGTGGGCGGCGATGCGCACGCTCGGCTACGACGCGCCGGTGCCCGTCCGGCCACGACAGGCGGCCCCTGCCGAGGTGAGCGAGGAAGAGCTCGACGCGTTCGCGGCCGGTCCCTGCCGGGTCATCCGCACGTGCTTTCCGCATCCCCCGCGCCCGCCGCACCCGCCACGCCAGGACGGGCCGCACCCGCCGACCGGGCCGTGATGACCGGGCTCGGAGCCGTCCTCGGCGGCCTGTACCGGGCGGCCCCCGCCGTTCAGGACTCGGTACTGGCCGCCGCCCTGCTGCTGCCCGACCTGTTCCTGTTCTCGGACTTCGCGCTCCCGAACGTCGGCCTCGCCGATCGACTGGTCACGGTCGGGTACGCCGTCCTCGGCTGCGCGGCGCTCACCGCGCGGCGCCGGACTCCTCGCACGGTGTTCGGCTACGTCTGGGTACACGCCCTCGGCGGTGAACTGCTCACCGCCGTAGCGGTGTTCGACTACAGCCCGACCCTGGCGCTGCTCGCCGCGCTGTACACCGTCGCCTCTCTTCAGGGCGCCCGTCCCGCCGTACTCGCGCTGGTCTGCGTGACGGTACCGGTGGCGCTGTCGGTGCGGGCGGCGCTCGCCGACGTACCCGCCGCGGAGCGGCTGACCTCCCTGATCGGGGTGGCCTGCTTCTACGGGCTGCTCAATCTGGAGGTGTGGGGCGTCGGCCGCTGGGTGCGGGCGGGGCGCTCGGCGGCCGCCCGCGACCGGCTCGCGCTGGCCCGCGCCCATGAGGCGATCCTCTCCGAACGGGCGCGTACGGCACGGGAGTTGCACGACATCGTCGCCAACGCGGTCACCGTCATGGTGTTGCAGGCGGGCGGCGCACGGCATGTGCTGCGGGCCGACCCCGACCGGGTCGAGCACGCCCTCGACCAGATCGAGTCGAGCGGCAAGACCGCCGTCGCCGAGCTGCGGCACATGCTGCTCGTGCTGCGGACCGACGGTGAGCGGCTCGCGGCCGAGGGGTCAGGCTTCGGCCTCGCCGACCTGGACCCGCTCCTGAACGGGGTGCGCCAGGCGGGCCTCGACGCCCACCTGGAGGTGACGGGTGTGCCCGCCACACTCACCAGGGGTGTCGACCTGACCGCCTACCGGTTGGTGCAGGAGGCCCTCACGAACGCGGCCAAGCACGCGGGCCCCGGAGCGGCCACGGTCGTACGCCTCCACTGGCGAGGCGCCGACGGCCGGCTGAGCATCGAGGTCGACGACGACGGGCGGGGCACACCGGCGGCGGCCCGCTCCGAACTCTCCACCGGACACGGGCTGACAGGGCTGCGAGAGCGGGTCGCCGTCTGCGGCGGCACGTTCCACGCAGGCCCGACCAGGGAGGGTGGCTTCCATGTGGCCGCCACCCTGCCCACAGAGGAACACTTCCGGCGGGAGATGGCGTCATGATCCGAGTACTGCTCGCGGACGATCAGGCGATGGTGCGTTCCGCGCTCGCCATACTGCTCACCGGCGAGGACGGCATCGAGGTGGTGGGCGAGGCGGCGGACGGTGACGAGGCCGTGGCCCTCGCGGCCGAGCTGCGCCCGAAGGTCGTGGTGATGGACGTGCGGATGCCCGGCACGGACGGCGTCGAGGCGACCCGGCAGATCACCGCCGACTCGTTCCCCGGTGAGGCGCGCGTGCTCGTGCTGACGACGTACAACGTCAGTGAGGCCGTCTACCAGGCGCTGCGGGCCGGGGCCTCCGGCTTCCTCCTCAAGGACGCGGCCCCCGACGAGCTGGTGAGCGCGGTCCGGGCGCTCGCCGCAGGGGACGGCTGGCTCGACCCCGCGGTGACCTCCGGCATGCTGGCCGAGTTCGCCGCCAGGCCGGAGCGGATCAGGCCGGCCCCCGAGGAGCTGGCAGCGCTCACCGGCCGGGAGCGCGAGGTCCTGGTCCTCGTCGCCCACGGCTTCTCCAATGCCGAGGTTGCCGCCCACCTGTTCATCGGCGAGGCGACAGTCAAGACCCACCTGGGGCGGATCCTCCTGAAGCTCGGCGTGCGCGACCGCGCCCAGGCGGTCGCCGCGGCCTACCACAGCGGACTGGTCACGCCGGGTTCGTCACCGCCGCTGCCCTGACGGATGCGGGGGCGCCTGGGGCTCACACCGTCAGGGGGACCGGATGGACCTCGTCCGCAGGGTGGCCCGCGCGTTCGTGGATGCGCTGGACCGCTTCCGCCGACGGCGCCTCGGAGAGGCAGTAGACCGTACCGGACTGCGGGTCCGCCCATGCCTTCTCGAAGTGGACGCCTTCTTCCTTCTCGATGGCGAGGTCCGCCTGGTGGGCTTTCTTCAGATCGTCCGCCGTGATGCCGTTCATCCCGTGGTGGACGTCCATGAACTGGGACATGGCGCCGCACCTCCTTCTCTCTCCGCTACCTCCATCCTGCGCCCCTGCGCCCGTGCGGTCGACTCCGTCAGTGGCTTCCGGCCCCCCGCCGCTGCCGGAGCGCCGCCACCCTGCGGTAGAGCTCGACGGCCTCCGTGCCGCGGCCCAGCTGCTCCAGGCAGTGGGCCTCGTCGTTCCGGCTGGCGAGGGCGTCGGGGTGGTCGGCGCCGAGGACCTGTTCACGGGCCGCCGCGACCTTGCGGTACTCGGTGAGCGCGTCGGCCCAGCGGCCCAGCCAGCCGAGGCCGACGGCGACCTCGCGGCGGCTCACCAGCGTGTCGGGGTGGTCGGCGCCCAGCACGCGCTCGCGGACGGCGCACACGTCCCTGGCCTCCACGAGTGCCTCCTCCCAGCGGCCCAGCCGGCCCAGATTCACGCCGAGCCCGTGCCGGGCGCGCAGCGTCTCGGGGTCGGCGGGACCGTTCACACGCGTACGGTCGTCGATCAGACCGCGGTACAGCTCCAGCGCCTCCGCGCTGCGGCCGAGCCTGCCGAGGCTGATGCCGACCTCGTAGCGGGCGGCGAGCGTGTCGGGGTGGTCGGCGCCGAGGGCCCGCACGCGCGCGTCGGCGACCTCGCGGTACGTCTGGAGGGCCTCGGGCCAGCGCCCCAACTGACCCAGCGCGTACGCCACTTCGTACCGGGTGACGAGCGTGTCCGGGTGGGACGGGCCGAGCACCCGCGCGCGGGCCGCCGCGACCTGCTCGGCCAGTTGGTAGGAGTCCTCCAGGCGGCCGAGGCGGCTCAGGTTGTACGCGAGGTTGTGCCGGCAGCGCAGCGTGTCCGGGTGATCGGACCCCGCCGTGCGCTCGCGGACGGCGAGCACCGAGGTGTACGCCTGGTGGGCCTCGAAGTGCCGTCCGAGCTGGCCCAGTACGTACGCCATCTCCTGGCGTGCGGCGAGCGTGTCGGGGTGATCGGGGCCGAACGCGCGCTCCCGCCCCTGCGCGACTCGGCCGTACTCGCGCAGGGCGTCGGCGGGGCGGCCGGTGCGGCTGAGCGTGAAGCCGACCTCGTACCGGCTGGCGAGCGTGTCGGGGTGATCGGGGCCGAGGGCGTGCTCGCGCTCGGCGGCGACCGCGCGGTGCACCTCGCCCGCCTCGGCCCAGCGGCCGAGGCGCCCCAGGCTCAGTCCCGCGTTGTGGCGGCTGGTGAGGGTGGCGACCAACTCCGCGGAGGGCGTGGGCCGTTCGGGCTGCCGGGGGGCCGCGGCGCGACGCGCGTCGATGCGCGGGATCCACTCGCCGGTCAGGCCCGCGGCGGCGTCGGGCGGGGTGGTGCGCAGCACGGACGCGCCGCTCGCCTTGTGCCCGGTGGTCATGCCGCGCGTCCAGGAGGGCAGCCGCGGTTCGTGCGACGGAAGATGGCCGTGGCGGCGGCGCACGGGAGGCGTGGCGACGGTCGGGACGTACCCGATGGAGGTGCGGCCCGCCGCGATGCGGCGGGCGAGCTCCCGCGCGTCGTGCGGGCGGCCGCCCGGCTCCTTGGCGAGCAGGTCGAGGACGATGCGGTCGAAGTACTCGGGCAGTTCGCCGCGGTGCCTGCGGGGCGGTTCGGGCGCGGTGTCGCGGTGCCCGACCAGGACGGCCCACGCGTCCTCCATGTCGAACGGCGGGGCGCCGGTGGCGATCTCGTAGAGCACGCAGCCGAAGGAGTAGAGGTCGCTGCGGTGGTCGACCGGGTCGCCGCCGATCTGCTCGGGCGACATGTAGTGCGGTGTGCCCATCGCGATGCCCGTGCCGGTCAGGCGTGAGGTGAAGCCGATGTCGGCCCCGAGGCGTGCGATGCCGAAGTCGCATATCTTCACCGTGCCGTCGCCGAGCCGCATGATGTTCGCGGGCTTCAGGTCCCGGTGCACGATGCCCTGTTCATGGGTGTACGCGAGGGCCGCGGCGACCTGGTCGGCGATCTCCACGACGTCGGCGACCGGCAGCGGGTGCTGCTTGTTGTCCTCCAGGAGCTGACTGAGGTTGCGCCCTTCGAGGAGTTCCATGACGAGGTACAGCACGCCCTCGTACTCGCCGAAGTCGTGGACGACGGTGACCCCGCGGTGCTGGAGCGCGGCCGCGACGCGCGCCTCGCGCCGGAAGCGCTCGCGCAGCACGCGCGTGAAGGACTGATCGTGCTGGTGCCCCATCGGCTTGAGACACTTGACGGCGACCTGGCGGCCGAGCGACTCGTCGCGCGCCCGCCACACCTCGCCCATTCCGCCGCGCCCGATCAGATCCAGGAGCCGGTACCGGCTCTGGATCAGCCTGGTGTCCGCCATCTCGTGTTGTCGCCCCCGTTGCCTCGCTGCGCCCTCCCCGGCCCGTCCAGTATGGCGTTCCGTCTGTCGAGTTTGTACGGGGCGGGGCGGCTGCCGGGCCCCAGGCGGGCCACGGCGCGCAGGATGTGCTTGGGCGGGAGTTGCCAGCGCACACGCGAGGGGATGCGGCGCAGGACGGTGCCGGTGAGGACTAGGCGGCGGGTGACCGTCGCGGGTGGCGGGGCGGCTCTGCCGTACAGCTCGTGGGCGTACGGCGGCAGGGAGGCGTACGCCAGGTTCGCCACGCGCCGCCACAGCAGATCGCGCGCGGGGACGAGGAGGGCGTGCGTCGGCGGGCGTTGCAGGAAGTCGTCGACGGCGCGGGCGTCGGGTCCGGCGGCGAGCCGGGGCCGCACCTTCTCGAAGTACGCGGCGAGTTCGGCCGTCGACGCGGGTACGTCGCCGGGGTCGAGGCCCACGAGCCGGGCGCTCTGCCGGTGCTCGTGGACGTAACGGTCGGCCAGCGCGTCGGTGAGGCGGAGCCCCGAGCGGCGTACGACGTGGAGGTAGGAGTCGATCTCCGCGCAGTGCACCCAGAGCAGGAGTTCGGGTTCGTCGACGCCGTAGCGTTCGCCCGTGTCCGGGTCGGTGGCCTGGAGCATCGTGTGGATCTTGCGCACGCGGGCGCCCGCCTTCTCGGCGACCTCGGTCGTGCCGTAGGTCGTGGTGCCGACGAAGTTGGCGGTGCGCATGAGGCGGCCCCAGGCGTCCCTGCGGAAGTCGGAGTTCTCCATAACGCCGCGCACGGCGCGCGGGTGCAGGGCCTGGAGGTAGAGGGCTCGTATCCCGGCGATCCACATCATGGGGTCGGAGTGCGCCTGCCAGGTCACCGAGGCCGGCCCGAAGAGCCCGGGATCGGGCGTGGACGGGGGTATGTGCTCGGGCATGGTGCGACCATCTCCTGACGGGTGACGCGGGACGCCCGCACGCGGGCCCCGGTTCTGTGTCCTGTCTCCTGAACCATCAAGTGTCGTCAGGATGCGGGCCCGGCACCAGCCGCCGCCCCGACCGTTCGGCGAACGCGGACGCACTCATGCCCGGTGCCGGGGCGGGGCCGGTCGCGCCTCCCGGTGCCACACTGGCGGCCTGCACTCTTGTGCGGTCGACGACCCGGGAGCCGGGGGGCGCCATGACAGAGACGGATCCGGTGGAGACCGCCTGGCGGATACACGCGGTCCTCGTCGACTGGACGGGCAAGGTGGACGCGAAGGCCGGCTTCGCTCTCGCCCTGGAGTCGGCGGCCGCGGTCATCGCGTTCCCCGATTCCGGCCATCGCCCGGGGGAACTGGACGGCGTGCTCCCCGTGACGCTGTTCTGGGTGGGTGCCGCGCTGCTCGGTCTCTCGGCGCTCGCCTCCATGTCCGTGGTCAGCCCGCGCCTGCGGAGCAGCGCGGGACGCGACCTGGAGAACCACTTCCTCTACTTCGGTGACCTGCGGACCTGGGAGCCGGATCGCCTCGCCGCGCAACTGCGCCGCACCTCCCCGCTGGAGAGCCTGACCCACCAGCTGGTGATCATGAGCCAGATCCTGTGGACCAAGAACCGGCGGGTGCGGCAGTCGCTCGCGCTCGCCGTCACGGGCTGGACGTCCGTGGTTCTCGCGTGGCTGCTGGGCTGACCATGACGGCCCCTCACCCGGCCACCTTCTGGGAGGCACTCGGTCCCGCGGAACGTGCCGCGCTGCACGGGGCGGCGGCCCGGCTCTCCCTGCCCGCGGACCGGCAGTTCCTGGCCCAGGGCGAGGACTCCGACCACCTGGTGGTGCTCCTCGGCGGCTGGGTCAAGGTCATCGCCCGGTCGCACGCCGGCTACCGCGCCCTGCTCGCCCTGCGCGGCCCCGGTGAACTCCTCGGCGAGCAGGCCGGGTTGGAAGGACGGCGCCGGTCCGCCTCGATCCACACCGCCACCCCGGTCGACCTGCTGCGCCTTGCCGCCGCTCGCTTCCACGCGATCGCCCGCACCAACGACGTCGTCGCCGCGGCGCTCGAACAGACGCTGTCCCAGCGCCTACGGGAGGCCGACGTCCAGCGCACCGGGATCAACGAGCCTGTTCCCGCCCGTCTCGCCGCCCTCCTCCTCGATCTGGCGGAACGCTGCGGACGCGCCGAACCCGACGGCTCAGGGCTGCGCATCGGTCTGCCGCTGTCCCAGGACGACCTGGCCGGCCTGGTCCTCAGCTCCCGGCGGACGGTCAGCCGCGTGCTGGAGCAATGGCGGGGCCAGGGCTGGATCGTGACGGGACGTCAGTCGCTTCTGATCCGCTCGGTCGACCAGCTGAAGACGCAGGCCTTCGGCGGCTGAGCGCCCCGGAATCAGCAGGGTGTGTGACTCGCGCTGTGTGCGGGCGCCCGGTGGATGCGGTAGCCCTTCGTGCGGGTCAGCTGGTAGGTCACCTTCCAGTCGTCGCAGGTGTCGCCGGGATTCGAGGCAGGCCCGTATCCGGCGTCCTGGTGGCTGCGGAAACTGACGGTCGCGAGGGTGTGAGCGCCCGAGGCGGACAGGGCGCCGAGGACGATACGGCTGTCCTTCGTGGTGCTCATGGCCCGCGTCCACTTCCGGCGGCCGGCTGCGGAGTCGACGACGCCCGACCCGGGGTCGTAGTACGTCAGGGCCTTGTCGTGGTCCCGTGTGTTGATGGCCCCGTAGAAACGGGCGAGCATGGCGGCCACCTCCGCCGCTTCCGGCTGGTCGGCGACCTTCGTGTAGTCGACGGCCGCGCCCGGAGCCACTGCCCGGCCCGCAGCCGTCGTCCGCCCCGCGGACGCGACCGCCGCCGACGGGGCGAGTGCCGCCGACGGGTCGCTGTCGGGCTGCGGCGACTTCAGGGCGACCAGCAGGGCCACCACGACGATCACCACAAGCACCACTACCGTCATGGCCACACACCCGCCCCACGAGGCGGACGGAATCGGCTCCGGCAGGGGGGTCGGTGTGACGGCGGCCCGGCCGGTGGGGGGCTGCTGTGCTGTGGGCATCTTCGACGGCGGCAAAGGCGTGGGCTGCGCGGGCTGCGGTGCCCCGGGCGGCCGGGCCGGTCCGGGCCGAGGGCGCGTCTTCGGCGGCGACTGGTTGACGCCCTGTGCCCGTGTCTGCTTCATCCGGCCGCGTGCCATTTCCAGCGCCGTGAGCCAGTCCGCCAGTTCGGGCCGTCCCTGAGGGACCGTGCTCCTGCTGCGCTCCGCGAGTTCCGCCAGGTCGGCCGAGATGCCCCGAAGGCCGCTGAGGTCCGTGCTGTGCTGGTCCCGGTTGAAGAGCCTGGTGGCGATCAGGCCGAACTTGAACGAGTCCGAGGCAGTCGTGGCCTTGGCCGGCTCCGGCACCTCCCAGCCGTCCGTCTCCACCTGCGGCAGCACGTCCTTGCCCCTGAGCCGCATCGAGTCACAGTCGATCAGCAGGCATCTGGGCGTCGGGGCGAGCCTGAACAGGACGTTCTTCGGGGAGAGATCGCCCACGGTCACGCCCTGCCGGTGCAGCCGGGTGAGCGTCGCCGCCAGATCGGCGAGGAGCCCGACCCGCTTCCGGTCCCCGGCCTTCAGCCCCATCCGCGCGGTGTAGGCATCCTCGTTGAACAGGAACTCCAGGCCCTGCGGCTTCACGTCGCCCAGCTGCGGATTGCTGAGCTCGAAGTCCGGGGTCAGCCGCTGCATCAGGAAGCCGGCCAGCAGCATCCCGGGGTTGAGCGAAGGCCGCAGCTGGGTCGGGCGGCTGCCCGTGTAGATCATCGCGAGCGGCCAGGTGAGCCGTTGGTGCAGGAAGGCGCGGTCGTGCCGGTGGGACCGGGCCAGCTCTTCGAGGAAGACGACCATGCCGTAGAGCACGTCACTGTCACTGCGGACCGTCGCCAGGTACTCCTTGTAGGCGAGGAACTCGCCGCTGAACCTTCCCGGCGGCTCGGGCACGCCGTACACGACACCCTGTCCGCCGGCGCCGAGATGGTGCGCCCGGTAGTCGCCGAGTTGCTCGGGCCGGGCGTAGGTGACCGGGACCGTCATGACCGGCCTCCCTCGTCCTTGCTCCTCGGCCACAGCGCGATCAGCGTGCGGTCGTCGTCGAAGGTCTCCCGTGAGAAGTCCAGCAGGTGCGCGAAGCCGAGCGGCGGTACGGGACGGCGCAGACGGGTGTGGAACAGGCGGGCCACGGGCCCCGTTCCGTTGCCCAGGGGGTCGCCGAAGCCGTCCGTGCCCACCAGCAGGACCGTGCCGGCCTCCAGCTGGAAGGGGAGCGGCCGGATCACGTTCGGCAGGAAGGGCAGGGGGGCCACCGCCGACGAGACCAGCCCGTCCGCCCCCGTCTGCTTCCCGCCCGCCAGCCGGTGGATGTTCTCCTGTTCGATCTGCCAGACCCCCGAGTCCCCGACGGAGATCACGTGGATGAAGACCCCGCTCTCGTTGGGTGTCGCCGTCCCCGCCACCAAGGTGGTGGCCAGCAGATCGGCGGTCTCCTGTGGTCCCGCCTCCGGGCTGCGCAGGATGCGGCGGGCCTGCTCGACCAGCTGCCAGTGGACCGTGGACAGCAGCTTCTCCCAGTTCGCGACATAGCCCCCGCCGCTCCCCCGCACCTGTGCCAGCATCTGCTCGATCGCGCTGCGGCACGCCAACTGTGAGCCGATGTGGGGCTGTCGCGCACCGGAGACTCCGTCGGCGACGGCGAACACCACCGTCCCGGTGTCCGGGTCACAGGCCGCCGCCGCGTCGTCCTCGCGAGGGCGGCCGTCGAAACGGTGCTGGTAGCCGCGTACAGAAGCCAGGCGCAGGTGGAGGGCAGCCGTCGACCAGCCGTCGCACACGCTGTCCGGGCGGTAGGACAGGCCTGAGGGCGGCCTCGGGTCCACGGCCGACGCCGGTTCCCCCACGACCAAGGGCTCCCACTGGGCCGGTTCCGGGCCGGGGAGAGAAGCGGGCGGGACGGCCTCGCGGTGCGGGGCCGAGTCGTCCACCGCGTCGTCCGCCCCGTCGACCGTCGCGTCGTCCATCGCGTCTCCGGTGTGATCCGCCGGACGGTTCACGGCCGGCTCCGACCCCGGCGGCTGCTGCGCGGGGTCCTGCTCCTGCGGGTCCTTCGGCGGCTTTCCCCGCTCCGGTGACTCTTCCCGCTCAGGCTGTTTCTGTCGCTTCTCGCCTCGGCGGCACCTGCTGGTCAACGACATGTCAGATCACATCGATCGCGACGGTGAAGCCTTCCGGCTTGTCGACCATCAGCTGCGGGGAGGCCGACGCGAGCGAGCGGCCCGAGGCGATCACGCTCTTGGTGAGCGCGGTACAGAACTTGGCGATGGCCGGCCCGACGTCGACCCCCTTCTCGGCGACGAAGCCGAACTCCGGCTGGGTGGCGACCTCGCTGATGATCCTCGCGTCCGCGGTGGCTATCCCGCACGCGATGATGTTCGGCGCGCCCAGCGTCCGGTCGCGGTCGGTGAGCCTGCGGTGCGGGCCCTGCCAGTCCTCCCCGCCGTTCGGCATGCCGTCGCTGAGGAAGAACACGGCCGGCCGGTGCACCTGATACCCATCGGCCTTGAGGCTCTGGACCTCGACCGGGATGCGACGGATCAGGTCCTCGAAGGCCGCCGCGTAGCTCGTCATGCCCCGCGTGCTCAGGTACGGGAACTCGGCCGCGCTGCGCAGGTCCACCAGATGGACCCGCTCGATCACGTCGTCCGAGAAGCCCAGTACGGAGAAGCGCACCTTGGCCGCCGCCATCGGCTCGCCGAGCAGCGCCTGGTGCAGAGACCTCAGTCCGTCGTTCAGGTCGTCGATGTGGTTGATCATCGAACCCGATTCGTCGGCGAGGACGTAGATGGGGAGCAAGTGCCCCCGGTTGCTTTCCATCATCGTCTCTTGTCCTTGTCCCGTTCACGGTTGCTGTCTTCAGTTGCCCGTACGTCGGAAGTCGTCCGTACGTCAGAGCGCGTCCTCGGCCGCACGGAAACCGTCCGGCGCGACGAGCGAGAACTGCGGGTCGCCGGAGCTCAAGCGCTGCCCGTAGGCGACGATCGTGTCCCGCAGGAACGCGGCGCAGCTGTGCGCCGCGGCTGCCGCGTCCTGGTGCGGCGCGGCCATGAATCCGAACTCGGGGCGTGTCGCCATGGTCCGGACCGCTCGTGCCTCGGCCCGGCCGAGGCCGAGCGCGATCAGATGGGGTGCCACCGGGTTGCCCTCCTGACGGACGAGCTCGCGGTAGGCGGTGTCCCAGCCGGGGCCCTCGTCGGGTTCACCCCCGGTGAGGAGGAAGACGATCGGCCGCAGGACCTGGGTGCGCTGGGTCTTGACCAGGGCGACGTCCTGTCGCAGCAGCGCCTGGAGGGTGCGGAAGGCGTGCTCGTACGACAGTCCCTGGCGCTCGCGGAGGACCGGTGTCCGTGTGCTGGGCAGCACCGTGTCCAGCGGCAGCCGCAGTTCCGTTCCCGCGGCCATGCCGAGGACACAGAGCCGGAGTGCGGCGGAGACGGCGGGCGTGCCGGAGAGCGCGGAGTGCAGGGCGGCGAGACCTCGGTTGAGTTCGTCCAGGCAGTCGCGGTCCAGCGACTCGTCGATGACGAGGTAGATGAGCGCGGCGCCCGAGAAGGAGGCGGGCGCGGCCGAGGTGGCGGATGCGGCCGGTGGGGCCGCCTGTGCCGGGGTCTGCTGGGCGGGTGCCGGGGCCTGCTGGGCCGGCGCGGCGGGGAGCTGGTCCGGCGCGTCCCACGGGCGTGCGCCGGTCAGTTGGGGTTCGGCGGCGGGCGGGAGCGGGACGTGGCCGCCGGTGGCCTGGCCGACCTGTCCGGTCAGCTGGTGGCGCAGCAGGTCGAGGTCGCCGGCCTGGATGAGGCCCTTCTCCGCCATCACCGTGAACAGATCGAGCGCCCGCTGGTTCTGCAGTTTGGCGGTGGCGGCGCGGGCCTCTTCCAGCTGACGGCTCATGGCGAACGCCCCTGCGGCGTCGTCGGGATGCGTGTTCAGGTACTGCCGGATGAGCCCCTCGCTGTTCATGAGCATCCCGGAGAACGCGGCGTCGTGACGCTTGGTGGCGTCGATGTCGTACGTCTGCCGCACCGCCGCGAGATCGCCCGACCGGTGGGCGGCGCCGACGTTCGGCACGTGCTCGGCGATGCCGATGCTCTCCGTCCAGCCCGCCTCGATCAGCGTTTCGAGGTAGGTCAGCGACTTGGCGTCGGGCCGGACCGAGACCCGGCAGCCCTCCACCACCAGTCCCGGTGGCAGGGCCGCCGGTGCCGCGCAGAGCCGGCCGAGGTGGTTCTGGAGGTCGACGGCCTGCTCGATGCCGAAGCCGTGGCCGGCCGCGTGGAACCGGCTGGTCAGGTACCCGTGCACCACAGGCAGCGGGTCCTGCAGACCGGAGCGCACCCAGTCCTCTGCGCCCGTCCACCCGTCGACGCGGAAGGTGAAGCAGACGGTCACCTCGAAGACGTGCACCCCGTCCCGGGAGACCAGCGGGTTGTTCTCGAGCACGGCGGTGCGGGTCTGCGGGCGCATGTCGACCTCGTACCGCGTGCGGTACTTGGAGAGGAACCGCTGCCCGGCCTTCAGCGGGCGGCCGTCGAAGCACACCACCTCGCCGGTGGCGGTGGCGTAGACGACGGCCAGATGCGGCTCCCTCGCCTTGGTCGGGCCCGTCCCCAAGCGGGGCACCGGCGACTGGCTGGCGATCAACGACACCGGTTGGTTCACCGGGCACCTCCTGGCTGGGCGGCAGGTCCGGGCGGGCCCGCGCGCAGAGCGCTGCCGAGGACCGCGGCGGAGCGGGGCAGGGGACGGAAACAGTCGCGTTCGGTCCAGCGGGTGGCGTAGCGCTGGAGGAGCTGGCTCACGCGGGGGCCGCGGGCGGCGACGTCCTCGACCAGCATGCGGACCAGGTCGTCCAGGAGCATCGGGTCGGTTTCGGCCTGGGCGGCCCAGCGCTGGAGCACCGTCTCGGCCGCACCGCCGAACTCGCCGCCGATCACCTCGGCCCAGAGATAGCCGAGCCGCCGCCGCAGTGTGCCGTCCTGCCGGTCCCGCGCGGCCAGGTCCAGGAAGGTGGGACGGCGGCGCGGCTGGGTGCTGCCGACCACCTGCTCCTCGTTGACGAGGCCGTCGACGAGGATCAGGAAGACCAGGTGTCCGCAGGCACGGCTCTGTGGTTCGTGCACCATCTCGGCCACCTCGTGCACCACCACCGGGGCGTGCGCGGCCACGTCCTGCGCCAGCAGGTCGACGAAGCCGTCACCGATGGCGTTGGCCACCTGGATGTGGTCGACCCTGCCGAGCCGGGTGAGGGCGGCGACGGCGGTGCCGAGGTCGGCGCCTCCCAGACACAGGCCGTAGGCCCGCGCCGCGGCGGCCTGCAACTGCCAGTCCCCGCTCGCGTACCAGCCGTTGACGAGGTTGTGCACGCCCGGCCGGAGAGCCGGGTCGCGGGCGCAGACCGCCAGGGCGTAGGCGATGGCCTCTCTGCGCTCCCAGCCGCTGTCCTCGTGCCGGGCCCAGTGGTCGAAGACCCGGGTGGCGATGAACTCGAACGACTCGGTGGCGATCAGCCCGAGCGCGGTCCCGGCGAAGCTGCGCACCGGCAGCGAGGACGAGTCGATCAGATCGGCCAGCCAGTCCACCAGTTCCTGCTGGATGCGGTACTCCGACCAGACGTGCCGGATGATGCGGCCCGGGTAGTCGGCGTTGCGGTACTCGGCGATGGTGCACGGCAGCCAGCCGTAGCCGCCTTGGGTCGCTGACCTGACGGTACGGGCGCGGAGCTTCTCGGCGAACACGCGGCGGGACTGCGCGAAGGGGTCCTGACGCAGAGGCACGGGCCCCTGTTCGACGCTGGGGGCGAGGACGCCGCGTTCGCTGCGGAAACACTCCAGGAGGGTGGTCGAGGCGAGCGCCACCTCCTCCTGGGGCAGCCCGCCGAGCACGGCCAGGGCGACGGCCTGGGTGCGGAGCACGGTGTCGCCGAGCCCCTCGAACCACTCCTCGGGGCCTTCGCCGCCGGTCTGGTCCATCCTGGTCCTGACGCGGTCCAGGTCGAGGACGAGTTCTCGCTGCGGGTCGCGGACGTCCGGGCCGTGCTCGTGCGCCAGCATCTGCGCGAGCCGGGCCGCGTCACGGCAGGCGCCGTCGCTCAGCAGCTCGTCGGCCAGTTCGGCGGCCCCTGCCGCCGCGAGCACCCGCTCGGCGCCCTCCTCGCCCAGCAGGTGGTCGAGATGGGCTCTCAGGACGGCGTGCAGCTCGTCCGGCCGGACGATGCGCTGCACGTACTCGTCGACGCCGGGGCCCAGTTCGTCCTCGGTCCCCGCGATCAGGACCAGGTGGGCGTCCGCCAGGCACAGCAGTTGCTCCAGGCTCTCGAGCAGCGCGCCGCGCAGCTCGCCCAGGTCGGCGGGCCGGTCGAGCAGCAGACCCGCGCCGCTGCCGAGCTGCTTCAGCTCCGTCAGGCGTGCCAGGTCGTCGACGGAGTCGAGCCGGTACCAGGTCTTCACGCGGGCGGAGATCAGGAGCCGTACGGCCGCCGCCGTCTTGCCCGCGCCACCGGCGCCCCGCAGTACGACGGAACGCCGCTGCAAGGCGTCGTCCTGTATGTCGTCCCAGCGGGGCGGCTTCTGGAACGCGTACCGGACGGTGTCCACTGTGCCCGGGGAGATGGCCCGCAGCACGACGCCGCGTTCCCCGGCGGTCTGAATGACGATCTTGTGGCCCTGGACCCAGTCCCGGCCGATGTGGGTCCACGCCTCACGGAGGAGCCCGGCCCGCAGACTGCCCTGTCCGGTACGAGCGGTGGCCTTCTCCGCATTCGCGCCCGCTCCGACATTGGCGCCGCCGCCATCACCCGGGGCCTGCGACTGCTGCTGCGCTCCGTCACCGCCGGAGGGGCGTGGTGCGTCCGCGTCGCCTCCGCCCGACGGGGACGCGCCTCTCCCGGCGTCACCGGACGGGGCGGGTGAGGAGACGGGCGAAGGGGCCGCGGGCCCGGGCGGGGACAGTGAGGACGGTGACGGCGTGGTGCCGGACGGCGTGCTCATGACTCGTCCGTGGTGTTGCCTTCGTAGTGCTCGTACTTGTCGCCCTGTATGACGTCACGGCCGACGTTGTCGATGTTCGTCCCGTAGTCGCCCACGTTGATCTGCCCGCCCGACACGTTGCCAAAGGTGGTGGCGGGCCGATGGGTGGGACTCTCCGTACGGGCCCCGCCTTCCGCCGCACTCGCGCCGGTGCCCGCGGGCGTCGTTTCCTCCGCTCCACCTGGCGGCTCCCCGACATCCGCGGAGAGCCCTGGCGGCGCGGGGTAGCCGGGGACGGTGACCCAGCACCGGCGCCGCTCACCGTGCTTGGTGACGAAGTCGGCGGGCAGATAGGCCGCCTGGTCGATGCCGGGGTAGTTGCCCAGCACGACCGCCGAGTGGACGCCCTCCGAGAGGACCAGCACCAGGTGGGCCCGTCGTGCCCGCGCGAGTACGCCCTTGACCGGGTCGGCGTCCACCAGCCGGGCCAGGTCGTTGATCGCGGTGCCGGTCCAGCGCTCGCCCTGCCGGATCACGAGGCCCTGGTTGAGGCCGGCCCGCAGCCGCATGCGGTGCTTCTCGTTGTACTTCTCCTGGTGCGCCCGCAGCGCGTCCTCCAGGCCACGCGTCAGCTCTCGCAACAGCCTGATGGGACTGGTCGCCATCGGCGCCAGGATCAGCATGCCGTCCCCGCGGTCCTGAACCGGGCATTCCGCGAGGCTGAGCCCTGCTCTGGCGAGCGCGAATTCAACGACCTCGTACAATTCTTCGTGCAGCGTCGCCTGAGAAACTTCCGGGCGCAGGCTGAAATCCTCGATGTCCAGCAGCACGATCCAATAGCTGTGCGGATCCGACGACACCATGGCAGTCCTCCTGCACTCGGGCAGGGGCCACGAGCGCCCCCGGAGCCTCCATGCAAGGGCCTGCAGCCAGCACTGTCTACGCCAAGTGGCGCACAGCGCAGGGAATTTGACAGTTCCTCGGTGATTGGGGAATTCCCTACGATTCAGGCAGACCAACCGCCTGTTTCCGCCCCACGCGCTAGCGGCGCACCCGCGGCATTCCCAGTCCTGTCCAGGATATTATTTCGCGCTGGATCTCATTGTTTCCGCCGCCGAATGTGAAGATCACCGCCGAGCGGTAACCGCGTTCCAGTTCGCCGTGGAGGACCGCGCCCGCCGAGCCCTCCTTGAGGGCCCCGGCCGCGCCGACGACCTCCATGAGCCAGGCGTAGGCGTCGCGGCGCGCCTCGGAGCCGTAGACCTTGACGGCGGAGGCGTCCTGCGGGGTGAGGGTGCCTTCCTGGACGGCGTTCACCATCCGCCAGTTGAGGAGCTTCATCGCGTCGAGCTTGGTGTGGGTCATGGCGAGCCGCCTGCGGACCCAGGCGAGGTCGATGACGCGGCGGCCGTCGGCCAGCTTGGTGTCCATGGCCCAGCGCTGCACGTTGTGGAAGGCGCGGATGGCCATGGTGCCGTGGGCGGCGAGGGTGACGCGCTCGTGGTTGAGCTGGTTGGTGATCAGTCGCCAGCCCTTGTTCTCCTCGCCGACCCGTCGGGAGACGGGAACCCGGACGTTCTCGTAGTAGCTGGCGGTGGTGTCGTGCGAGGCGAGGGTGTTGATGAGGGTGCAGGAGTAGCCGGGGTCACTGGTCGGGACCAGGAGCATGGTGATGCCCTTGTGGAGCGGGACACCGTCCTCGGGGGTGGCGGTGCGGACGGCGAGCCAGACCCAGTCCGCGGTGTCGCCGTTGGTGGTCCAGATCTTCTGGCCGGTGACGACGTACTCGTCGCCCTCCCTGACCGCCTTGGTCTTCAGCGCCGCGAGATCCGTGCCGGCGTCGGGCTCGCTGTAGCCGATGGCGAAGTCGAGTTCGCCGGAGAGGATGCGGGGCAGGAAGTACGCCTTCTGCTCGTCCGTGCCGAACTGCATGATCGTCGGGCCCACGGTGTTGAGGGCCATGAGCGGCAGCGGGACGCCCGCCTGCGCCGCCTCGTCGAAGAAGATGAACTGTTCCATGGGCGTGAGCCCGCGGCCGCCGTACTCCTCCGGCCAGCCGACCCCCAGCCATCCGTCGGCGCCCAGGCGGCGAACGGTCTCCCGGTAGAACCGCTTCTGGGCGGCGGGTTCGCCGTACCGCGCGTAGGCGTTGTCCGGTACCAGCTCGGCGAAGTACGCACGCAGCTCGGTGCGCAACTGCCGCTGCTCAGGCGTGTATTCGAGATGCACGGCCCCTCCAGGCTCTACTGGCTCTACTGGCTCTACTGGCTCCACTGGCTCACTGCTCGGCGCGCTCGGCGCCCGTCACACGGCTCGCCCGGTCCCGGACCTGACGGCGCACACAGTAGAACCCGTTGCAGAAATAGGGAATGGACGGATGGGAGTGGGCGGATTGAAGCTTCACTTTGCGGGGGATCTTGCGGACTGAAGAGCTACCTTGCGGACAGGGGCGGGGTCAGCCGGTCGTGGTCCAGGCGTTAGAGGTTCTGCCGGGCGGTTCCGCCGGGCCGCTGGCTGCCGGGTTCGAGGTCGCGTACATCGCTCCCGGCGGGACGGAGTTGCGGCGCCCGCTGGCGGACGCGTGGGCGGTGTCGTTCGAGCACGCTGCCCCGGTACGCGCCTTCGCGTCGTACCGCCGGCAGCGCGACCTGCCGGGCCGGTGGTGGTCGGCGACGACGGGCGGGCACGTCGGGTACGAGTCCTGGCTGGAGCGCGACCACGTCATCCTGCCGGACTTCGACCCGGCGGTGGTGGGGATCTCCTCGCAGCCGTTCTGGCTGTTCTGGGCGGCGGCGAACGGGCGGCCCCTCTCGCACGCACCGGACTACTTCGCCCGTCGCGACGACGGGACGGGTGTGGTCGTCGACTGCCGCCCGGCGGAACGCCACGGCCCGCGGGACGTGGTGAAGTTCGAGGCGACGGCGGCGGCCTGCACCGAGGTGGGTGGGAGTTCCGGCTGCTGGGCGCCCCGGACCCGGTCGTGGTCCGCAACGTGCGGTGGCTGTCGGGATACCGGCACCCCCGGCACCGGGTGGAGCCGGCCGCCTCGCGGCTGCGGGAGGTGTTCGCGCGGCCGCCTCGCGGCTGCGGGAGGTGATCGCCGAGCCGCTGCCCCTGACGGACGGGGCGGCGGAGGCGGGTGAGTCGCTGGCGGTGCTGCCGGTGTTGTTCCACCTGCTGTGGTCGCACGAGCTGACGGTCGATGTCTCGGGGCCCCTGCACGGCGGCTCCCTGGTCGCGCCGGGGGTGAGCCGATCACCGCGGGTGAGAGTCCGGTGCTGCGGCCGGGCGACTCGCTGACCTTCGACGGCGACGAACATCAGGTGGTCGCGCCGGCCGGGACGGCCGTGCGACTGCGGTCGGCCGGCGCGGCGGAATCCGTGGTGCCGGCCTCGTATCTGATGGCGGCGCCGGACTTCGCTGTCCCTTCGACCGGGAGAAGCAGGACTACATCGACTACAGCACCTCGCGGCTGTTCGCCGCGGTCCGTCCCGAGGCCGTCGCCCTCGCACCACTGATCGCCTCGACCTACTGGCGTCGGCTCGCCGGCGGCACCGAGGCCGAGCAGGACCGGTTTCTCGCGGAGGCCGCAGGTCTCGTCACCTACCCCTACAGCCCGCCCGACCGCGGCGGCGACGCCATGGCGCACTGGGCGCTCGCCGACTCCTGGCGGCCGCCCAGCCGGCCCCTGACCACCTACACGCCCGGCCGGACACGCGGCACCCTCCCCGGCCTCGCGGCGAACCGGCTGGCCCGGCACGAGAAGAGCGCGATGTGGTTCAGCCGCGGCCGCCGGGACCAGGGCCGCACCCTCCTCTTCCACGGACGCCTCAAGCCGGTCCTCCTCCGAGACCGCGAACATCAGTATGTGAAGTGGGAAGGCCCCATCTGGAACAGCACACGCACCGACGACCTCATGAGGCAGGAAGTCGCACAGCGGCGCAAAGCTTCAAGACGGGGTCGTACACCTGCGGCAGCGGCGGAGGGCCTTCACCAGAACCGGACGCACCGGCGAGGCTGTTGAAGGGCTTCCTCCCGTTGCCCGGGGAGGCGAGTCTGAATCATTTATGCGTATCGCCGCGCGGAGTCGTGGGCCTGTCATGTGGGCTCGTCTGTCCGCCTGCCTGGTACGTGGCCGCGTGGTGAAGTCGTTCGGCTGCCTGGCGGAGGTAGGCGGTGACCTGTGGGTCGGCGTCGAGGGTGTAGTCGGTATCGAGGGCGGTGAGGGTGTGGGCGATGCCGGGCAGGTGGTTGCTGGAGCAGTCGATGGTGCAGGTGTTGGTGTCGAGGGGCTGGATGCGGTCGGCCAGGGCCCAGGTGCGGCGGCGGATGGTTTCGGCGGGTTCCCGGACCGTGGCGATGGCCCGGTAGCGAACGGGGGCGGTGGCGATTTTGCCGGCGACGTAGGCGGCGGGGTCTTCGCCGGGGACGGGGCGAGGGGGGAAGTGGTGGCGGGTGGGGGTCGGGGCGGTCATGCGGTCGAGGCGGTAGATGCGCCAGTCGTCTTGGGCGGTGTCGTGGGCGAGGAGGTACCACAGGCCGCCGGAGGCGATGAGGTGGTGGGGTTCGACGCGACGGGGGGCCTGCGTGCCGCCGCGGGTGGTGTAGTCGAAGGTGACGGTCTCGTGGTCGCGGCAAGCGGCGGCCAGCAGGGCCAGGACCGTGGGGTCGGTGCGCGGGCCGCGCTGTCCCCAGTCGATGGTGGTGGTGGCCTGGTGCAGGGCGGCGACCTGAGTGCGCAGCCGATGGGGCAGGACCTGTTCGAGTTTGGCCAGGGCGCGCAGGGCGGTTTCCTCCATGCCGGTGAGGTGGCCGACGGCGGTGCGCAGGGCGACGGCGGTGGCGGTGGCTTCGTCGTCGTCGAGCAGGAGGGGCGGCATGGCGGTGCCGGAGGCCAGGCGGTAGCCGCCGGAGTGGCCGGTGGTGCCTTCGACGGGGTAGCCGAGTTCGCGCAGGCGGTCGATGTCGCGGCGGATGGTGCGGCCTGTGACGCCGAGGCGGTCGGCGAGTTCGGTACCGGACCATTCGCGGCGCGTCTGCAGCAGAGACAGCAGGCGCAGCATCCGTGCGGGAAGGTCGCTCGTCATGTTTTCCAGAATGGCACCCTTTACGGACGTGAGGTGTCCTAAAAGCCTCCTAGCGTGAAGGGCATGTCCGAGAACAAACCCCTCCGAACCTCCTCGAACGCGGTCGATCCGCGCAGGTGGGCGGCGCTGATCGTAGTGCTGGTCGCCTCCTTCATGGACGCGGTCGATGTGACCGTGGTCCATATCGCCTTGCCCGACATCCAGGCCGCGACCGGCGCGTCGACGGCGCAGGTGCAGTGGATCACCGGCGGGTACGCGCTGGCGTTCGCGCTGGGGCTGATCACCGGCGGCCGGCTGGGGGATCTGTTCGGCCGCAAGAAGGTCTTCCTGCTGGGGGTGGTCGGCTTCACGCTCACCTCGCTGGTGTGCGGTCTCGCCGGGAGCCCGGAGCTCTTGCTGGCCGGGCGGATCGCGCAGGGCGCGATGGCGGCGCTGATGGTGCCGCAGGTCCTGTCGATCATCCATGTGACCTTCCCCGAGCGGGAGCGCGGCAAGGTCTTCGGGATCTACGGCTCGGTCATGGCCCTGGGCACCCTCGCCGGGCCCCTGGTCGGCGCCCTGCTCATCGAGGGGGATCTGTTCGGCCTCGGCTGGCGGCCGGTCTTCCTGGTCAACCTGCCGCTGGGCATCGCCGGACTGGTCGCCGGGGCCCTGCTGATCGGCGAGTCGAAGGCCGAGCGGGCCGCCCGCCTGGACCTGGTGGGGGTGGTGCTGGCCACGGCGGGCCTGCTGGCGCTGGTCCTGCCGCTGACGCAGGGCCGGGAGCTGGGCTGGCCGACCTGGACCTATGGGTCGATGGCCGCCTCCGTACCGGTGCTTGGCGCGTTCGTGGCCTGGGAGCGGCGCCTGGCGCGGCGCGGCGGGTCGCCACTGGTGGTGCTGTCGCTGTTCTGGCGGCGCAGCTTCGCCGGCGGGCAGGGCGTGCAGCTGTTGTTCGGCCTGGCCTCGGGAGTGTTCTTCCTGGCCTGGACGCTCTACCTGCAACTGGGGCTGGGCTTTTCGCCGCTGAAGGCGGGGCTGTCGGGGATGCCGCTGTCGGCGGCCATGATGGCCGGCGCCGGGCTGTCCATGCAGCGGCTGGTGCCGCGCTTCGGACGCCGGGTGCTGCAGGCCGGCGGGCTGCTGGCCGCCGCGGGCATGGTGCTGTTCGTCGGCCTGGCCGGCCACTACGGCACGGAGATCGCCGTGTGGCAGACGATGCTGCCGCTGCTCCCGATGGGCCTGGGCATGGGGATGATCATCGCTCCGCTGACCGACGTGATCCTCTCCGAGGTCCCCCACGAGCACGCCGGCTCCGCCTCCGGGCTGACCAACACCACCATGCAGCTCGGCCAGGCCGTCGGTGTGGCCCTGTCCTCGGTCGTCTTCTTCGGCCGGCTCGGACCCGGCAGCCCCGCGGCCCAGGCGCAGCAGATGCCGCACGCCTTCGCCGGTTCCCTGTGGTACGTCGCCGCCGCCTTCACCGCCGCGTTCGCCGTCCTGTTCGCCCTGCCCCGCACCGCCGGCACCAAGGCCCCGGCCGCGGCCACGGCTGCCCAGGAGCAGGAGCAGGAGCAGGCGGCCGGGCCGGTCCCGGTCGGCTGATACGACCGCCGGCACCGCGGCCTCACTCCAGCGGCCCGCACCAAGGGCCACCCCGCACCACAGGGGGCAAGGCTCGACATCACAGCCTGTTCCGCTCCCTTTTGACCCCGTACCGCACCCGCGAAAGGCATTTTCATCATGGGTTTCATGTCTCCCGGCCAGGTGGTCTGGTTCGAGATCGGCACCACTGATCCCGACGCCGTCACCGGCTTCTACGGCCCGCTGCTGGGCTGGAATTTCGAGGTCGACCCGGACTCCTCGGTCGACGGCCGCACCTACACCCGTATCCTCGCCCCGGGCGCAGCCTGGCCGATGGGCGCCATCCAGCAGGGCGACACCGGCGGCGAGACCCTGAACCTCTCCGTCCTGTCCGCCGACGTCCACGCCGATGTCGACAAGCTCACCGCGCTCGGCGCGAAGGTCATCGTCCCGGCCACCACGGTCGGTGAAGTGACGGTCTTCGCCCGGCTGGCCGACCCGCGCGGCAACATCTTCTCCCTGTTCTCCCGCGGCGGCTCCGAGAAGCTCGCCGAGCGGGCGGCGGCGACCGAGGAGCACATGCAGCAGGCGTCGTATGCGCCGCAGCCGGGTGCGATGGCCTGGTTCGAGATCGGCACCACCGACGCGCGGGCCACCACGGACTTCTACGCCGCGGCGTTCGGCTGGCGGTTCGAGAAGGACGAGACGGCCGGCGGCAAGCCGTACTTCAGCATCTTCGGCCCCTCAGCCGAGTGGCCGTCCGGCGGCCTGTGGGACCACAGCGGCGACAGCACCGAGGGGGCCGGGGCCGACTACGTGATGCCCTGCTTCCTGGTCCCCGACGTCGCCGCCACCACCACCGCAGCACAGCAGGCGGGCGCCCGCGCCGAGTACGGGCCCGAGACCACCCCCGACGGGCTGGTCTACTCCCGCCTCCTCGATCCGCGCGGCAACCGCTTCGGGCTGTTCTCCCCGCCCGCCCGGCCCGCCGACGCCTGACCCCTGCGGGGAAGCGGCCCGCGGCCGGCGCCCCCTGCGCCGCCCGGTCCGCCGACGTCGACTGCACGCTCCGCGGCCTCGGCACCCGTCGGCCGCGGGAGCACGGAAAGGATGCATCCCCATGAGCACCACCCCCTCCACCGGCACTCTCAGCGGCTCGGTGATCTCGTACGCGATCTGGGCCGACGACGGCCGCCGGCTCGCCGAGTTCTACGCCGCCGCGCTGGGCGGCGAGGTCGGGCAGCCCTACCCCGACGAGCACGGCAACGAGGTCGCCTTCCCCGTCACCGTCGGCAACACGATGTACATCTTCTGGACCTCCAGCTCCTTCACCGCGCCCGACTGGCCCCAGCAGGAACTGCCCTTCCACATGGACCTGGCCTTTCCCGATGTGGCCGCCGCCGAGAAGCGGCTGCTGGAACTCGGGGCGACCAGGCCCGACTTCCAGCCCGGTGACCACTGGACGGTCCTGCTGGACCCCTCCGGCCAGCCGCTGTGCATCAGCCAGGCCCAACCCTCCTGACCGCAGGAGTTGGCCGGGCCGCACGCCGCAGGCACAGGCGCACTGCTCTGCCCGGCCAAGGCACACCGTCCTCGCTCATTGAAAGGAACCGAGCCCTCATGAAGATCGCCCTGTTGGGAACCAACTTCGGCCAGGCGCACGCCGCCGTCTACGCCGCCCGCGACGATGTCGAGGTGGTAATGTTCGGCCGCGACGCGGACAAGACCTCACAGGCCGCCGGACAGTTCGGGTTCGCCGCCGGCACTGACCTGGACGCCGCCTTCACCGACCCCTCCTTCGACTTGGTCGATGTCTGTCTCCCCATCCCGCTGCATGCGCCGATGGTGCTGCGCGCCCTGGAGGCCGGCAAGCACGTTCTGACCGAACTGCCCATGGCCGGTTCCCTGGAGGAGGGCCGCAGGATCGTGGCCGCCGCCGAGTCGAGCGACCGGCACGTGTTCGTGGACATGTTCGAACGGTTCATCCCCGCCAACCAGGCCCTCACCGACGCCGTACGCGAGGGTACCTACGGCCGACTCGAGGAACTGACCTGCTGGAACGCGGTCGCTCTCTTGTGGCCGGGCGCCTCGCTCGGGCTGAAGGCGCTGCCGATGGAGGCCATGCACAGCGACCTGGACCTCATCACCCGGGCCCTCGGCACACCGGACCAGGTCCACGTCACCGCGGTGGGACGCGACGCGGACGCCGGCGCCGTCGAGGCCACCCTGGCCTTCGACGGCGCGATCGCCCGCAGCTCGGTCTCCGCACTGCGGCCCAAGCCGTGGGGTGCCCGCAGCGGCTACACCGCCGCCTTCACCCACGGCGTCCTTGAGTGGGTCTCGGCCATGGGCTACGACGGCAAGCCGACCGGCACTCTCACCGCGTACAGCGACGAGGGGGCCCACGAGGTGGAGCTACCCGCCGCTGACCAGTACACGGCGATGATCGCCCATGTGCTGGCCGTGCTGCGCGGTGAGGCCGACAACGAGATCAGCCCGGCCAGCGCCCTGGCCGCACTGGAGTTGACCTGCCAGATCGACCAGCAGGTCAACCCCGCCACCTGACCGTCCAGCCCTGTTGCCGCCCGGTCCCGACCGCGTGGCAACAGGGCCCCAGGGCGCCACCCCGCCCGCACGCCCCCAGCCAGCCAGAAAGCACCGTCATGTCCCGTAAGACATCCGCGCACGGCGAGATCGTCATCACCGGCGCCCGCGTCCATAACCTCCAGGATGTTTCGCTGCGCGTCCCCAAGGGTGTCATCACCGTCTTCACCGGGGTGTCCGGCTCCGGTAAATCCTCCATCGTCTTCGACACCATCGCGGTGGAGTCGCAGCGGCAGTTGAACGAAACGTTCCCCTTCTTCGTCCGCAACCGGCTGCCGAAGTACGAGAAACCCGAAGCCGACCTCATTGAGGACCTTTCCCCGGCGATCGTGGTCGACCAGAAGCCGCTGGGCGGCGGCTCACGCTCCACGGTGGGCACCATCACGGACATCGCCTCCCTGATCCGGCTGCTGTTCTCCCGCGCCGGGTCGCCCAGCGCCGGCATGTCGACGGCCTATTCCTTCAACGACCCCACCGGCGCCTGCCCCACTTGCCAGGGTCTGGGCTACACCATCCAGCCCGACCTGGAGAGGTTCTTCGACCAGGAGCAGTCCCTGGACAGCGGGGCGCTGCGTTTCCCGCTGTTCAATGTCGGCGGCGTGCAGTGGTCCCTGCTCACCCGCTCCGGGACGTTGGATACCGGCAAGCAGCTGAAGAAGTACACGAAGGCCGAGTGGCACATCCTCCTGCACGGCCGCGGCCAAAAGACCCTGGCAGACGGAGCGGCCAAGAGTGTCGATGACGAGGGCATCCTGGACCGCTTCCACCGCCTCTACCTCAACCGCGACCTGTCCACGCTCTCCAGGCGCACCCGCGAGGCGGTGGAGGAGTTCACCACCGAGGGCGAATGCCCCGCCTGCCACGGCGCCCGCCTCAACGCGGCCGCGCTGAAGACGAAGATCAACGGCCACAGCATCGCCGACCACATGGCCATGGAAGTCACCGACCTCATCGACGTCCTGGGCAAAGTCGACCACCCGCTCGGCACACCGCTCGCCCAGACCGCCGTCCACGCCCTGGAGCGCATCGAACAGATCGGACTGGGCTACCTCCACCTCGGCCGGGAGACCGGCACCCTCTCCGGCGGCGAGGCCCAACGCCTGAAAATCGTGCGCAACCTCGGCTCCAGCCTCACCGGCATGACCTACATCTTCGACGAACCCTCCACCGGCCTGCACCCCCGCGACGTCCACCGCGTCAACGACCTGCTCACCCAGCTCCGCGACCAGGGCAACACCCTCCTGATCGTCGAGCACGACCGCGACGTGATCACCCGCGCCGACCACATCATCGACATGGGCCCCGGCGCCGGCACCCACGGCGGACAGGTCATCTTCGAGGGCACCGCGGCTCAACTGCGCCGCGCCAAGACCCCCACTGGCCGCCACCTCGATGCCGCCGTCCCGCTCAAGACCGATGTGCGCACCCCCAGCGGCAAACTGAAGATCGCCAAGGCGCATCTGCACAACCTCAAGAACGTCAGCGTCGAGATCCCCACCGGCGTTCTGACCGCCGTCACCGGCGTGGCCGGCTCCGGCAAATCCACCCTCATCAGCAACGTACTGCGCGCCCAGCATCCCGAGGCGGTCTTCATCGACCAGCAGGGCATCGGGGCCTCCTCCCGCTCCACGCCCGTCACCTGGGTGGGGGTCATGGACGCCATCCGCACCGCCTTCGCCCAGGCCAGCGGCGCCAGGCCCGGCCTGTTCAGCTTCAACTCCACCGGTGCCTGCCCCGCCTGCGGCGGCAAAGGCACCATCACCGCCGACATGGCCTTCGCCGACCCCGTCACCATCACCTGCGAGACCTGCCAGGGCACCCGCTACAACGACCAGGCCCTCGCCCATACCCTGCACGGCCGCACCATCGTTGACGTCCTGGCGATGACAGCCCAGCAGGCCGTGGACTTCTTCACCGCACCCGTCGAGAAGAAGATCCGCAGCCCCCTCGAAACCCTGATTGAGGTCGGCCTCGGCTACCTCACCCTCGGCCAGCCCGTCTCCACCCTCTCCGGCGGCGAACTCCAGCGCCTCAAACTCGCCGGCCAGCTCGGCCGTACCAGCACCATCTACGTCCTGGACGAACCCACCACCGGCCTGCACATGGCCGACATCGAAATCCTTCAGCGCCTGCTCGACCGGCTCGTCGACGACGGCAACACCGTCATCGTCATCGAACACAACCTCGACCTCATCAAACGAGCCGACTGGATCATCGACATGGGACCGGAAGGAGGCCGCCACGGCGGCCAACTCGTCTTCACCGGCACCCCCAACCAACTGCTGCACCACCCCACCTCCCACACCGCCCAAGCACTCCGCGACGACCTCGCCCCCTCCCCCAGGAACTGAGAAACCGCCCCTGGCCCTGACGCATAGTCACCACACCCAGTCAGGCGGAGCAGGGCGGATGGAACAGGGTTGACCGAACCGAACCAGACGTCGCGCATCAACGGACGATGCAAGACCCCACTGCGCAAACCCGTGAACACACACTCTCTGTCCCGCTGGTCACCGACCCCCGGCGGTGCAAGCTCCAGCCGCACCGGACACTCAGCCCCGCGAGGGGACCGCGGCCGGGCGCAGGCGGCTCAGGGCCCGGATCAGCAGTGGGGGCAACAGCACGCACTGTGCCGCGACCGCCACCCAGAAGAGGTTGGCGTGACCGGAGCGTTCGGCCAGCGCGTATCCCTCGCCTCCCGCGATGCCGCTGGCGAACGCGCCGATTCCGGCCGCCATCCGCTGGCGGCCGAAGACGACGGCGGCCGACCGGGAGGACCTGGCCAGCGCTTCGAGGTCGTTCTTGAGGAAGAGGACGACCTCGCCGAGGCAGATGAGCAGGGACCCGGCCAGAATGGCGGCGGGGTGTCCGATGGCGAGCGCGGCCATGCCCGTGGCCAGCGCCGCGAAGCCGACGCGCAGGGCGCGCGGATAGGAGAGGCCCGCGATCCAGTCCGACAGGAGCGGCTGGGTGACAACCAGGAGCAGGGCGTACAGCGCGAGGACGAGGCTGTAGAAGAACGTCGACGTCCGACCCACGACGTAGACCGCGAGGTAGTGCTGGAAGAACATGAAGACGTACAGGCTCAGCACGGTGATCACGAAGGGCAGCGCGGACGGTGCGGGCGGTGCGGGCAGCGTCGGCGGCCCGGCATCCGAGTGCGGTGGCCCGGCGCCTGCGTGGTGCGGCTCGGCGCCTTCCCCCTCCCGTGGCCCGTCCTCGTGCGCCTCCGTCGGCAGGAGCGCGTGGCCCGCCGTGATCGCGGCGAACAACGCGGTGACGGCGGTGAAGAGGCCCGCCGAGGAGGTGAGTATGAACGGGGCCGCGGCGATCGGGCCCAGTGCGATCCCGGCGTTCAGGGCGGAGCTGCTCGCGGAGAGCACCAGCGGACGCTGGTCCTCCCCCACCCGGTTGATCAGGTACGCCTTGTTGGCGGGGAGGTAGAGCGCGGCCCCGCACGAGACGAGGAACAGCGCGGCGATCGCCGCGGCCGGGCGGTTCAGCCCGGGCAGGAAGGCGGCGAAGCCCGCCGTGCGGACGATCAGGGCGACCAGCATGGTGCGCCGCAGCCCGATGCGTTCCGCGACGGCCGCGCCGACGACACCGCCGGAGAACTGCACGAACGAGGCGACGGCGAGCACCGCGCCGACACTGCCGAGCCCCATCCCCAGCCGCTCGTGCAGCAGGACCGACATGAAGGGCAGTACGGCGAAGCTGCCCAAGGGTATGAGGAACGACCCGGCCAGCAGGAAGTACTGCGGGCCGGTGAGCTCGGCGTACCGTGCGAGGCGGGAGCCCGGCCGCCCGTGCGGCTTCCGCGACGGCGCCCCCGTCATTCCCGGTCGTCGGCGGTGACGACCGGCCGTATGCTCCCGGCGGCGCTGAGCGCGCGGTGCAGGGCCAGTTCGGCGGTGTCGGCCTCCGCCAGCACGATCCCGGTGCAGCCGCGCTGGTCGCTCAGGTGCTCCACGGGCCGGCCGGGCACAGCGGTGGGATACCACTCCGGTGCGCCGGGGAAGTTGGACAGGCCGTCGAGGCCGGTCCAGCCGGTGAGCGTGCCGGGGCGGTCGGGGTAGACGAGCACGAACGCCGTGGCCGGGCCCGTGGTGTGCCCGGCGGCCGGAGCGTCCAGCAGTGCGGGGCGACGGCCGAGCGCCATGTCGACCATGGCGTCGTAGACGTTGGTGTCCAGGGCGCGGCACAGGGACTCGCCGACGAGCGCGCCGCCGATGCGGCTGTTGATCTCCACCAGCTCGGGGCCGTCCGCGGTGAGGACGAACTCCACATGCGCGAAGCCGTTGTCGTGACCCGCTGCGGCCAGCACGCGGCCCACCCACTCCTCGATCAGGGCGAGTTCGGGGAGGGGGAAGGCGACGGGGAAGGCCGCGGCCTCCTCACGGACGGAGGGCTCGGGCGACATCTGGCGGCTGAGCACGCCGAGCAGCTTCGTCCCGCCCTCCCATCCGAGGGTCTCCGCGCTGTAGACAGGGCCGGAGAAGAAGCGCTCGGCGAACAGCCGCCCGTTGAAGGCGCGTCGGGACGCCTCGGCCAGAGCCGCACGGAGCCCGCGCTCGTCACGTACCGGCCAGACATTGCGGGACGAGGTGCCGGCGGAATCCTTCAGGACAGCGGGCAGACCGACCTCGCGGAGGATCTCGGCGGCCGCGGAGACGGCCGCGGGAACGTCGACGGCGCCGCTGCTGCTCAGGCCACGCTCGTGCAGGAGCGCGCGCACCCGGCTCTTGTCCCGGAGCAGCCGGACGGTGCTCGGGTCCGGTCCCGGCAGCCCGAACTTGGCCGCGAGATCGGCGCCCGGAACGCCCCACGTGTCGGTCGAGTTGATGAGCCCCCGCAGGTCGGGCAGGGCGGCCAGGGCGGCGGCGCAGGCCGCGGTGTCGGTGGTGTCGATGTCGACGATGTCGAGCGCGCCGGGGTCCAGGTGGGCGAGTTCGTGGCGGTAGACGTCACGGTCACCGGTGAGCAGGCACAGCCGGTGCCCGGCGTTCCCTGCCGCCTCGACGAGGCGTCCCAGGCCGAAGGTGAGTGCTTCCAGAGCGGCGATGGTCACGGTGTCCGGTCCTCCTGGGCCGATGCCGCCGACGGACCCGATGAACCCGGTGGGGTCGGTGGGGTCGGTGCGGTCGGTGGGGTTGCTGCGGTCGCTGGGGTCGGTGCTTGAGCAGGTACGGCGGGTGCGTGAGGTGGGACGGGTATGGCGGGTGCTGACGGGGTGCGTACGTCGTAACGCCGTCGGTTCCACTCCATCGCCGACCAGGGCGGGGCGAGATCGGCGAGGTCGGTGATCTCGTGCGGTTTCAGGGCGCGCGGGTCGAGCGCCTCGCGGTGGCGGGCGAAGACGCGGTCGGTGTAGCGGTGGCCGGTGTCGGCGCCAATGACCAGGTGGGTGCGGTCGGGGTCGCGGGCCGCCTCCCAGTCCGCGACGAGGTGGGCGGCGCCGGTGGAAAGACCGGCGAACACGGCGTGTCCCCGCAGGAGTCCGACCGCGCCCGCCATGGCGTGCCGGAAGTCGAGCCAGTGGAGGGTGTCGTAGAGGTCGTGGTGGACGTTGTCGAACGGGATCGAGCTGCCGATCCCGGCGATGATCGCCTCGGGGTCGCTGAACCCCTCGCTGCCGAAGGTGACGCTGCCGAAGGGCTGCACGCCCAACAGGCGTACATCGCGGCCGCGGCCGCGCAGCGCCTGGACGAGACCGCCGCTGGAGGAGCCCGTGCCCACGGCGCCCACCACGGTCAGCGGTACGCCGGGCAGCGCGCGGTCGACGAGGGCGGCGAACTCCCGGTATCCGGTGTAGTGGACGGCGTCGTGGTACTGCCGCATCCAGTGCATGCCGGGCCGCTCGGCCAGCAGCCCGCGGACCCGGCGGACCCTGCCCTCCTGGTCGAGTCGCAGGTCTTTGGAGGGCGGCATCTGGTCGACGGTGGCGCCGAGCACCTCCAGTTGGGCGCGCATCGTGGCGTCGACGGTGGTGGAGGCCACGATGTGGCAGTGCAGTCCGTAGCGGTGGCAGGCCATGGCCAGGGCCAGTGCGTAGATGCCGCTGGAGCTGTCGACGAGGGTCTGCCCGGGTTTCACCGTCCCGCGCTCCAGCAGGGTGCGGACCGCGCCGAGGGCGGCGTAGACCTTGAGGGTCTCGAAACGGGCGAGCACGACGTTCCCGGAGAGCCGCAGGAGGTCGGGGGCCTTGATCGCGTCGGTGATGTGGTCGTGGACCGGCGCGGGTTCGGTGGTGTGCTCGTGGACCGGCGCGGGTGCTGTGGTGTGCTCGTCGGGCCGAGCGGCTCCGGCTTCCGTAGCCGTGCCCGTGCCCGTGTCGGTGCCCGTGTCGGCGCCGGCGCCGGGGTGGGCGGGTGCTGTACGCGTCGGGGTCGCCATCGTCGTCACCGCCCGACCGAGCGCAGGTAGCGGCCCAGGTCCTCGGCGCCCGTGACGTTGCGCGGGCCGCTGACGACGTCGCCGTAGGACATCACGTGGAAGCGGTTGTTCTTCACCGCCGGTACGGACTTCAGGGCGGGCAGCGACTTGAGGTGGGCGATCTTCTTCTTCGCGGGCTGGTCCGCGTAGTCGACGATCACGATGACCTCGGGCCTGGCCTTGATGACCGGTTCCCAGCCCACCGTCGTCCACCCCTTGTCGAGGTCTCCGAAGACGTTGGTTCCGCCGGCCGCGGTGATGATGCTGTCCGGCGCGGCGTGCCTGCCCGCGGTGAACGGCTGGTCGGTGCCCGAGTCGTAGACGAACACCTTGGCCGGGTCGCCCGTGTCGGGCCAGGTCTTCTTCAGCGCGGCGACCCGGTCCTTCAGCCCGGCGACGAGCTTGTCGGCCCGCTTCTCGACACCGAAGATCCGGCCCAGGTTGTCCAGGTCCGTGTAGAGCGCCTGAAGCGGTGACACGTCGGCGGCGGCGCCCTTCTTGCCGTAGTCCCAGCAGGTCTCGGTGTGCAGGTAGCTGGCGACACCGACCTTGTCCAGCAGGGCCGGGGTGATACCGCGCTCCTCGCTGAATCCGGAGTTCCAACCGGCGAGCACCCAGTCGGCGTCGGCGTCGACGACGAGCTCCCGGGTGATCCGCTCGGTGCCGAGACGGTCGACCTCGGAGTACTTCTCGCGCCAGGGCGACCCCTTGATGGAGGGATCGCCGAGCTTGTTCATGACGTATCCGCGCATGCGGTCGGAGAGTCCCAGGGCGAACATCTTCTCCGCGCCGCTCACGTCGTACGCGACCGCCCGCTCGGGACGGGTGTACGTGACGTCCTTGCCGCAGTTGGAGACGGTGACGGTGTCGGGCTTGCCGTCCGCCGCCTGTTCGACCTCGGCGCCGCAGCCGGCGGTCAGCAGGAGCCCGGTGGCCAGGAGCCCGGCGGTGAGGGCTCGGGGGAACGGTGGTCTGGTCACGAGTGTGGTCCTTCCGGGGAAGCGTCGGCGGAGGCCGGGGGCTCAGTGGGGGCCGAGGGCTCAGCGGGCGCCGGGGGCTCAGTGGGGGCCGGGACGGTGGCGGAGGCCGGGGCGAGGTCGTAGAGCAGTTGGGGGATTCCGGTACGCGGGTGGGGCACGACGGCGGCATCGACGCCGAACACCTTCCGCACCAGCTCCGGCGTCAGGACCTCGGCCGGCACACCGGAGGAGACCAGGCAGCCGGCGCCGAGCACGGCGATGCGGTCGCACACCTGGGCCGCGAGGTTGAGGTCGTGCAGGGCTGTCAGCACGGTCAGTCCGGAGCCTCGCAGGAAGGAGAGCAGCTCCACCTGGTGCCGTACATCGAGGTGGTTGGTGGGTTCGTCGAGGACGAGGAGGCGGGGTTCCTGGACGAGGGCACGGGCGACGAGGACCCGCTGCCGTTCCCCTCCGGAGAGGCTCAGCACGCTGCGGTCGGCGAGATGGGCGACGTCCAGCCGGTCCATCGCCTCCCGGCACAGGTCCCGTTCGCGCGCCGTCAGGGGGTGGTTGCCCTGCGCGTGCGGGGCACGGCCCAGGGCGACCACCTCCTCGACGGTGAAGTCGAGTTCGGTGTGGCTCTCCTGGGTCAGGGCGGCGATCGAACGGGCACTGTCGCGCAGTTTCAGCGCCGTCAGATCGGTCCCGTCGAGCAGCACCGCCCCGGACGTCGGCTTCAACGCCCGGTAGACGCAGCGCAGTGCGGTCGACTTGCCGCTGCCGTTGGGGCCGACTAGCCCCACGATCGAACCGCCGGCCACGTCGATGCTCAGCCGGTCGACGAGGGCGCGCCCGGCCGCCTCGACCGTCAGTTCGTGCAGGGAGAGGACCATCTACCGGCCTCCGAAGAGATAGCCGCGGCGCCGCATCAGCACGACGAACACCGGCACCCCGATGAGCGCGGTGATCACCCCGAGCGGCAGTTCCTCGGGGGCGAAGGCGGTACGGGCCACCAGGTCGACCCAGACCATGAAGCACGCGCCGGCCAGGGGCGCGACCGCGAGCACGCGCCGGTGCGTGGAGCCGACCCAGATCCGCACCACATGGGGCAGGACGAGTCCGACGAAACCGATCGCGCCGCTGACCGCGACGATCAGCCCGGTGACGGCCGCGGTGAGCACGAAGAGCCCGCGCCGCAGGCCGTCCGCGTCCACGCCCAGGCTGGCCGCTGTCTCGTCGCCGAGCGACAGCACGTCCAGCGACCTGCTGTGCCGCAGCAGCACGACGACCGCGACCAGCACCGCCCCGGTCACCAGGGGCAGGGACTCCCAGGTCGCCGACCCGAGGCTGCCAAGGAGCCAGAAGAGCACCGTCCGCGCGGCCTGCCCGTTCGGGGCGAGGAACACCAGGACACTCATCAGCGCCTGGAACCCGTACGCCAGCGCCACCCCGGTCAGCACAAGCCGCAGCGGTGTCAGCCCCATCGGGCCGCGCGCGGCCAGGTACACGAGGACCGTCGCGCCGAGGGCGCCGAGGAACGCGGCGGCCGACAGGGCGTAGACCCCGAGACCGGCGAAGATGCCGAACACGACGACTCCGGTCGCTCCCACCGAGGCTCCGGAGGAGATGCCCAGCACGAACGGGTCCGCGAGGGCGTTGCGCACCAGCGCCTGGATGGCGACGCCCACGACGGAGAGTCCGGCGCCCACGACTGCGGCGAGCAGCACCCGCGGGGTGCGCACGTGCCAGACGATGGAGTAACCCGTCACCTCGTCCGCCCCGATGCCGCCTCCGGTGAGGGCCGCGGTCAGGAAGCGCACGACGTCGCCGGGCGGTACGACGGTCGGTCCCAGCGCGATGCCGGCCAGGACGGAGACGACGAGCGTGACGGAGAGCGCCACCAGCGTGGTCAGCAGCCGGCCGCGCCCGGTGGGACGGTCTTCGGTTGCCCGGCCCGGTGCGTCGCGCGAGCGGGCTGCGCGACTGGGAGCCGGCGTCGTCGGCAGCGGCGTCGGCGTGGGCGGCGCGGATGCGGCCTCGGTCATGAAGTCCCCTCGTTCACGTGCGCGTTGGCGGCTGCGCCGTGCTCGACCGCGTCCGCCGTTCAGTAGTCGGCCGCGACCGCCTCAAAGTTCCCGCGTGTTCGGGGGCAGTTCAGGGCGGGTACCGGTCACGATCAGCCGCTTCGAGCGGTTGTCGTAGGGGCCGCCGTCGAAGTCGCCGTAACACCGCACGTCGGTGAAGCCGACCGCCTCGAAGAGCGCGCGGAGCTCGGCCGCGCTGTAGAGGAACGAGGTGAGCGACGACTCCCGCGCCGCGCCGTCCCGCACCAGCGTCCAGTCGGTGCGCAGCCGGGTCCAGCTGTCCAGAACGGTGTCGCGCTGCACCACGTACGCCCCGTCGTCGAGTTCGACGACCTGGGGACGGCCGATCCAGCCCGCCAGGACCTCCTTGCCCATCACGTCGACGAGGAGACGCCCGCCCGGCACGAGCGAGTCGTGGGCGTTGCGCAGCACGCGCTCGTTGTCGAGCGGGTCGTCGAAGTAGCCGAACGAGGTGAAGAGGTTGAGCACCACGTCGTACGTCATCGGCTCGACGTGGGTCAGCATGTCGGCCCGCACCAGCCTGACGTCGACCCCCGCCTCCTCACACACGGCGCCGGCCCGCTTCAGCATGGCCGGGCTGAGGTCCAGCCCTGTCACCGCGCAGCCGCCGCGGGCCAGCGGCACGAGGTAGAGGCCGGGCCCGCAGCACAGGTCCAGTACGCGGCTCCCGGCCGGGAACCGGAGCAGGGACGACCCGGTGACCAGGCTCTCGACCTCCGTGCGTCTGCGCTCGGAGAACATGGTCCCGGAGAAGTCCGTCCAGAATCCGTCGTCCTCGTACCAGTGCATACGGCTGCTCCCTCGTTCCAGTGCGTGGTGCGCGTGAGTGCGCGTGGGGCTCTGCTGCAGTGGTCGGACGAAGATCCGGTCTGGTTCCCGCCGAGTTGGCGGCCGCGTGTCCGGATGCGCAGAGCGCCGTCGTTGCCGCGCGGGGCCGGGCGCGGTCGACATGGCCGACGACGGGCCCTGGGCGCAAGTCGATCCCGCCGTCGCGGCGTGGGCAACCTCGCGCCGGTCCTGGGCACACAGGAGGCAGGCATCAATCCACCGCGCCCTACGTGGAAGCCGCCCGCGGTGGTGGTGGTCGGGGCGCCGGCCTGCAGAGTCTTCGCGGGCAGCACCGCGCCGTCCGGCGGACCGCCCCACCCGGCCCTCAGCCCAATGTCCTCAGCCCAACGTCCTCAGCCCAACGTCCTCAGAAAGTCATCGCACGCCTTCGCGCAGCGGCGGCAGGCGTCGGCGCAGCGGGTCGAGGTGGGGTTCAGGTCGCAGAGGGAGGCGCACTGGAGGCAGACCGCGCGGCACCACTCGACCTGCATGCGGACCCGCTGCTCGTCCTAGTCGCTCTGCTCGGCGAGCACGCGGGACGTCGCGTCGCACACGTCCGCGCAGGCCGTGTTGAGCCGTGCCCCTTCGCCGCACTCGGCCGGGCCCTGGCGCACGGCGCACTCGCGCACGCAGTCGTCGCAGGCCTGCGCGCAGGCGAAGCGGTCCTCCAGGTACCGGACGAGCTCCTGCTGGCTGACTTCCTCCCGCTGCCTCGTCCGCGCGGTCGGCGGGGATGTCGTGACTGTCACGGGGACCCCCTCCCTTCGGTCCCGCACGGGTAGCCGCCGCGTGGGGGATAAAACCGTGGCCCCCTACTTCGTGGCCCCTTGCGCGAACCCGTTGTAGATGTAGCGCTGAAGGAAGAGGAAGAGGAGCAGCGTCGGCAGGATGACGAGGATGGCCCCGGCGGAGATGTTCTCCCAGTGCGCGCCGAAGGGCCCCTTGAAGCGGAACAGGGCGGTGGAGATCGTTCCCTTGTCCTCGGACGGCATGTAGAGGAACGGGATGTAGAAGTCGTTGTACGTCGTGATGCCCTTGACGATGACGACGGTCGCGATCGCCGGCTTCAGGAGCGGCAGGATTATCTTGCGGTAGATGGTGAAGGTGTTCGCGCCGTCCAGCCGGGCCGCCTCGTCGAGTGAGGTGGGGATGCCTCGGATGAACTGCAGGAAGATGTAGATCGACACGATGTCGGTGCCCATGTAGAGCAGGATCGGGGCCCAGTGTGTGTCGAACAGGCCGAAGCTGTTGACCACTTGGAAGGTCGCCACCTGCGTGGTCACGCCGGGTACCAGGGTGGCGATGAGGAACAGCGCCATGACGGTCTTCTTGAGGCGGAATTCGAAGCGGTCGATCGCGTACGCCGTCATGGACCCGATGAGCACGGTGCCGGTGATCGAGAACAGCAGGATGAACGCCGTGTTCCCGAACGCCGTGAGCATCTTGCCGTCGTTGAAGGCGGTCGCGTAGTTGGAGAAGTTCAGCCAGTCGTGCGGCAGGCTCATCGCGCTGCCGTCGGTCACCTCGCGGGACGTCTTGAGCGAGGTCAGGAAGACGACGACCAGGGGGATGAGCACGACGAGCGAGGCGACGACCAGCGACAGGTAGGTCAGTGCCGTGCCGACGCGGGGCCGCCGCCGCTTGCCCGTCCGAGGCCGTCCGTCGGTGTGGGAGCGCTTGTCGGGGGCGGGCGTGGTGAGCGTGGTCATACGAGGTCCACCTTGTCGTCGGGCACGAGCCGGCGCTGTATCCAGGTGACCAGCAGGATGATCAGGAGCAGTACGACGGCGCACGCCGAGGCCAGGCCCGTCTTGTTGAACTGGAAGGCGAGCTTCACCGTCTGGATGACGAAGGTCGAGGTGTCGGTCGCGCCGCCGGTCATGATGTACGGGATCTCGAAGACGGCCAGCGAGCCGGAGATCGCCAGAATGACGCTGAGGCTCAGTACGGGCCGGATGCTCGGCGCGATGATGTGCCGGAACTGCTGCCAGCGGGTGGCGCCGTCGAGCTGGGCCGCCTCGTACAGCTCGGCGGGGATCGACTGGATCGCCCCGAGGAAGAGCACGAAGTTGAGGCCGGTGAACCGCCACACGGACACCCCGGCGAGCGAGGTGTTGGCCGACTCGGGGTCACCGAGCCAGGCGTGGTCGCCGCCGACGCCGAACCAGGACAGGATGGAGTCGAGGGTGCCGCCGTCCTGGAAGAAGTAGAGGAAGACGAAGCCGATGGCGACGCCGTTGATCAGGTAGGGGAAGAAGAGGATTCCCTTGAAGAAGTTCCGGAACCGCAGGTCGAAGCTGAGAACCGTCGCGAAGTACAGCGCGATCACGATCTGCACGGCGGAAGCGGCCAGGTAGTAGAAGCTCACGAAGAAGACCCGGAACAGTTCGGGCCGCGTGAACAACTGGGTGTAGTTGTCGACCCCGGTGAAGTTCCGGTCCGGGCTGACGCCGTCCCAGTCCGTGAAGCTGTAATAGATCATGTTGCCCACGGGCACGTAGGTGAACGTGACCAGCAGCGCGAGCGGTGCGAGCAGGAACAGCCACGGGGTGATCCGTCGCAGCGGATGGTCGCGCCAGGAGCGCGTGGGCCCGGCGGGGCGGCCGGCGCGGCGGCGCGCGGCGGCCGGGGGCGTTTGCGGGGTGGGCGGCGCGGTGGATGTCGTGTCAGTCATGTCGGGCGGGCCTTTCGTGTTCCGCGACGGGTTGAGGGGCAGGGGGGCCCGGCCCCGCGGGCGGCGCGGGGCCCCGTGCGTGCCCGTTCAGGAACCGGAGGCCGCGGCCGCGTCGGCCCAGCGCTTGTTCAGGTCGTCGAAGTAGCCCCGCAGATCGCCGTCCCGCGCGCCGCGGGCGATGTCGACGAGCTTCTGTCGGTAGTCCTGCTTGGCCAGGCCGATCTCGGAGGCGTTGTCGATGACGTTGACGTCCTCCGTCTTGGCCTCGGAACGCTCGACGAGCTTGACATCGTTGTCGATGTAGGGCTTGAGCACCTCGGGCAGGTCCGTGGACTTCAGGGCGGAGACACCGCCCTCCTTCGCGGCGAAGCCGGACTTCTCGGTGAACCAGTCGAGCCAGGCGCGTGCGGCGTCCTTGTGCTCGGAGTGCGCGTTGACCGCCAGTTGGTAGTCCGAGAGGAGCGTGGCGCAGAACCGGCCGTTCTTCTGGACGGGGAAGGGCATGAAGCCGATGTCGTCGGGGTTCTCGCCCGCCTTCTTCGCGGCGTCGCGCATCTGGTGGATGGCCCAGGAGCCGAGCAGCATGCTGCCGATCTCACCCTTGGCCAGCTGTGCCTTGGAGCTCTCCCAGTTGGTCGTGGTGGGGTCCTTCTCGGAGAGCTCGTCGTGGACGATGTCGTGCAGCAGGGTGTCGATGACGTTGAGGTCGTTACCCTCGGCCCACGGCTTGTCGGACGCGGCCAGGACGTCGGAGGCCTTGGCGTCGCAGCTCGCCGAGCCGATGCTGTTGGTCCAGGGGCTGGTCAGCGGCCAGCCGTCCTTGAAGTTGGTGTAGTAGGGCGTGGCGCCCGTCTTCTCCTTGACCGTCTTCAGGTCGTCGAGGAATCGCGCCGGAGTGGTGGGCCACTCGGTGATGCCGGCCTTCTTCCACAGGGCCTTGTTGTAGACGAAGCCGTTGGCGGTGCCGAAGTTGGCGATGCCGTAGGTCTTGCCCTTGACGTCGGTCTTGTCGGTGAAGCGGTACTTCCGTTCCATCGTCCGGGTGTCGCCGAGCGGGGCGAAGAACTTCGGGTAGTCGCCCTTGGAGATCACGGCCGGGATGGAGAGGACATCGCCGTAGTTCTCCGTGTTCATCCGGATCTTGACCTCCCCCTCGTAGTCGGTGACGCCTTCGAACTCGACCTTCACCTTGGGGTAGATCTTGTTGAACGCGGCGGCGTACTTCTTCATCGTGCCGTCCTGCACGAGGTCGGTGCGGTGGGTGAGCACGGTGATGGTGCCGGACACCTTGCCCGCGTCCGAGGGCGCTTTGGCCGTCTCGGTGGACGGGGCCCCTCCCCCGCTGCACCCCGCGACGGTCAGCAGCGCGGTGGCAAGCAGCGCGGCGATCAGCGGCTTCCTCCTCATGTGCCCAACTCCTTTCAAGGGTTACGGCTCAGGCCCCAGCGGCTGACGGCACTATGTCAGCGATCCGTGAACCGGTAAAGCTCAGATTTCCAGCGCGATACCCGATCGTTACCCTGCCCTGTACGCCCAACTTGGGGCTCGCACTGCCACCTGGCCTGTCGCAACCGCCCCTGATCGCTCCCCGTTACTGGACCGGTTAACTAACGCCGAGTTAGGTTGACCGGCATCGCATCCGAGCAGGGCCTGCGCCTGTCCGATTGGAGCCACAAATGAAGGACGTCACCCAGCTGACGGAAGGCTGGAGTCTCAGCCATGACGGGGCGCTCCTCGACGCCCGTGTCCCCGGCTGCGTCCACACCGATCTGCTCGCCGCGAGCCTCATCCCCGACCCCTTCATCGGCACGAACGAGAACGACATCGCCTGGGTGGCGCAGCGCTCCTGGACGTACACGCGCCCACTCGGTGCCGTCGGGGCGCTCGCGGGGGAGCACGAACGGACCGACCTGGTCTTCGAGGGTCTCGACACGGCCGCCCGCATCTCGCTGGGCGGCGCGGAGCTGGGCAGCACGCGCAACATGCACCGCTCCTACCGGTTCGACGTCACAGGCCGCGAGGGCGAGCTGCGGGTGGAGTTCGCTCCCGCCCACAAGGAGGCGGCGGCCGTCCGGGAGGCGGTGGGCGAGCGCCCCAACGTCTATCCGGAACCCTTCCAGTACATCCGCAAGATGGCGTGCTCCTTCGGGTGGGACTGGGGGCCGACCGTGGTGAGCGCCGGCGTGTGGCGTCCGGTGCGGCTGGAGCACTGGTCGACGGCGCGCATCACCCGGGTCAGGCCGCTGGTGACAGTCGAGGGCGGGGCGGGGCGCGTGGAGTTGAGGGTCGACCTGGAGCGCACCGCGCGGGGCACGGACCGGCCGCTCGTCGCACGCGCCACCGTGGCGGGGATCGAGGCGCGGGCCGATGTCAGGGGCGATGCCGTCACCCTGGTGCTCGACGTGCCCGACGTACAGCTGTGGTGGCCCCGCGGCTACGGCGAACAGCCGCTGTACGACGTCGAGTTGACGCTGCTCACCGACGACTTTGCGCTCGACACATGGCACCGCCGAGTCGGCTTCCGCACGCTGGAACTCGACCGCACCGCCGACGAACACGGCACCCCCTTCACCTTCGTCGTCAACGGCGAGCGCGTCTTCGTACGCGGCGTGAACTGGATTCCCGACGACGTACTGCCCTCCAGGATCACCCCCGAGCGCTACCGGGCGCGCCTCACCCAGGCCGCGGACGCCAACATCGACCTCGTCCGCGTCTGGGGCGGCGGCATCTATGAGGACGACGCGTTCTACGACGCCTGCGACGAGCTCGGCCTGATGGTCTGGCAGGACTTCCTGTTCGCCTGCTCCGCCTATCCCGAGGAGCAGCCGCTGCGCGGCGAGATCGAGGCAGAGGCCCGCGAGAACGTCGTACGCCTCATGCCCCACCCCAGCCTCGTGGTGTGGAACGGAAACAACGAGAACCTGTGGGGCTTCCGCGACTGGGAGTGGGAGGACAAGCTCGCGGGCGACTCCTGGGGCGAGGGGTACTACCTCGGGCTTCTGCCGCGAGTAGTAGCCGAGTTGGACCCCACCCGGCCCTACACCGCGGGCAGCCCCTGGTCGGGCTCGTGGGAGCACCACCCCAACGACCCCGACCACGGCACGTACCACTCGTGGGAGGTGTGGAACCGGCAGGACTACGCGGAGTACCGCGCGAACGTGCCGCGGTTCGTCTCCGAGTTCGGCTGGCAGGCGCCCCCCGCGATGGCGACGCTGCGCCGCGCCCTGCCGGGCGAGGAGCTCGCCGCGGACTCCCCCGGCATGCTGCACCACCAGAAGGCGGAGGACGGCAACGGCAAGCTGGACCGCGGCGTGGAGCGCCACTTCGCCCTGCCCGAGGGCGACTTCGACCGCTGGCACTACCTCACCCAGGTCGTCCAGGCCCGCGCCGTCGCCACCGGCATCGAACACTGGCGGGCGAACTGGCCGCGCTGCGCCGGGACGATCGTGTGGCAGCTCAACGACTGCTGGCCGGTCAGTTCCTGGTCCGCCGTGGACGGCGACGGCAGGCTCAAGCCGCTCCACCACGAACTGCGCCGCGTCTACGCCGACCGTCTCCTCACCCTCCAGCCGGGAGCCGACGGCGCCGACCTGGTGCTCGCCAACCAGGGCGCCGAGCCGTGGACGACCACCGTCACGCTGCGCCTGATGCGCGCCGACGGCACGCTCGCCGCGCGCGTGTCGCTCGGGCTGACCGCCCCGCCGCGCGAGGTGCTGCGACTGCCGGTCCCGCCGGAGGCCGTACCCGCGACAGGCTCCTCCAAGGAGTACCTGGTCGCCGACGCCGGCGAGCTGCGCGCCGTCCATCTGCCCGTGCGGGACCGGGAGTTCGACTATCCGGAGCCGCGCTACGAGGTCGCCGTCACGACCGTGGGCGGCGACCGGGACACCGTCGACGTCACGGTGACCGCGCAGACCCTCGTACGCGACCTGCTGCTCCAGGCCGACCGCATCGCCCCCGGCGCCTCCGCCGACCGCGGCCTGATCACGCTGCTGCCGGGTGAGCGGACCCTGATCCGCGTGCATGGTGCGCGGGGCGCCGGGGCCAACACCGTGCGGGCGGCCCTGTTCTGTGTGGAACCGGCGTGAGCGCTCCCACCCAGCGCGTCACCATCAAGGACGTCGCGGCGGCCGCCGGGGTCTCCAAGGGCGCGGTGTCCATCGCGTTCAACCACAAACCCGGGCTCTCGGAGCCGACGCGCGAACGCATCTTCGCCGTCGCCCGGGAGCTGGGCTGGGCCCCCAACTCCTCGGCCCGGAGCCTCTCCACGCAGAAGACCGACACCATCGGCCTCGCCCTGTGCCGGCCGGCCCGGCTTCTCGGTCTCGAACCGTTCTACATGGAGTTCATCTCCGGCATCGAGAGCGTGCTGGCCGAACAGTCCTGCTCGCTGCTGCTGCGCCTGGTCAGCAGCCTGGACGAGGAGATAGTCCTACAGGAGACCTGGTGGCGTGAGCGGCAGATCGGCGGGTCCATCCTGGTCGACTTCCATCAGGACGACCCGCGGGTCGAACCGCTCAAGCGGCTCGGCATCCCGGCGGTCGCGGTCGGCCATCCCGACCTGACCGGCGGGATTCCCTCGGTGTGGACCGACGACGCCACCGCGATGGCCGAGGCCGTACGCTACCTCGCCGCCCTGGGCCACCGGCGCATCGCACGCGTCGGCGGGCCCGCGGGCCTGGGACACAGCGCCATCCGGGAACAGGCGTTCCAGACCACCCTGCGCGAGCTGGGCCTGACGCCCAGCCCGCAGGTGGCGACCGGGTTCGCGGGCGAGGAGGGGGCGCGTGCCACGCGTTCGCTGCTCCTGCGTCCCGACCGTCCGACCGCCATCGTCTACGACAACGACCTCATGGCCGTGGCCGGTCTGGGGGTCGCCGCCGAGATGGGCGTTCCGGTGCCGGACGAGTTGTCGCTGCTCGCCTGGGACGACTCCCAGCTGTGCCGGCTCACGCATCCGACGCTCTCGGCGATGAGCCACGACGTGCACGGCTTCGGGGCCGAGGTCGCCCGCGAGCTGTTCGCCGTCATCGACGGGCGTGCGGTCTCGCCGCGTCCGGTCCCGACGCCGTCGTTGACGCCTCGCGCGTCCACGGCGGCGCCGCGCGCGCCGCGGGACTGAGCCGTACCCCGGCAGCGGGAGAGGGGGCGCCGCACACCTGACGGTGCGGCGCCCCCTCTCGCGCTGCCTGCTCCTATGCGCGCGGTGGCGGGCTCGTGCTGGCCCTCGGGACCAGGCGGGCGGCCGTGACCTGGCGGTTCTCGACGGGTTCGTCGTCCACGGCGGCCAGCAGGGTCCGCGCGGCGCACGCCCCGTACTCCGCGATGTCCCGTGTCAGGGCGGTGAGTTGCGGGCGTACGACCTGGGTGAAGGGCGAATCGTCCCAGGCCACCAGGGAAAGGTCGCGTGGTACGTCCAGGTTCAGTTCCTGTGCGACCGACAGGCCGGCGACCGCCATGATGTCGTTGTCGTAGACGATCGCCGACGGGCGTTGCGCGGCGATGAGGAGCTTGCGGGTGGCGCGTGCTCCCTCGTCACCCGAGTAGTCGGTGTGCACGACCACGGGCTCGGGCAGGCCCGCGGCGCGGCAGCCCTCCTCGAACGCGGCGTCGCGCACGGTCGTGTGCGCGAGCTTCACAAGACCCGCGACGCGCGCGATGTTCCGGTGCCCGAGCGCCGCCAGGTAGGCGACGGTCTCCAGGATGCTCGCGCCGTCGTCGGACCAGACGGCGGGCACGCCGCCGGCCGCCTCGGGCGGGCCGAGGGCCACCGCGGGCAGGTCCATGGCGGCGAAGGCCGGTACGCGGACGTCGTCGTCGTGCAGGTCCACGAGAAGCGCGCCGTCCACCCTGCCCTCGCCCCACCAGCGGCGGTACAGCTCGATCTCGTCCTCGTGGCTGGTGACCGTCTGCAGCATGAGGGCGATGGACCGCGGCGCGAGTTCCGACTCGATGCCGCTGATCAGCTCCATGAAGAACGGCTCGACGCTGAGGGTGCGGGCGGGACGGCACACGGCGAGGCCCACCGCGCGGGCCTTGGCGCCGTTGAGGGCGCGTGCCGCGTTGCTCGGCCGCCAGCCCACGTCCCGCGCGATCGCCTTGATCTTGGCGCGGGTCTGCGCGGAGACACCGGGCTGGTCGTTGAGGGCGTAGGACACCGCGACCTTCGAGACGCCCGCGCTGCGCGCGATGTCCGCGATAGTCGGCCGTTTCATGCGCCCTCCTGCTGGACCGGTTCCGCACTTCAGCGGCCGACCTTACCGGCCGTCCACCGAAGTGCGCTCATCCGGTCACTGAACCAGGATTCAGGCGACGGTGCAGGTCTTCCCGTTGAGGGTGAAGGTGCTCGGGGCCGCGTTGCCCCCGGTGGAGGACCCGTTGAGGCCGAAGCTCACCGATCCGTCGGCGGGAATCGTCCTCGTCCAGGACTCGGGCGTGACGTGTACTCGGGCGCCGTCCTGGGTCGCCCTTGCGTTCCACACCGACCTGATCTTCTGCTGTGCCGGGAAGGCGAAGTCCAGGCCCCAGCCGTCGACCGCCTGCTTGGACGTGTTGCGGACGGTGATGTCGGCGTTGAAGGAGTCACCCCAGTCGCTGAGGCGGTAGGTGACGGCACAGGCGCCGGCCCCGCCGCCGTCTCCCGGGTCGGCGAAGACGCCGGCTTCCTTGGCCGTGGCCTTGATGCCGTCGGCGCCGTCGAACAGGCGCTTGCCCCAGTCGGAGAGCTGGTTCGGGTCGAAGTTCCGCGCCAGGTCCAGATACTCCACGCCCCCGCCGTTGCCGCTCCAGGACCAGCCGAGGTAGCCGATGCCCAGGGACTGCGCGGTGGCCATGATGGCACCCTCGTCGGGGTTGCCGTCGGAGTGCATGTCACCGAACTCGCCCACCACGATGGGCAGTTTCGCCTTGGTGAAGCGGTTCAGGTAGTCGCTGACCTCGGCCGGGGTGTCGTAGACGCCGTACATGTGGATGTCGAAGACGGTGTTCTTGTCCGGGTCGGCGGCGAAGACACCGGCGGCGTTGTCCCGCATGGTGAAGGACCAGTCCTGGCCCCAGTTGGGGGCGTCGACCATCAGGGTGTGGTCGATGCCGCCGTCGCGCAGGCGGCCGATGGCGTTCTTGGTGGCGTCGGTCCAGTCCGCGTAATGGGTGTTACCGAAGGGCTCGTTGCCGATGTTGACCAGGACGTACTTCTCCTGGCCGACGAGGGCGCCCTTGACGCTCAGCCAGTAGTCGACGGCCTCGGACAGGGTGACCGCGGCGCCCGCCTCGCCGTAACCGGTGGTGTCGTGGGCCTCCAGTACGCAGATGAGCCGGTTCTTCTTGCACTCGTCCACCACGTGGGCGACGTCGGCGGTGTCGTTCTTGGTCCACTGGTCGCCCGTGCTCAGCACCACGCGCACGGAGTTGGCGCCGTTGGCCTTGATGTCCTTCAGCGCCTTGTCGGTCCTGTCCGGATACCAGGCATGGGCGTGGTTGACGCCCCTCAGCACGAAGTCCTTGTCGTTGGCGTCCAGCAGCCGTCCGTCCCGGATGTGGAATCCGGGGGCCGCGGCGGCTTGGGCGTCCGGGGCGGAGGTGAGGAGAGAAGCGCAGGCGGCGAGCAGGGCGCCCGCCGCGACGGCGGCTCGGGTTCGTCTCATCTGGTGCTCCTGGTTCGATCGGGGCGCGGCGGCCCGGGGGCATGCCGGGTCGACCGCGCACGGCGCGGCTTGTCATCAGGGGCGGTGCGGTGTTTCCGACGGCCCGGCGTCGGGAGTGCCAGAGCCCGGGCGGCGCGGTTCGCACGCCAGGGCGGCGGCGCGCCTGAGCGGTCCGCAAGAAAGCCGTCGGCACACCGTCCTGCCTGCGCAGACGCCGTTCCGGCGAGCCGATCCGATGCTTACGCCCGGCGACGGCCACGACACTAGAGGCCAGGGAAACCGAACACAATGGTTCGAACAGAACCGGTTAAGCACACAGTTAAGTACGCACCAGTTAAGTACGCATGACGAGCCGGGCAAGTCCAGTGGTCACCATGGGACCCGGGGCCCTCGCGTGCCGCGATCACGAGCACGACCGGCCTGCGGTACCGGGCCGGCCCCTCCCGAAGACGCGGAGAGCCCCGCCGCGACGGGGGAGACACGGCGGGGCCCAACAGTCGAGTGCCCGCTGAGGAGACGCTCACACCCGCGGGCCGCCTCCGGTTACGGACTCGGAGACGCGTTCACGCGCTCACTGACCGTCCTTGAGCTTGATGATCTTTCCGTCCTTGTCGAGCGTGTGGTCGTTCCAGTACTTGTCCCACTTGCCCCCGACCCGCTCGGGAACCTTGCCCTCCGGGTAGCGGGCGTAGCCCTTCGGCGGCTCTTCGCCGTCCGGCTGGCAAGCGGAGCCGCTGCCGCCCACACGCAGGACCGGATACTCGCCGCCACCGCAGGTCGCGTCCTCCATGGAGCAGCCGGTCAGCACCGCGGCCGCCGCCGCGCCCGCCAGCGCGAGCCCCACGAGGGATCGCACCGACCGGCCTCCCATCGCTCGTGACACCGGGCGGACTCGCATGCCGTTACCCACAGCTGACTCCCTTTCCTCGACCTTCTCGACTGGTACGACCAGCTTGCGTGAGCCGCGAGGGTCGTTCATGAGTACGAGTACTCAGACGGCCGGGGTCGACCTACTTGATCGCCCGCCACCCCTCCTGACGCGCCACCGGGAGCCACCTTGGCTCAATATGGCGTCACATGTGTGCCACCATGTGCGCCATGCTGATGTCACAGCACGTCCGCACCGGAGGGAAACACCCATGCCCATGCAGAACGATGTGTCGACCGGTCCCGTCAACAACCCCGGCGAACCGCTCAGCGGCTTTCCTACGTCCCGCCCCGCGGGCTGCCCCTTCGATCCGCCCGCCGAGCTGACGCGGCTGCGCGAAGAACGGCCGCTCACGCGGATGCGCTATCCCGACGGGCACGTGGGCTGGCTGGCCACCGGCCATGCCGCCGTCCGCGCGGTCCTGAGCGACCCGCGCTTCAGCTCGCGCTACGAACTGCAGCACATGCCCGTGCCCACGGGGTTCACCGGCGAGCTGCCGCCCGCCCCCTTGGGAGACCTCACGGGCATCGACGCACCCGAGCACACCCGTTACCGGCGGCTGCTCGCGGGCAAGTTCACGGTGCGCCGCATGCGGCTGCTCACCGAACGCGCCGAGCGGATCACCGCCGACCACCTCGACGCCATGGAGCGGCAGGGCCCCGTTCTCGACCTGTTGGAGGCGTTCGCGCGGCCCGTCCCCGCGCTCATGATCTGCGAGCTGCTCGGAGTGCCCTACGCCGACCAGGACATGTTCCAACGGCACACCGCCACCTCCATGACGCTGAGCTCCACCGAGGAAGAGCGCGCCGCGGCCATGACCGCGATCGAGGAGTACATGCGGGAACTCGTCCTGCGGAAGCGCGCCGAACCCACTGACGACCTGCTCGGCGATCTGACCGACAGCGACCTCACCGACGACGAACTCACCGGCGTCGGCGCCTTCCTGCTGGGCGCGGGCCTCGACACCACCGCCAATATGATCGCGTTCGGCACCTTCGCCCTGCTGACCCATCCCGACCAGCTCACCGCCCTGCGCGCCGAGCCCGAACTCGCCGACCGGGCCGTCGAGGAGCTGATGCGGTACGCGACCATCGCGCAGACCGGGCTGCGCGCCGCGTTGGAGGACGTCGAGATCGAGGGCCTGCTGATCAGGAAGGGCGAGTCCGTCGCCGTGTCGATGGAGGCCGCCAACCGCGACCCGGCCAAGTTCCCCGACCCCGACGTGCTCGACCTGCGGCGCAGGGCGAACGGGCAGCTGGGCTTCGGCCACGGCGTCCACCAGTGCCTCGGCCAGCAGCTGGCCCGCGTCGAGATGCGGGTGGCCTTCCCTGCCCTCGTCACCCGCTTCCCCACCCTGCGCCTCGCGGTCGCCCCCGGGGACGTACGGCTGCGCGAGGGCATGAACATCTTCGGGGTCCACGAACTACCCGTCACCTGGGGCGAGGACGACGGCACGGGCAGCCCGGAATCCGGGGGCGCGTCTCAGGAGAGGGTGCGCACCACGTCGCGCACCTGGCCGGTGACGGACTCGGGCAGCGGCGCGTAGTTGAGCCGGGACAGGTCCTTCTGTCCCGCCTTGCTCGCGGTGTAGGCCAGGAAGGACTTGAGGGCGGGCAGGGTCTCCTTGTGGTTCCCCTTGTCGCAGACGATCTCGTAGGTGACCTGGACGATCGGGTATGCGCCCGGTGTTGGGGCGCCGTAACGGAACTTCAGCTTCATGTCCTTGCCCTCGCCCGCGACCCGGGCGGCCGCCGCGATGCCGGCCGAGGCCGTCGTGGGCGTCGGCCGGACCGGGGCGGGCGCGCCCGTGTCGATGCCCACGGTCTTGATGTGGCGGGCCCGTGCGAAGGACAGCTCGAAGTAGCCGATCGCGCCGAAGCCGGAGGTCACTTCGGAGGCGACACCGCTGGACCCGCTCGCGGACGCGCCGCCCGTGCCCTGCCAGGCCTTGCCCACCGGGTGGGGCCAGGCCTCGGGCGCCGCTCCCGCGAGGTAGGCCTGGAAGTTCTGCGTGGTGCCCGAGTCGTCGGAGCGGTGCACGGGGCGGACGGGCATGGCGGGCAGCTCGGCGCCGGGGTTGAGGCGCTGGATCGCCGGGTCGTCCCACGTGGTGATCTTCCGGTCGAAGATCTTGGCGAGGGTCGGGGCGTCCAGCACGAGGTCGTCCACGCCGGGCACGTCGTAGCCGATCGCGATGGGCCCGCCGACCATGGGCAGGTCGATGGCCCGCCCGCCACGGCAGACATCCTTCGAACGCTCGACCTCTTCGGGCTTCAACGCGCTGTCGGAACCGCCGAACGCGGTCGCGCCCCGCAGGAACTGCGCGCCGCCCGCGCCGGATCCGATCGGGTTGTAGGCGATCCGCACACCGGGGCAGGCGGCCTGGTAGTGCTTGATCCAGTACTTCATCGCGTTCTGCTGGGCGCTCGACCCGGTCCCCTGGACCTTGCCCGCGGCGGCACAGTCGATCCCCGCGACGGCGGCGGCCCCGACGGGCGACGGCCCGTCCCCGTCCTCTCCGTCGTCCCCGAGGACACCGCATCCCGTCAGTGCCAGCGACAGCAGAGCCGTCAGGGAGACCGCGGTGCGCGCTCTCCCTCCTTGGTATGTACGTCCTGGACGTGGGCGTTGCAACGTTGTCCCCTCGGGGTACCGCGAAATGGATCTCGACCGGACCTCAGATGCTCGCCGATCCATGACGTCGGCGGGTAAATCCAGGGCGAACATCGGGCGACGCACTGCGGTACGGAGACCGATCGGTAGGGGGAGCCTGACGCAGAGTGAGACGAGGCCCGCGGCCTCGCGGTGCCGATCACCGTGAGGCCGCGGGCCTGGGCAAGTTGCGCGGTGATGGTGCCGACGCCTCCGACGGCACCATCGATCAACAAGGTCATGAAGGTCATGAAGGTCATGCCGGGTTGTCAGACGCCCGCTCAGTCTCCGTCGGTGAAGAAATTGATCACGTCCTGAGGCGTGGGGTTGTGGGCGACCCCCGCGGCAGCCGCGGCACTGCGGGGGAACAGTGCTTGTTCGTACGAGGTGAGGGCGGTCTCGATGTCGTCGGGGTGTGCGGCGAGGGCCTTGCCGAGTTCGGCACCGTCCTGCATGGCCAGGTTGACGCCTTCACCGTTGGGGGTTGAGAGGTGGGCGGCGTCGCCGAGCAGGGTCACTCCCGGCACCCGGTCCCAGCGGTGCCCGACCGGCAGGGCGTGGAGGGGGCGCAGGACCGGCGCGGTCTGTCCGCCGGTGATCAGGGCGGTGAGTTCCGGGGCCCAGCCGTCGTACTCCTCCGCGATCCGCTCGGCGACCGCGGCGGCATCGGTGAAATCGATGGTGGCGAACCAGTCCTGCGGCTTGGCCAGTGTGATGTAGGCGCGAAGGACCCCGCTCTTCTCCCGGTGAGCCAGGAGCCACTTCCCGCTCTCCTCCGGGTCGAGCGCGACGAGCGTCCCGCCGCCGACCGCTTTCACGGTGGCAGGGTGCCGGGTGTCGGCGTCGTGCAGGCAAGTCTCGACGAAGGACCGGCCGACGTACTCAGGTGTGGCGTCGGAGAGCAGCGGTCGGACGCGTGACCATGCGCCGTCGGCGCCGACGAGCAGGTTCGTGACGACGGCGGCGCCGCCTGCGAAGGTCACCTCGTGGCGGCTCTCGGTGAGGGCGCGGACGCCAGTGGTCTTGTGGCCCCATCGGACGGTGCCTTCGGGGAGTGCGTCCAACAGGATCTGCCGCAGCTCGCCACGCTGCACCTCGGGGCTTTCACCCCTGCCGTCGTCGGCCTTGTCGAACAGGACGGTTCCGTTGCGGTCCAGGAGTCGTATCGCTTGGCGGCCCTCCAGGACGAGGCCGCGGAACTCGTCCATCAGTCCGGCTGCCTCGAGGGCGAGTTGGCCGCTGTAGTCGTGTATGTCGAGCATCCCGCCCTGCGAACGCGCCTCCGGCGAGGGCTCCGCTTCATAGACCGTGACCGGGATGTCGTGGAGGTGCAGGACGCGGGCCAGGACGAGGCCGCCGAGTCCGGCGCCGATGATCGTGACAGGAGTGTGCATGGGGCTCCTTGCGTGTCGTACACCTGCCGGGTGGCCCCGGCAGGATCGCTGGAAGGAAGACGGCTCCGGGCCGTGCGACCGGGCGGGGAACGGCTCAGACGACGATGACCCGGCGCCCGCGCGTGTGACCGGCCCGGCTGTCGACGTGCGCCGCCCTGGCTTCGGCGAGTGCGTACGACTTCTCGACTGGGATGTGGAGCTTTCCCCGCGAGATGAGGTCGGTCGCCTCGGCGAGGGCTCGCGGCACGTCGCCGGTCACGCCCGAGAAGCGGGCGCCGTGTTCCGGTGCGCCCAGGTCGGCGATGGAGATCACCTTCCGCGGGTCCCCGGTCAGTTCGACGAGTTCACCGATCACACCCGAGCCGGCCAAATCGAGCGCCGCGTCGACACCGCCCAGCCCCCGCACCAGCTCCCGCACCCGACCGGCCCAGCCGTCGCCGTACGTCGTGGCGAGGGCACCCAGGCTCCGCAAATACTCCTGGTTCGCGGCCCCCGCCGTGCCGATCACAGTGATCCCACGATCGCGGGCGATCTGCAGCACCGCCGAACCGACTCCCCCGGACGCACCGCTGACCAGCAGCGTCTGCCCCGGCAGCACACCGGACTCACGCAGGACGCGCAACGCCGTCTCCACCACGGAGGGATATCCGGCCGCCTCTTCGAACGTCAGCCCCTCGGGCATGCGCGCCCAGGCCGACAGGACGGCCAACTCGGCGTAGGTGCCGGAACCCCGCCCGAACACGGTGTCGCCGGCCCGAACTCCGTCGACGCCCTCGCCGACCTCGTCCACCACCCCGGCGGCGTCCTGCCCGATTCCGGCAGGCAGCTCGATCGGCCGGACCTTCTGGAACTGGCCTTCACGGATCCGCCAGTCGACGGGGTTCACACCCGCCGCCCGCACTACGACGCGTATCTGGCCGGGGCCCGCGTGGGGCTCCTCGGCGTCTTCGAGGCGGAGCACGTCAGGACCGCCGAACTCGGCAAAGCTCACTCTCTTCATGCCGCCGACCGTAACACTAACGGTTAGCTTTTCGAAACGGGTTCACCTTTGGATTTGGTAGTGTCAGCGGCATGACCGTGCCGACCGGACGCCGTGAACGCAAGAAGGCAGCGACCCGCCAGAAGATCGCCGAGACCGCCCTGCGGCTCTTTTTGGAACGCGGGTACGACGCGGTGGGCATCCGCGACGTGGCCGCGGAGGCCGACGTCGCCGTCACCACGCTCTTCTCCCACTTCGCCTCGAAAGAGGCCCTGGTCTTCGAGCAGGACGACGACTTCGAACAACGCCTCACCCGGGCGGTCACCGACCGGGCACCGCACGAACCGCTCGTCCCCGCGCTGCGCCGCGAAGTCCGGGCCATGGTCGAGCACTGCACGGCGGACGGCGCCGCCCCGATCTATCGCATGATCGACGGGTCACGAGCCCTGCGGGAGTACGAGGAGTCGATGCGCCTGCGCCACGCGGAGTCCCTCGCCACCGCCCTCCTCGCCGATCCCGGCCTGCGACAGAGCGCGACGGCCTGCCGGACGATCGCCAGGTTCGTGATCGCCGCCTACGCGCTGGCCCGCGACGCGGACGACCCGCAGGCCGCCGTGGACGAGATCTTCCAGATGATCGAGGCAGCCTGGAACGTCACCTGATCTTCTGGGCGAGGCCGCCGGCGAACAGTCGATCCAGAGCCGGGCGGGGCCTCAGCGCGAACTCTGGTTCCGCAGGAACCACCTCGTCGGTCGACGCCGGCCCGCCGCACACGCGCTGCCGCGGACGGGTATTGTCGCCGACACGCCTGCCCCTTCCAGGAGTTGAGATGCCCGGTCGCACGAGCACGCGCTGACGTTTCAGATCGTTCGATCCGTCATCGCGTGCTGCCCGTACTGTGAACACACCTGTACGTGACGCGGCACAGCGAGCTCTTCCTCGCTTTTCCGGCTCCTCCAAGGGGTTGTCGTGCCGTCCGTCTCGCGTGCCTCCGGCACCGTTCTCCGTGACCGTGACTTTCGTCTGCTCTGGGTGGGGCAGGCCGCCTCGCAGTTCGGAGCGCAGGCCGGGCAGGTCGTCCTGCCGCTCATCGCCGTGCTCACTCTCGACGCCTCCACCGGCCGGCTCGGCGCGCTGCGTGCCGTGGAGCAGGCGCCGATCCTGTTGTTCTCCCTGTTCGCGGGCGCGTGGGTGGACCGGCGGCGCGCCCGTGACGTGATGGTCCTGTCCGACCTCGGGCGGGTTCTGGCGCTGGCCGGGATCGCCCTCGCGTACCCGCTGGGAGTGCTGGGGCTTCCCGCGCTGTTCGTCGCCGCTTTCGTCGCCGGTGTGCTCGGCGTGTTCTTCGATGTCGCGTATCAGGCGAGCCTCGTACGGCTGGTCAGGCGCGACCAGTTGGCGCGCGGCAACAGCGCGCTCGAAGGGAGCCGGTCCGCCGCGCAGATCGGCGGGCCCGCACTCGGAGGTGCGCTGGTGTCGCTCCTCTCGGCGCCGGTCGCCGCCCTGGCGAGCGCGTCCTTCTTCGCACTGTCCACACTGTCGATCCGGCGCATCCGCCGACAGGAGGATCGGCAGGAGGACCGTCAGGAGGCGCTCCCGGCACCGGCACCGGGACTGGAGCGGTCCGCCGGTCTCCGGCGGCAGATACTCGAAGGGCTGCACCTCGTCGCGCGGCAACCGTCATTGCGGGCCGTGGGGCTGGCCTCCGCCGTGTTCCAGTTCTCGTTCGCGGCCCTGATGACCGTGTATCTGCTCTTCCTGCCCCGCGGGCTGCACCTCTCCGGTGCCGCGGTGGGGCTCGCGCTCGCCGCTACAGGGCCGGGCGCGCTCGTCGGGTCGCTGCTCGCCGCCCGGCTGCCCGGACGGCTCGGCCACGGGCGGGTCCTGGTGGCCGCCGCGGTGCTCGCCGACGGCGTGATGCTCTGCGTACCCGCGCTGCACGGCTCGGCCGCCGTCACGGTCTGGCTGCTCATGGGCATCAACTTCACCTTCGGCGTCTTCAGCCAGCTGGTCAACGTCACGCTCATGGCCGTGCGCCAGGCCGTCACGCCCGTCCGGATCCAGGGCCGGGTCGTCGCGGCGATCAACTTCGTCGGCATGGGGCTGACCCCTGTCGGCTCGTTGCTGGGCGGGCTCCTGGCCGATGAGCTGGGGCTGCGCTCCGGCCTCCTGGTGGCCGCCGTCGGCCTGGCGCTGTCGCCGTTGTGCATGGCTCTGTCCCCGCTGGCGCGGCTCGGGCGGACGCTGCCCCTGTGACGTCCGCCCGGACCGCGCCGGCGGAGACATCACGGGCCGCTCACAACGGCCCGCCCCCGAGAAGCTGCCCTCCGTCCACGACGAGGGTCTCGCCCGTGATCCAGCGTGCGCCGTCCCCGGCGAGGAAGGCCACGGCCTCCCCCAGGTCCTCGGGTTCGCCGATGCGGCCCAGTGGGGTGGCCGCGGCGACCCGCGCCTCGTTCTCCTGCCAGAGCGCCTCGGCCAGCTTGGTGCGGACGACGCCGGGCGCGATGGCGTTCACGCGGACCTTCGGGCCGAGTTCCAGGGCGAGTTGCTTGGTGAGGTGGATGAGCGCGGCCTTGGAGACGTGGTAGATGCCGACGTCCTGGGCGACCGAAAGGCCGCCGATGGAGGCGGTGTTGACGACGGACCCGCCGTGCTCCCCCATCCACGCCTTCACCGCGAGCGACGTCCACAGGATCGGCGCCCACAGGTTGACGTCCATCGTCTTGGCGAAGCGCCCGTGGTCCTGGTCGATGACCGGGCCGTACGCAGGGTTCGTACCGGCGTTGTTGACCAGGATGTCGAGACTGCCGTACGTCGCGACGGTGTGGTCGACACAGGCCCGCGCGGCGGCCTCGTCGGTGGCGTGGGCGCCGAACCCGGCCACGCCACCGCCGAGTTGAGCTGCCGCCTCCTCGGCGCGTTCCTCGCTGCGCGACGTGATCACGACCTGCGCTCCGCGGTCGCGCAGGGCGGCGGCCGCCGCGAGGCCGATGCCACGCGACGCGCCGGTGACGACGGCGACCTTGCCGTCCAGCGGGCCGCTCATCGCGCGTCCTGAGGGTCCCGCGCGTCCCGGGCGTTGCGCTCGGTCTCGCGGCGACGCAGTTCGCGCAGTGCGATGGTGCGCTTGTGCACCTCGTCGGGGCCGTCGGCCAGGCGCAGGGTGCGCAGGTGGGCGTACATGCTCGCGAGCGGGAAGTCGTCACTGACGCCGCCACCGCCGTGCACCTGGATCGCCCGGTCGACGACCTTGAGCGCGACCTCGGGCGCGGCGATCTTGATGGCGGCGATCTCCGTGCGGGCTTCCTTGTTGCCGACGGTGTCCATCAGGTGCGCGGCCCTGAGGGTGAGCAGCCGGGCCATGTCGATCTCGACGCGGGATTCGGCGATCCAGTCCTGGATATTGGCCCGGTCGGCGAGCGGCGCGCCGAACGTCGTGCGCGACTGGGCGCGGTCGATCATCATGTCGAGGGCACGCTCGGCCATGCCGATGGTGCGCATGCAGTGGTGGATGCGGCCGGGCCCGAGCCGTGCCTGGCTGATCATGAAGCCGTCGCCCTCGCCCGCGAGCAGGGCGGTGACGGGGACACGGACGTCCTCGAAGAGCACCTCGGCGTGGCCCTCGCGGTCCTGGTAGCCGAAGACCGGCAGATTGCGCAGGATCGTGACGCCCGGGGTGTCGAGCGGGACGACCATCATGCTCTGCTGGCGGTGGCTCGGTCCTTCCGGGTCGGTCTTGCCCATGACGATGAGCACGCGGCAGTTCTTGTGCAGGGCGTTGGAGGTCCACCATTTGCGGCCGTTGAGGACGTACTCGTCGCCGTCGCGGACCATCCGCATCTCGATGTTGCGGGCGTCGGAGCTGGCGACCGCGGGTTCGGTCATCGCGAACGCGGAGGCGATCTCGCCGGCGAGCAGCGGCTTGAGCCACTTCTCCTTGTGCTCCTCGGTGCCGAAGAGCGTGAGGACTTCCATGTTGCCGGTGTCCGGGGCGTTGCAGTTGGTGGCCTCGGGGGCGAGGTGGGCGCTGCGGCCCATGATCTCCGCCAGCGTCGCGTACTCCAGGTTCGTCAGGCCCGGGCCCCATTCGGGGTGCGGGTGGAAAAGGTTCCACAGGCCCTGCTTCCTCGCCTCGGCCTTGAGCTCTTCGAGGACCGGCGGGTGGGAGTGCGGGTCGCCCGACTCCGCCATCTGCGCCTCGTACACCGCCTCGGCGGGGTGGACGTGCTCGTCCATGAAGGCGAGCAGCCGCTCCTGGTACTGCTTGGCCCTGTCGGTCACATCGAACACGCGTCGTCCTCCAACGGTCTTGGTCCGGCACTCCTGGTCCGGAGCTGAGTCTGGTTCACGCGCCGGCGGTCGGCGGCGCGAGGAGCCGCGCCAGCTCCGCCGCCGTAGTGGCCGCGTCGCGGTGCACGATCCCGGCGATGCCGAGCCGTTCGGCCGCCGCGATGTTCTGCGGCAGATCGTCCACCATCACGGTCTCCTCCGGCCGTACACCGAGGCGCTCACATGCGGTGGCGTACGCACGGCGGGACGGTTTGCGCACCCCGATGTCCCCGGACACCGTCACGGCGTCGAACATCGCGGGCAGGTCGAAGCCGTCGTAGCAGTGGTCGCCGAGCGAGTTGGAGAGCAGTCCGGCGCGGTGTCCGCAGGCCCGCAACGCCGCCACCAGAGCGATCATGTCCGGGTCCGGGCGCAGGCGCTCCTGGATGCGGCGCACCAGTCCCGGCCCTTCGACCGCCGGCCGCCGTCGCCCCCGGCACCGCCAGCGGGTCCGACCGCACGGCGGCCGGGTTCGTCTCCCGCAGGGCCCACGCACAGCCGAAGGTGACCAGGCCCATGGCGGCGATGAACACGGAGACCCATGTCGTCGAGCCGGTGCCGCCGATGATCGCCGTCATGATCAGCGGGGTGCCGCCGCTGACGGTCAGCGCGGAGAGCTGGTAGGCGAGCGAGGCGCCCGAGTAGCGGACGCGCGGGTCGAACAGTTCGCCGATGTAGGCGGCGATCGGCCCGTACGTCAGCGACTGGCCGATGCTCCCGACGGCCACCGCCAGCGCGAGCAGCCCCAGGGACCGGGTGTTCACCAGCCAGAAGTACGGGAACGCCCACACCACGATCAGCGCCGCCCCCACGAGGATCATCGGCCTGCGCCCCACCCGGTCGGACAGGTGGCCCGACACGAGCACGAAGAGGGCGCCGAGTGCGGTGACCGGCAGCGTGACCAGGAGAAGGTCGTCGCGGTCCAGGCCCAGGTCGTCGGCGCCATAGCTGACGACGCCCGCGATGCTCACGTAGAAGAGGCAGTTCGTGCCGGCCAGGAGCCCCGCCGCGAGCAGGACCGTGCGCCAGCGCGACCGGATCACCTCGACCACCGGGGCCTTGGCGACCTCGGCCCGCTCGCCCTTCGCGGACTCGCGGGCCAGCCGGCGGAAGTCGGGTGAGTCCTCGACGCGCCGCTGGACGTACATGACCACGGGCAGCAGGACACCGCTCGCGAGGAACGGGACGCGCCAGCCCCAGCTCAGGAACGCCTCGTCGGACGCGGCCCGGCTCGCGAGCAGGAAGGCGCCGTTGCCGATGAGCACGCCGAGCGAGACTCCCATCTGGCCGTACGTGCCGACGTACCCCTTGCGTTTCGGCGAGGCCGACTCCGTGAGGAGCAGGACGATGCCGCCCCACTGCGCGCCGCACGCCAGCCCCTGGGCGAAGCGCAGCAGCACCAGGAGCACCGGCGCGAGGACGCCGACGACATCGGCCCCGGGCAGGCAGCCGATGAGGAAGGTGCACGCGCCCATCAGGGACATGGAGGCGACGACCATGGCCTTGCGGCCGTACCGGTCCCCCAGGTGGCCCGCGACCACGCCGCCGATCGGACGGGCGAGGAACCCGGCCCAGAAGGTGCTGAAGGACAGCAGCGTCCCCGCCATCGCCGAGGATTCGGGGAAGAAGACGTCGGGGAAGACGAGCGCCGCCGCGGTCCCGTAGAGGAAGAAGTCGTACCACTCGATCGAGCTGCCGATCAGCCCCGCGGCGAGCAGTTTGCCGGATGTCCGGGAGTCGCCGCCCCCTGAAGTGGCCGAGTGTGTTCGGGACGATCGCGCTGGGGACGATGTCAAGGGCTCGCTCCTCGCCGTCGGCTCAAGGGGCACCCTGTATATTTGAACCCAACGTCAAGTTCAATAGTTTGGACACCGCACCGACCAGTGCGAGTTCATCGTCCTGGCTCTGCGGACCTCGGAGGTTCTGCACATGACGACACACATCCCGATCGCCGACTGGGAGAGTCTCGCGACGCGCGAGGTCACCTCGGGCGACATCACTCTCCGCGTCTTCGACCACGGCGACGGACGTTTGGGCAAGCCTGCGGTGGTGCTGTGCCACGGCTTCCCCGAGCTGGCGTTCTCCTGGCGGCACCAGGTCTTCGCGCTGGCGAAGGCGGGGTACCGCGTCCTGGCCCCCGACATGCGGGGCTACGGCGGGAGTTCACGTCCCGCCGACATCGGCGCGTACGACATCCTGACGCTCTGCGGAGACCTCACCGCGATCCTCGACGACGTGGGCGCGGACGACGCCGTCTTCGTGGGGCACGACTGGGGCGCCATGGTGGTGTGGCAGCTGGCCCTGGCCCATCCGGAGCGGGTGCGTGCGGTGGCCGGGATGAGTGTGCCGGTGGCGCGGCGGGCTCCGGCGCCGCCGCTGCCGATCCTGCGCAAGCGCCTCGGCGAGGACTTCTACATGGTGTGGTTCCAGGAGCCCGGCGTCGCGGACGCGGCCCTGAGCCGCAACGTGCGCAGGACGCTGACCGCGCGGGAGATCTACTCCTCCCGGTGGGCCGAGCGGGAGGACGACCCTTCGGCTCCCCCGCCGTGGCTCGACGACGACGAACTGGCCTACTACGTCGACACGTTCGAGCGGACCGGGTTCACCGGCGGCCTCAACTACTACCGCAACCTCGACCGCAACTGGGAGCTCACCGAGCACCTGGCCGACCGTCGCGTCACCCAGCCCTCGCTGTTCGTCACGGGTTCCAAGGACCCCGTCGGACAGTTCATGCCCGCGAAGGACCTCGACCGGATGCTGACCGACCAGCGCGGCCACATCGTGCTCGAAGGCGCCGGCCACTGGATCCAGCAGCAGCGGCCCGACGAGGTGAACGCCGCTCTTCTCGAGTTCCTCTCCACGGTCGGCTGATAGCATCCGCTGCCACCGATACGTACAGGTTCGACCGACAGTGAATGGATCGCAGTGGCTGCCCAGGCCCCGGCCGCAGACGGCGGTCAGAAGCAACCGATCACGCCCCGCAGCGCCCGCGGCGTCAGGACGCGCAATGCCCTGATCGCCGCCGCGCGCGAGGTCTTCGAACGCGACGGGTATCTGGACGCCCGCATCACGGACATCTCCAAGGCGGCACACGTCGCCTCCGGGTCGTTCTACACGTACTTCAACAGCAAGGAAGAGATCTTCCAGGCGCTCGTCGAGCAGGTGCAGGAGGAGATGCTCCACCCGCACCTGCGCGAGCGCACCGGCATCACCGACCCCCGCGAACTCATCGACGCGTCGAACCGCGAGTACCTGCGCGCGTACAAGAAGAACGCCCGCCTCATGGCGCTGTTCGAGCAGGTCGCCCAGGTCGACGAGCAGTTCATGGCGTTGCGCATCGAGCGCGGCAACGCCTTCGCCCGGCGCAACGCCAAGCTGATCCGCACCCTCCAGGAGAACGGCCAGGCCGACACCGGCCTGGACCCGCTGACCACCGCCCACGCCCTGTCCGTGATGGTGAGCCGGATGGCCTACATGGTCTTCGTGCTCGGGCAGCGCATTCCGTACGAGCGGCTCGTCACGACACTCAACACGATCTGGGCGAACGGCCTGCAACTGCGGGACCCCGCGCCGCCCGGGACCTGACCGACGACGGCTCCCCGGCGCCCCGCTACCAGCCGCGGGCGGACTCCAGCAGATGGTCCCTGACCAGGGCGACGTGCGGGTTGTCCGAGGAGCCGGGACGCTGGACGAGATAGCCGGTGTTGATGGGCGGGTCGTCCGGATCATTCAGCAGGACCAGGGCCCCCGAAGCGAGTTCGTCGAGGCACAGATAGCGGGGCAGCACGCTGAATCCGACGCCGCCCACGACGGCGGCCTTGACCGCGCGCAGGTCGGGCATGGTGACGGCGGGCTTGCAGACCAGCCGCTTGCCGAAGACGTGACGCCAGTAGCGGCGGACGATGGGCAGATCCTCGGCGTACGCCACCAGGGGGACGCCGTGCAGCGCCGCGGGCCCGTCGGCGGCGATCCGCGCGGGCCCGCCGATCCGCTCCGCCCAGACCGCCGACGTGACCAGGACGAACTCCTCGTCGGCCAGCGGCACGGCGGCCAGCGCCCGGCCGCGGGGCCGGGCCGTGGCGATCAGCAGGTCGTGCCGGCCCGCGCGCATCTCCTCCAAGAGCTCCTCCGTCAGGCCGGTCGCGATCCGCAGCAGCACGCCCTTCTCCACCAGCGGCGCGAGGCGGGGCAGCACACAGTGGGAGAGGAGTTCCGCGGGGCCCGCCACATGGACCGGCTCGGCGGAGCCGTCACCGCCGTGGCCCGCGACCTCCGCGAGGGCGTCCAGCGGGTCGACGATCCGGGACGCCAGCTCGTCGGCGAAGGGCGCGGGGGCCGCGCCACGCGGCAGCCGCTCGAACAGCTCCCGGTCGAGCTGCCGCTCCAGGGAGCGGATCTGCGCGGTGACCGTGGGCTGCGACAGGCCCAGGAGACGCGCGGCCGCCGTGAAGGACCCCGAGCGGTAGACCGCCAGGAACGTGCGCAGCTGGTTCAGGTCCAGCGGCGCGGCACCGGGCGCACCGGGCGGCGCCTCCCCGGACCCTCCATCAGCATTGCTCTTTCCCATGTCCGGGAGCCTAAGGGGTGATCAGCGGGCTCACCTCGTCGGTCACGAAGCGGATGAACCCTTCCGGGTCCGGTTCGTCGGCGGTGGGCTGCAGGACGACCGTGTCGGCGCCCGCCTCGGCGAGCTGCCGGACGGCTTGCGCCACGTCCTCGGCGCCCCCGGCGGCGCCAAGGCCGGCGATGCCGTCCAGTCCTTCGCCGCGGAGCTCGGCGCGCAGCCTCGCCTCGCCGTCGGGTCCTGTCGCGGTGAGCAGGTAGACCACCACGGGGTGCGCGCCGTCGCGCCCTGCCGCCTCCCGCCCCTCGGCGATGAGCCGACGGGCCCGGCGCACACCGTCCGGTGACGTGCTCGCGTCCAGGACGGTGCCGTCGGCCGCCTCGCCGGTGAGCCGCACCGAGCGGGGGCCGCGTGCACCGGCGTAGACCGCGGGGGCCGAAGCGGGCGGCCAGTCGAGCGCGACGTCGTCGAGCCGGACGTACCTCCCCCGCGTCGTGACGCGTTCGCCGGCCAGCAGGGCGCGCATCGCGTCGAGGTGTTCGCGCAGCAGGGTCAGCGGAGACTCGGCGCGGGCTCCCACCTGCCCCATCCAGTCCTGCACGCCGTGCCCGACGCCGAGCATGACGCGGTCCGGGAAGAGCCGGTGCAGCGTGGCCGCCTCCATCGTGGCGAGGGCGACGTTGCGCAGCGGCACGGGCAGCAGACCGACCCCCACGCGCAGCCGCTCGGACCACGCGAGGGCGGCGGCCGCGCTCGCGATGCCGCTCTCCAGGAAGCAGTCCTCCCAGAGCCACAGCTCCGCGAGGCCCGCGTCCTCGGCCGTGCGCACCATGGCACGCAGGCGTTCGGGGGGAAGCTGGGGACGGAACACCACGCCGAGAGTCGTCATGGTGCCTTCCTATCCCGCTCCTCACCTGTGATCAACAGCCTTTCCCCGTAAGGCGGATAAGGGTTGAGACACTTAAGGGTTGAGGCAGGTAAGGGTTGAGATGCGTGAGGTCATCCGTGAGGCTGATCATCATGAGCCAGCCCACCGGACCCGCCACCGACCAACTCACCATGCCCACTACCGCCGTTCGCAGGGCGGCCGAAGCCGACCTCCCGGAACTCGTGCGCCTACGGGCGCTGCTCTTCGAGAACCTCGGCGGGGAGTACTTCAACCCCTCGTCGCAGGAGGACGACTGGCGCCGCGAACTCGCCGCCGTACTCGAGGAGAAGCTGACGACGGAGGCCGCGCGCATCTTCGTCGTGGACGGCGAACAGGGCCTCGCCGCCTGCGGCATCGGCACCGTCGAGCAGTGGTTCCCCGGCCCCCACAACCGCAACGGCCGGGTCGGGCACGTGATCGGTGTGGTCACCGACCCCCGGTACCGCAGGCGGGGCCACAGCCGCGCGATCATGCGGGCGCTGCTCGACTGGTTCCGTACGCAGGAGGCGTCCCGCGTCGACCTGTACGCGTCCTCCGAGGGCGAACCGCTGTACCGGGACCTCGGTTTCGTCGACCATCCCGACCCGGCACTGTACTGGCGTCCCTGAGCTGGGCGGACTCCGCCAAAGGGATACCGGGCGCCATCCCGCGGCAGCATGATGTGGGGAGGCGATACGGGGGTGCCGTCATGGCTGTTCGCTCCGGTTCGGGCGCTGTTCGGGTGCCGGTCTGGGCCTTTGCCGCCGTCGGGTTCGTCCTGGTGCTGGGGCTGTTCTTCGGGATACGCGGGGTCGCGTCGCCCGATGGCGGGGCGCGGGGCGGCGGGGCCGGGGGAGGCTCCTCGGACGGGGGCACCAGTGCGGGCGCGAACTCCGTCGGCGGTGGCACGGGCACCGCGAGCGGGAGCGGTGGCTCCGGCGGGGGCGGCCCGACGGGCGGAGGAACGGACGGGCCGTCGGGCGGTTCATCGGGTGGTTCATCGGGGCGTTCGACGGAAGGCTCGTGGCAGACCGGCGGCCGGGACGGCGACGGCGACGGCGACGGCGACGGCGACGGCGACGGCGACGGCGACGGCGACAAGGACGGTGGCGGGGAGGGTGACAGCGACCGGGACGGCGACGGGGGCCGCGGGGGCGGGAAGCCGCCGGGCTGGCTGCCGTGGGGGCCCAAGTCGCCCAACACGGACGAGGCGCCCGAGCCCGACAGCATGTATGACGCGCTCCAGAAGGGCGAGTGCCGGCAGGCGTACGACAGCGCGGTCGACCCCGACAAGCGGCCCGACAACTCGGCGTCGCCCGCGTCCTGGAAGGTCATCGAAGGGCTGGCCGGGATCTGCAAGGCCGCGCACGGCGAGCGGGACGGGCTGAACATCGCGGTCAGGGCCGAAGCGGGGTTGCGCGCGGCCGGTTACCGGCCGGGGACCGACGACTACCTCTGCAAGGACGGTGACGCCTTCGCGGTTCTGCAGCGCTTCGTCGCGTACCACCAGCGGCATCCCGGCGAGCCGGTGGTGCTGCGGTCCGCTCCCGCGGGTGTCGCGGCCTGCGGCAACACGATCAGCGCCACGGATCGCAGCGTCGCGCCGGGCGCGTCGATCGGCTTCTACGGCACGTGGCCCGACGCGCCGGACACCGTGGAGCTGCGTGCCGCGGAGCTGACGGCTCCGGTCGTCCTCGAACCCTTCGGCGACGAGGACGACAAGGTGCGGTGCTGCAAGGACGGGACGGTCACCGTCGACCTGCCGGGACCCGACCGCTTCGAGGGCCGGCGTCCGACGGTCATCGACGTGACGCTCGTGACGAAGAGCGGCGCGAGGGTGGCCAAGCAGGCGGCGTTCACCGTCGACTGGAGCGGCGTCCAGCAGTCTCCGTCGCCCTCCTCCGCGTCACCCATGTCCGGCGCCCTGCACCGATGACCGGGCCTCCTGAACCGCGGCCGCAACCCGGACCGCAACCGCCCGCCGACCCTGATCCGGCACCCCGGCCCTCCCCTGCCCCACAGCCCGCCCCAGCGCCGACTCCGGACCCCGCCCCGGGCCCGGCTCCAGCTCCGGCCCCGCCCCCGGCCCTCCCCGAACCCGCCATCGGCTGGGTCGAGATCGTCGGAGCCATCGGTTCCCTCGTCACTCTCCTGACCGCCGTCCTGTTCTACTTCGGCTGGGCGAGCACCGACGCCGAGACCAAAGCCCTCGGTCTGCGCGACACCGTCTTCCACTTCTCCACCAGCGACTACCTGCTGCGCAGCGTCGGGGCCCTCTACCTCCCGGCCTGGTGCGCGGCAGGCATCGCGCTCGGCGCGCTCGGACTGCTCCGCTGGGCGGCGGGCGAACCGGAACGGCTCGCCCGCGCCGTGCGCGTGCTGCGATTCGCGTGGGCGGTGCCCCTCGCCCTCGTACCGCTGTATCCGCTCAGTCCCTGGCTGTTCGACCTGTTGCTGCCGCTCACCACGATCGGCGGCTTCGCGCTCACCGCGTACGCCCGCACCCGTGACCGCCCGGACCTGCGCCTCTGGGGGCTCACGCTCTTCGTCTGTGTCCTGTCGCTGTTCTGGGCCGTGTCGACGTACGCGGCGATCGCGGGCCGCGGCCGGGCGGAGCTGACCGAGCGGACCCTGCTCAGCGGCGATTTCCCCGCCGTCGTCGTCTTCAGCGAGAAGGATCTGATGATCCGCGGCGGCGGCAGCTGCTTCCGCCGCGTCACCGACCAGGGCAGCCGGTACGCGTACGAGTACGGCGGGCTGCGTCTGTTCCACGTCTCCGGAGACCGCGTCTTTCTGGTTCCCCGCTACTGGACGCCCGAGGACGGCACCCTCTACGTCCTCAAGGAAGGGGCGGGACAGCGCGTCGACCTGCTCAGCGGCGCCGGGCGCCGGGCCCGGGAGTGTTCGGGATAGCCGGCCGGTCCGGCGCCGCGTGTCGCAGCTCACCTTTCGGATCCGGTCCCGGCCCGGCCCGCCTGCGGACGGCGCCGTATGGTGATCAGTGCAGCTGGTTCGCCCCGTCCGCCAGGCGGGAGCGTCGTAAGAGGGAACCCGGTGAGAATCCGGGACTGCCCCGCAGCGGTGAGCGGGAACGACCGCCGTCACACGCACTGGGACCGGAGACCGGTCCCGGGAAGCGACGGCCAGTAGGTGTCCTCCCCCGTGAGGATGTGCCCGCGAGTCCGAAGACCTGCCCGCTGTCCGCGCACGAACCGTTTCGGGCGCGGACATCCCGGTGACCTCGAGGGCGGGTCGGCGCACATATCGGACGGACGACCGCGCCACCGCGCGCACTCGTACTGTCCGGTAGGTCGCCCCTTCGCGCTCTCGTCCCGTCCCCGGGATCTCAGGGATTCATCTCGCGAAGGAGATCTCCGTGACCAGCAGGACCGCAGCCGCGGCAGCACGAGCCACCGTGTACGGCTACCCCCGTCAGGGCCGCAACCGCGAACTGAAGAAGGCGATCGAGGGCTACTGGAAGGGCCGTGTCACCGCTGACGCCCTCCGTACCGCCTCCGCCGCACTGCGCCGGGCCAACTGGCGGGAGCTCGCCGACGCCGGCATCGGCGAAGTTCCGACCGGCGACTTCTCGCACTACGACCACGTTCTGGACACCACCGTCATGGTCGGCGCCGTCCCCGAACGGCACCGCGCCGCGGTCGACACGGACCCGCTCGACGGCTATTTCGCGATGGCGCGCGGCACGCAGGACGTGGCGCCGCTGGAGATGACGAAGTGGTTCGACACCAACTATCACTACCTCGTGCCGGAGTTGGGGCCGGGGACGGTGTTCAGCGCCGACTCCACCAAGCAGGTCACCGAGTTCGAGGAGGCGCGGGCGCTGGGTCTTTCGGCCCGGCCCGTCCTCGTCGGCCCGGTCACCTACCTGCTGCTGGCCAAGCCCGCGCCCGGTGTGGCCGCCGACTTCGATCCGCTGACCCTCCTCGACCGTCTCCTGCCGGTGTACGCCGAGGTGCTCGCGGACCTGCGGGCGGCGGGCGCCGAGTGGGTGCAGCTCGACGAGCCCGCCCTCGTCCAGGACCGCACGCCGGCCGAACTGAACGCCGCCGAGCGCGCCTACCGCGACCTGGGCGCCCTCACGGACCGCCCCAAGCTGCTTGTCGCCTCGTACTTCGACCGGCTCGGCGATGCCCTGCCGGTGCTCGCGAAGGCCCCGGTCGACGGCCTCGCCCTCGATTTCACCGAGGCGGCCGCCGCCAACCTCGACGCGCTCGCCGCCGTCGGCGGGCTGCCTGGCAAGCGGCTGGTCGCCGGTGTCGTCAACGGCCGCAACATCTGGGTCAACGACCTGGAGCAGTCGCTCGCCACCCTCGGCACCCTGCTCGGCCTCGCCGACCGGGTCGACGTCGCCGCCTCCTGCTCGCTCCTCCACGTTCCCATCGACACCGCCCTCGAACGTGACATCGAGCCACAGATCCTGCGCTGGCTGGCCTTCGCCCGCCAGAAGACCGGCGAGATCGTGACCCTCGCCCGGGGCCTGGCCCAGGGCACCGACACGATCTCCACCCAACTCGCCGCGAACCGCGCTGATCTGGCCTCCCGGGCGGGCTCCCCCATCACCCGCGACCCGGCCGTCCGAGCCCGTACCGGAGCCGTCACCGGCGCCGACGCCCGGCGTTCCCAGCCGTACGCGGAGCGGGCTGCTGCCCAGCGCGCCGCCCTCGGCCTCCCGCTCCTGCCGACGACGACCATCGGCTCCTTCCCGCAGACCGGTGAACTGCGGTCCGCCCGCGCCGATCTGCGGGCCGGGCGGATCGACGGCGCCGGGTACGAGGAGCGCATCAGGGCCGAGATCCGGGAAGTGATCGCCTTCCAGGAGAAGACGGGCATCGACGTCCTGGTGCACGGCGAGCCCGAGCGCAACGACATGGTGCAGTACTTCGCCGAGCAGCTCACCGGCTACCTCGCCACACAGCACGGCTGGGTCCAGTCGTACGGCACCCGCTATGTGCGGCCGCCGATCCTCGCCGGTGACATCTCCCGTCCCGAGCCGATGACGGTGCGCTGGACGACGTACGCCCAATCCCTGACCGGCCGTCCCGTCAAGGGCATGCTCACCGGCCCCGTCACCATGCTGGCGTGGTCGTTCGTCCGCGACGACCAGCCGCTCGGCGACACCGCACGGCAGGTGGCCCTCGCCCTGCGCGACGAGGTCGACGACCTGGAAAGGGCGGGGACCCGGGTCATCCAGGTCGACGAACCCGCGCTGCGCGAGACGTTGCCGCTGCGCGCCGCCGACCACCCCGGCTATCTGGCGTGGGCCACGGAGTCGTTCCGTCTCACCACCAGCGGGGTGCGTCCGGACACGCAGATCCACACGCACATGTGCTACGCCGAGTTCGGCGACGTCGTCCAGGCCATCGACGACCTCGACGCCGACGTCATCAGCCTGGAGGCGGCCCGCTCCCACATGCAGGTCGCGCGCGAACTCGCCGCCCACGGGTACCCGCGCGAGGCGGGACCCGGTGTGTACGACATCCACTCCCCGCGCGTGCCGAGCGCCGAGGAGGCAGCGGCCTTGCTGCGCAAGGGACTTGACGCCATTCCCGCCGAGCGGCTGTGGGTCAATCCCGACTGCGGTCTCAAGACGCGCGGCTGGCCCGAGACCCGCACGTCCCTGGAGAACCTGGTCTCGGCGGCCAGGACGGTCCGGGCGGAGCTGGCCGAGCTCTGACGGCCTGACGCGGCGCGGTGCGGCCGGGCGGGAGCGACCAGCTCCCGCCCGGCAGAGCACACCGGCTCCCCTCGCTGCCTGGTGCCTCGCTAGTCCACCCTCAGCTCGGCGATGCCGGGGTGCTTCTTCGCGCCCTCGTCGCCGCGCACCGTCACCCGTACGTACCGTGCGAGTCGCGCGTCGTCCGTCTCCGCGCGGTGCCAGTGGCGGCCGTCGAGGGAGAGTTCCACGGTGTGGGCGGCCGGCTCGGTGGCGGTCCAGACGGGCGTGACCTTGTGGACGCGGACGGGCTTGTGAAGGTCCGTCGTCAGGTGGCCGCGCGCGCCGTCCGGGACCCAGGCCGTGGCGGAGTTGCCGTCGACGGCGGCGCCCGCGTACATGCCGGGCTGCTCGGACGAGGCTTCGGCGGCGGTGCAGCGGGCCGCGTTGGTGGTGGGTGTCAGGTCGGGGCGGCGGGTCTTGAGGACGGCGGGGCTGCCCTTGCCGACGATCTGCTCGCCCTGCGGCGTGTCGAGCGTCATCGGCTCACCGTCGGTGAGGCGCACGGTGGTGCGGTGGGCGCGGAGTTCGATGTCGTACGTGCGCCCCTGCCAGGTCAGTCCGCGCAGGGTCACGCCGCGGTCGAGCTGCGGAGGGAGCATCGGGTCGAGGTGCAGACGGTTCTCCCGCATCCGCATGCCGGTCAGGCCGTTGGTGAAGGTCTGCAGGAACCCGCCCTTGCCGGTGAGGAAGTCGTGCGCGGGCGAGCCCGACAGGGGGTCCTCGGCGCCCGCCTTGTCGCCGCGGGCCTCGGAGAACTGCGCGAAGGGGCCGCGTACGAACGGCTTGATGGAACGCTCCAGGTAGGTGTACGTGGAGCAGCCGGGCTCACCGATCCCCGCGGCGTCGATGGCGTGCACCGAGTCCGTCATGGCCGGGCCGTCCGGGTCGGTGCGCTCCGCGTAGTAGTCGAGGGTGGCGGCCGCCGCGCCCTCGGGCATCTTCCACTCCAGCGGATACATCAGGAGGACCGTGTCGGCCTGCTTGATGGTGCTGCCGTCGTAACCGTCGTACTGCTGGAAGACCTTGCGGCGCTCGTCGTACGGGATGCGGATGCGGTCGGCTACGGCCTTCCACTCGGCGGGGGCCCGCTTGCCGAGCAGTTCGGCGGCGCGGGTGGCGTGGCGCAGGGCGGTCACGGCGCCGGCGTTGGTGAAGACCGCGTCGTCGACGCCGTTGCTGTACTCGTCGGGCCCGGCCGTGTCCTTGATCGAGTAGCTGCCGTCCTTGTTGCGGCTGACGCGGCCCGCCCAGAACTCGGCGATGCCCTTCATGACCGGCCAGCCGCGCTCGCGCAGCCAGCGCGTGTCCTTGGTGGCCAGGTAGTACTGCCAGGTCGCCAGGGAGATGTCGGACTGGAGGTGGACCTGGGTGCGGCAGTGCGGCGGGTCGACGCTGTGGCACTCCTTGGCCAGGTCGCCCGAACTTCCGCTGTTCCAGGGGTAGAAGAGACCGCGGTAGCCGAGTTCGCGGGCGTTCTCGCGGGCGGCCGCGCGGGTCCGGTAGCGGTAGTCGACCACGGACCTGGCGAGCTCGGGGCGGGTGGCGAGCAGGCCCGGGTACATCCAGGTCTCGGCGTCCCAGAAGACGAGGCCCGCGTAGTTGTCGCTGGTCAGCCCCGCCGGGGCGATGCTGTTCGCCGCACCCTCACGGGTGTTGGAGAGCAGCCCGTACTGTGCGGAGCGCACCCACGACTGCATCTCGCGCCGCCCGTGCACCTGGATGTCGCCGCGCCACAGCCGGGACCAGGCGGCGGTGTGGGAGCGGAGGAGGTCCTGCCAGCCGCGGTCGGCGGCCCGTCGTGAGGCGGCGGTGGCGTCCCGGCGCGGTGCTCGCGAGGTCAGGGCCGTGTCGACGCCGACGTACTTGGTGAAGTCGTACGACTGTCCGCGCCGGACCGGCAGGGCGAATTCCTGACGTGTGGTCAGGTCCTTTGCGCGCTTGGCCCGTTGGGCTGTGACGGTGTGCGCTCCGCGGCCGGCGTGCAGGGTGGAGGCGACGGCCCCTTCGGTCTTCGTGCCTTCCGTGCGGAAGGCGACGTCCATGCTCGGCGCGGTCCGGCCGCCGCGGTTCTCGCCGGTCCGGTCTCCGCCGCCCGTCTGCCGGATGCGCCGCGCGCCCCGGCCGTCGAGCATGTCGGTGACGGTCGCCCTGCCGTTCCAGTGCGGCGTCATGCTCATGCGTACGGCACCTACGTGCGGATCGGCGCGGTCGGCGAGCACCTCGTACACGAGGTCGGTGCGGCGGCCGTCGGCGGCCGTCCAGGTCAGCGACGTACGGACGAGGCCGCAGTGGAGAAAGAGCGACTGACGATAGTCGGAAATGTGTCCGGCCGGTGTAGAAGAGTTGAAGGTATCGCCCCGGGGCCCGCCGGTGCCGACGGTGAGCGCGGTCCAGGTGGGCAGCGCCGCGACAGCCTGCCGGTCCTCGGCGGTCTTCTTGTTGTGCGCGTACAGGCCGGACACGAAGGAGCCGTCGTAGCGCGGGGTGAACAGCGGCCAGCCGGTCTTGGCCTCGCTGTCGGTGTAACCGGACCCGTTCGGCGGCACCCGCTGGCCCAGATAGCCGTTGCCGACGAAGGCGTGGTGCGTGTCGGCGGCATCGGCGCGGGTGGTGGTGGCGAGCGTCCAGCCGTCACCCTTCCGGCACTCCGCAGCCGTGTCGTCGTCACTGCTCCGGGCCGTCTGCGCCGTCTGGGAGGCGGCCGGCGGCACCGAGGCGACGAGGGCTCCCGCCAGCAGCACCGCGGTCAGTCGGGCGGCACGCGGCAGCGCACCGAGGGAGTACGTCATTGTTCTCCGTCACTCTGGTTCACCTGCGAGGGTCCAGGGACCATAAATTTCATGAACGAGTCACGTCAATAGCTGTGCGCTTCTGGTCAAGTCTCGAAGGCATGCCAGCAGTAACGGTGCGGGGAGGTGATGAATTTCGGCCACGTAGTGGCGAGTGCAGAGGGGGGCGGGGCGGTCGGTTCAGCGTCGTGTGCCGCCGAGCCCGCACAGCGCGAGTTCCTCGGCTGTGATGGGCGGGCTGTGCTGCGCGTCGCGGCCGGGGCCCCGCGCGACGCCGAGCAGCACCGCGGGCCTGGCGAGGCAGGTCAGTGACGCGGACAGGGTCATGAGGTCCGTCAGCGCCATCAGGACTGCGGGGTTGCCGGTGGCGGACCGCATCATCCGCTGGGTGTAGCCGCGCAGCAGCCGGGCCGTCGGCGGCGGTCGTTTCCCTTTGGTGCCGGGGTAGTTGAGGTCCTCGCCGGTGGCCAGGTCCCAGGGTCCTGCCGTGGTGCGGGCCACTGCCCGCTGGACGTGCCGGGCGAACCCCGCGGCTTGGGGCTGCCGCCGGTGCAGGGCTCGGTCCAGTGCTGCCGCGCTGTGCGCCGCCACCGACAGCCCTTGTCCATACACGGGGTTGAAGGTGGCGACCGCGTCGCCCAGGGCGATGAACCCGTCCGGTGCGGCGGTGAGCCGTTCGAAGCGGCGGCGGCGGTTGACGGTGCTGCGGGTGAGGTGGACGTCGGTCAGGGGCTCCGCACGGGATATGAGGTCGGCCAGGAGGGGATCGCGCAGGCTCCGGGCGAACGGCTCGAAGTCAGCGGCGTTCCTGGCGGGTTCGGCACCACGGGTCCCCGCGACGGTGACCAGCCACCGGCCGTCCTCGACGGGCAGCAAGGTGGCGCCCCGGCCGGGGCCCCCGGAGCGTGGGTCGGGCTGGATGCTGACCATGGGGAAGTGCTCCGTGCCCGAGGGCGCAATGAAGAGCCGGGTGGCGTAGACCTGTCCTGCGTCCACGGTCTCCTCCCGGACGGCGGGCAGCCCGAGGCGCGCGAGGTGGCGGGCGGCCTGCGAGCCGCGGCCCGACGCGTCGACCACCAGATCCGCCTCAAGATTGTCGACCGGGCCGCCGCCGGTCTCCCGTACCGCCACTCCGGTCACGCGGCGCGCGGCACCGAGCAGCTCCACCACCTCGGTGCCGTCCCGCAGGACCACCTGCGGCAGGGCCAGGACACGCTCGCGCACCACCGCGTCGAGCAGGTCCCGGGTGCAGGAGACGAGGAACTTCGTGCCGGGCCTGCGCGGGAACCAGCCCCCCGGCCCGAGCACGACGATCCCCTCCGTCACCATCACTCTCCGCGCGCCCGCCGCCACCCATGCCTCGACCGTGCCCGGCAGCAGCTCCTCCACGACGCGTGCGCCGCCGGACATCACCATGTGCGCGTGGCGGGCCTGCGGCAGCCCCCGACGCGGCCCGGCCCCCGTCGGCATGCGGTCCCGGTCGACGAGCACCACCTCGTCCATCCAGCCGGACAGGACACCGGCCGCGAGCATCCCCGCCATCCCCGCGCCCAGCACCACCGCTCGGCCACCCCTGCCGGGCACCCCGTCGTGTGACCTCATGACCACAACCCTCCGCCCTGCCGCTCGTACGGGCCTATCCCGTAAGGGAGTTGAGGTCAAACTCCCCTCTCTGCAACCGGCCATGCGAGCCGGCCTCGCGCGAGTCCACGCGGACAACGCCAAACGCGATTGTCAGTGCCTCCCCATAGAGTGAACACATCACTCGGGGAGCCTCGAAGGGGGAGCGAAAGCATGTCCGCAAACAAGATTCAGCACAAGGTGAATCACGTCGCTTTGGTAGTGGACTGTTCGGGTTCCATGCATCAGCACCAGAGCCAACTCATTCGCGTTGTGGACGAGTTCGTGGCGGGCTTGAAGGCCGAATCCGACAGCCTCGGCCACGAGACCCGGATCAGCCTGTACTCCTTCGACCACAGGGTGGAGAACCTGGTCTGGGACATGGACGTGAAGCATCTCCCGTCCATGCGCGGCCTGTACCGGGTCAACAACGGCGCCACGGCTCTGATCGAGGCCTCCTTGAAGTCCCTGGACGACTTGGGACACATATGGGAGGAGTACGGCGAGCACAGTTTCCTCCAGATCGTGGTGACGGACGGCGAGGAGAACGCGTCGGGCGGCGATCGGCGGCACGACGGCGACATGACCATCCTCGGCCCCTGGCTCGACAGGATCGCGGCGAAGATGGGCGGCCTCCCCGGCCACTGGACCTCCGCGATCCTCGTGCCGAACTCCCTGGCCAAGCGGACCGCGCAGAACTACGGCTTCCCGGCCGGGAACATCGCCATCTGGGACGCGGATTCCCAGCAGGGCGTCGAGGAGGCGATCGGCACCGTGCGCGCCGCCGCCACCAGCTTCCTCCGGGGCCGGGAGCAGGGCATGCGCGGCACGAAGAACCTGTTCGCGGTCGGCCAGGACATTTCGGTGGACGAAGTGCGGGCGAACCTCGAACCGATTCCCGCCGACAGGTACCGGCTGTTGAAGGTCGACAAGGAGATCGAGATCCGCCCCTTCGTCAATTCACATCCGGGCGTGTCGTACGAACGCGGCGCGTGTTACTACCAATTGGGCGCCCGGGCCCAGGTGCAGCCGAACAAGGAAGTCATCGTGGTGGAGAAGGAAACCGACCGCGCCTACACGGGAGACGCGGCGCGCAGCCTTCTTTTCGGCACGGGAATTCAGGGCACCGTCTCCGTCAAGGCGGGTAACAATCCCAAGCTGGAGGTCTATGTGCAGAGCCGTTCCGTGAACAGGAAACTCAAGCCGAAGACGCGTCTGCTCATCATGCTCTGAGAACCTTTGCGCCGAGGCCGGCCGACTCGGCGCCATCTCTCAGGGCGCCACCTCTCAGGGCGCCACCTCTAGGGTGGTCAGCGCGAATGCCCACTGATCGGTCCGGAGGTGCCATGTCCCCGTACATGAAGCTGGCTGCGATAACGCTCGACTGCCCTGACCCACTGGCGCTGGCGGCGTTCTACCAGCAGGCCACCGGCCTCGAGCCGCACCCGAAGTCGGACGCCGACTTCGCGGGTCTCAACCGGGGCGACGGACTCTTCATCGGCTTCCAACGGGTCGACGACTACCGGGCTCCGCGCTGGCCCGGCCAGAGCGTCCCCCAGCAACTGCACCTCTGCTTCGACGTCGCCGATCTGGACGAGGCGGAGGCCCGGCTGCTCGAGCTCGGCGCGGGCAAGCCGGATCACCAGCCCCACGAGGCGGCCAGGGCGCGGGTCCTCACCGATCCGGCGGGGCACCCCTTCTGCATCTGCCGAGGCTGAAGCTGAGGTTGAAACTGGGGTTGGGGCTGAGGTTGGGGCTGAGGTTGGGGCTGACAGGCCCTAGGCGATGATCGCCTCGACGATTCTCATCAGCCGGTCCCCCGCCTGATCGATGCTCCCGTTCTGCGTGCTGACCTGGGCGCCTTCGAGCACGAAAGTGATCTCGGCCGCGGTCTGTTCGGGGTCGGGCAGCCCGGCGTCGGCGCACATCGCGACCAGCCTGCGGGTCTGCCGGGCCTTGTGGTCCTCGATCACCTGCCGCGCGGGATGGGAGCGGTCGGGCAGCTCGGCAAGGGAGTTGATGAACGGACAGCCCCGGTACGAGAGCGCCGGCAGTCCGTCGGCGATGAAGCGGGCGAGGCCCAGAATCTGTTCCCTCGGCCGGCCCGGGTGCTCGGCCTCGACCCGGTCGAAGGCCGCCTGGTAGTCGGCGGCGACGATGCGCAGCCACTCCGCGACGAGGGCGTCCTTGGTCTCGAAGTGCCGGTAGATCGCCATCTTGGTGGTCTCGGCCCGCTCGGCGATCGCCTGGACGCCCACCCGTCGGATCCCCTCGCTCTGGAAGAGCTCCTCCGCCGCGTCGAGGATGCGCTCACGCGGCGGCAGCTTCGCCACCCTGCTCGGCCTGCTGTCGGTCGATGCCATACCTGTTGCCTGCTCCGTGAGACGTCCGGTCGGCGAGGGCCTCCCACCTCTCGCTACGATACCAAGTCGCCCCTCACGATACCGTTCGGTATCGTGAGGGACTGACCGGTATTGTCATCTATGTTGGGAGTGTGCGGTGAGAGTTGCCGAGTACGTGAAGCACGACGCGGTCGGACTCGCGGAGCTGGTGGCCGGAGGCGAGGTGACCTCCGCCGAACTTGAAGCTGCCGCCCGCGAGGCCGTACGGACGGTCGATCCGCGGATCAACGCCGTCGTCGAGACATGGCCGACGGACGACGGCCCCGGCCCCGGCCCCGGCCCCAACCCAGCCGCCACTCCGTCGGCACCGCTGGCCGGCGTGCCTTTCCTCATCAAGGACATCGGGGTGTCCATGGCCGGGAGGCGGATGGAACTGGGCAGCCGTCTCGCCGCCGGGAACGTCGCCCGCGCCGACTCCTCGCTGATGCTTCGCTTCCGTCGCGCCGGCCTCGTGACGTTCGGGCGTACGGCGACACCGGAGATGGCCTACAGCATCACCACGGAACCGGCGCCGTACGGTCCGACCCGCAACCCGTGGGACCCGGAGCGGAGCGCGGGCGGTTCCAGCGGTGGCGCGGGCGCGGCCGTCGCCGCCGGGGTGGTCCCGGCCGCACACGCCACCGATGCCGCCGGCTCGCTGCGCATACCCGCTTCCTGCAACGGTCTCTTCGGGTTGAAGCCCACCCGGGGTCGCGTCTCCATGGGCCCCGGCGCCGACGAGGTCTTCAACGGTCTTGCGGTGCCCGGCGTCGTCAGCCGCACGGTCCGCGACAGTGCGGCGCTGCTCGACCAGTTCCGCGGCCCGGAGCCGGGCGACCCCTACTTCGCACAGCAGCCGGCCCGGCCGTACGTGGAGGAGGTGGGCCGAGCCCCGGGCTCGCTGCGGATCGGCGTCCTCCCCCAGGCATGGGGCGGAAGCCGCACCACCGCACCGGTGTCCGACGCCCTCTCCCGTACTGTCCGGCTGCTCGAATCCCTCGGCCATCAGGTGGTGGAGGCCGAGGTGGACCTCGGCATCGGCTGGGAGGAGTTCGTCCTGGCCACCGCGCGCCTGATGACGGCGAATCTCACGGCGTCGGTCGACGAGCTGGCCGCCGCCTTCGGCCGGCCCGTCGACACCTCGACCCTCGAGCCGGTGACCCTGGCCGGTTACCACTACGGGCAGCGGGTGAGCGGCGCCCAGTTCGTCGCCGCGCTCGCGGTCAGGAACCGGGTCGCCCGCAGCCTGGCACGGCACTTCGACACCCACGACGTGCTGCTCACCCCGACCCTGCCCGACCTGCCCCTGCCGCTGGGCACCTTCGCCGAGGGGTCGGACGCGCTGGACGGCCTGGGGTGGATCGACCGCCTCAACGACCGCTCACCGTTCACGACGGCGTTCAATGTGGCGGGCACACCCGCCATGTCCGTGCCGGTGACGGCCGACGCCGGGACGGGGCTCCCGATCGGTATGCAGTTCGCCGCCGGATACGGGCGCGAAGGCCGTCTCTTCCGCCTCGCCGGACAGCTCGAACAGGCAAGCCCGTGGTCGGGCCGGACCCCCACGGTGTGGGCGGGAACCTCAACGGACCGTCGATGAACGGGTCCTCGGCCAACGCGCCGCCAGTGAAGAACGGCTGAAACGTACTCAACCCCCGCGCGGACAGGCAACCTGCTCACCGGCCCGCCCGGTCCCCCGTGTCACCTGCTGCAACGACGAAGGGGACCACAGATGTCAGCACGAACAACACGAACAGCACTAACAGCACGGACCACCCTGGTGGGCATGACGGCGTTGGCGGCGGCGATAGCGGCTGCCGCGGGGTCGCTCGCCGCACCCGCCGCAGCCGCTCCCCCGGCCGCCCCCGCTCTCCATGCCCCCACCCCCGTGAGCGACCGCCACACCGCCACCCAACGGGCCATGGACGCCGCCGTCGGGGACGGCGTGCCCGGCGTGACAGGCCAGGCGAGAGACCACCACAGAACCTGGACCGGCACCTCCGGTGTCGGCGACCTCACGACCGGGCGCCCGCGCGGCGCCGAGGACCACTACCGCGTCGGCAGCATCACCAAGACCTTCGTGGCGACGGTCCTCCTCCAGCTCGCGGGAGAGGGGAGGCTCGACCTGGACGACAAGGTCGACCGCTGGCTGCCCGGCGTCGTGCGCGGGAACGGCCACGACGGCAGCGTCATCACCGTCCGCCAGCTCCTCAACCACACCAGCGGCATCTACGACTACTACGCGGACCCCGACTTCGCCCGCGCCTTCAGACTGCGTGACGGCTTCTTCGAACACCGCTACGACACCTGGCGCCCGGAGCAGCTGGTGGCGATCGCCATGCGGTACGAGCCGTATGACACGCCGGGCACGTCCTGGCACTACTCCGACACCAATTACATTCTCGCCGGGATGATCATCCAGAAGGTCACCGGGCACCCGTACACGTACGAGGTCCGGCGGCGCATCACCGAGCCGCTCGGACTGCGCGACACCACGGCCCCCGTGACCGACCCGCGCGTCCCCCGGCCCAGCAGCAGGGCGTACTCGAAGCTCGCCGACGACACCGCGGGCCCGTCGTACGACGTCACGGAGTTCAACCCGTCCGCCGCCTGGACGAGCGGCGGCATGATCTCCGACTCCGCCGACCTGAACCGCTTCCACTCGGCCCTGCTGCGCGGCGAACTCCTGCCGAAGAAGCAGTTGGCCGAGATGATGACGACCGTTTCGATGGGCGCGGAGTACGGCGGGGCCCGCTACGGCCTCGGCATCGCCCGACGCGAACTCACCTGCGGCCGGCAGGTCTGGGGCCACCACGGCGGCATCCTCGGTTCGACCACCGAGGCGGTGACGACGCGGGACGGCCGCCACTCGCTCGCCTTCAACTTCAACGGTGACTGGACGGGCGACAGCAACGCGGTGATCGAGGCTGAGTTCTGCGGCACCTGACGGCACCCGGCCAAATCCGTTTGCCGCCCTTCGGCCCGGTCGGATAGGAAGACCGCATGCTAAAGGGCGGCAAGGTCGGGCTCAGGGCCCGGCATGAGGACGACATCCCGGTTCTGCGGACCGAGCTCTACGACGACGTGGTCAACGGTTCGCGGTCGGAGGGCGGGCCGTGGCGGCCGATCACGCCCGGCTCGAAGGACCCGCGGCTCCTGGCGGACGACAAGAACGACGCGATCGTCCCGTTCTCCGTGGTGGATCTGGAGAGCGGCACCCTGGTCGGCACCGCGACGCTGTGGGGCATCGACACCCACAACCGGGCCGCGCACATCGGCCTCGGGCTGCTGCCGTCCGCCCGCGGCAAGGGGTACGGCACGGACGTGGTCGCGGTGCTGTGTCACTACGGATTCGTCGTGCGCGGCCTGCACCGGCTGCAGATCGAGACGCTGTCCGACAACACCGCGATGCTGCGCTCCGCCGAACGCAACGGATTCGTCCGCGAGGGCGTGCTGCGCTCGTCGGCCTGGGTCCTGGGCGAGTTCCTGGACGAGGTGCTGCTCGGGCTCCTCGCCCAGGACTGGAAGCCGGGACTCGACGCCTAGGCTGCCGGCCCGGAGCGCCCGGCCGCCCCGCGGTGCCTGAGGTTGACGGCCGAGGCCTTGGCCAGCGCCGCCGGATTCAGGAAACGCAGGGGCCCGATCAGCCGGGACGCGAACAGGTGCATGTGCCGCGCCATGGACGCGTCGCGCGCCGCCGCCGAGAACATCAGCCGCTCCATGGGGTTGAACGGCCGGGCCTTCGCGAAGTCGGCGGCCAGGTACTGGTGACCGCTCAGCCGACGCCGGTGCCTGCGCGCGTACACCGTGAGCGACCTGTCCAGATCGCCCCGTCCGGTCGCGGCCGGGGCGATCGCCTCCGTCAGCCACTGCGCGGACTGCAGGGCCCATCCGCACCCGACTCCCCACAGCGGGTCGCCGGTCAGGGCCGCGTCGCCGATGAACGCGACGCCCGGCGCGGTCGGCTTGCGGCTGTGCAGGGGATGGTCGACGGTGCCGGTGATCTTCGTGACGCGCTCGGCGAAGTCGATGGGCGGCGCATCGGGCAGGGCGCGGAAGAAGTCGAGGAAGCTGCCCTCCAGGTCCGCCCTGAAGGCCGGCAGTCGCTTCTTGTCCGGGAGTACGGCCACGACCGTCACGCCGTCGTCGTTCGGGAACGCGTACGCCATGTCCGGTTCGAGAAACCAGACGTGGCTGATCCCGCCGTGCAGCGGAAGGTCGCGGAAGTGTGCGAAGTACCCGAACCGCGCGTTCTGGTGGGTCCGGGCGGGCACTCCGGCGAACTTCGCCACGGCGGAGTCCTTGCCGTCGGCACCGACCACCAGGCGGGCCCGTATCTCGCGCTCGCCCTGCGGCGTCGCCGCGCGCACCCCCACGGTCCGCCCGGCTCTCCTGACCAGCCCGGTCACCTGGTGTCCGATGAGCAGGTCGACACCGGGGGTCTCCGCCGCATGTGACCTGATCATCGGGTCCAGGGTGCTGCGCCGGATGTTGTACGCGTACGGGAGACCGGGCCCCGTCGGCGCGGCCCTCGGCTCGATCCATCCCCAACGGGTGTGCCAGCGGGCTTCGTTGCGGACGGCGCCCGCTTTCTCGATGGCGGGGACGAGGCCGAGTTCGTCCAGCACCGGATAGGCGTTGGCCGTGAGGGAGTGGGTGCAGAGCACCTTGTACGCCTCTGGGTTCGAGCGGCGTTCCAGCAGGGCGACACGGACTCCGCGTCGGGCGAGCAGGATCGCCGCGGCGCTGCCGGCGAGGCCGGCTCCGCCGATGACGACGTCGTAGTCGTACCCCGCGCTGTCGGACCTGGTCATGCGCCGGTCGCCCCCTTCAAAGTGTGTGGTGCGCCAACTGGTGTCAGGTGCATGAACAGTTGTCAAGATCGGGCGTGACCCAAAGATGGTGAGGGCATGACAACTCTGTCGTGCATCCGGAGCCCTCAGGAGACGCCAGTGAAGCCGAGCAGAGCGATCCGCAGAACGTCCTTGTCCGTGGGCGGAGCCCTCGCCCTGGTAGTGGCCTTCGCGGGGTCGGCGGTCGCCGCCCCTCCGCCGGCCCTGCCCGCCGACGCCGACGGCACGGAGCAGACGTTCCAGCCCGCGTACGACTACGACGGCGACGGCTGCTACCCGACCCCCGCCATCGGCCCCGACGGAACCGTGAACGGCGGCCTCGAGCCGAGCGGCGCCGTCAACGGCCAGTGCCACGACGCGAGCGACCTCGCAGGCACCAACGGCTACGCCCGCACCAAGTGCAACAACGGCTGGTGCGCCGTCATGTACGGCCTCTACTTCGAGAAGGACCAGGCCGTGGCGGGCAGCGGGCTCGGCGGCCACCGGCACGACTGGGAGCACGTGGTGGTGTGGGTGAAGGACGGCCGCGCCGAGTACGTCGCCACCTCCGCGCACGGCGGCTTCCGCATCCACTCGCGCGACCAGATCCGCTGGGACGGCACCCACCCGAAGATCATCTACCACAAGGACGGCATCGGCACCCACTGCTTCCGCCCCGCGACCGCGGGCGACGAGCCGCCCGAGAACCACCGCGGCAGCTGGCAGTTCCCCGCCCTCGTCGGCTGGAACGGCTACCCTCCGGGCCTGCGCGACAAGTTGAGCGCCCACGACTTCGGCAGCGCCAACTTCGGTCTGAAGGACGCGAGTTTCCCGAGCCATCTGGCCGCGGCACTGCCCTCCGGCGTTCCCTTCGACGTCAACGCCTGAGCACCGCGGGGCGGCACGTCCGGCGTGTCGGGAGGCGGCTGCCGCCGGTTCCACAGCTCGTTCGCCAGGAAGTGGAGGACGTTGACGGTGACGATGGCGGGCGCGACGATGGCCACCGTGCGCGGGAACGCCGGCTCCAGGGACAGGGCCAGGACGACCGCCGTCACACCGTTCTGCTGACCCAGCGCAAGGGACACCCGGTCGTAGTGGTCCAGGTCCCTGGCGATGACCCACCCGACGGCCACCTGCGAGCCGAAAGCGGCCGCCCCCAGGGCGATGCCGGGCCCCGGCTCGACCCCGTCGACGAGCAGCACCCCGAGAGCGACCAGCGCCGCGTGGTAGGCGGCGTCCAGCAGCGGACCGAGCACCGGGAGCAGCGGCGGCGGCCGGTAGAAGAGGCCGACGACCGCCACCCCGAGCATCAGGCCGTACACCGAGGCCACGGCGAGGACGCCGGCCAGCACCGACAGGGAGCCGGCGGAGCGCAGGAGCGCGGCCTTGTGGCCGTCCCCCCGCCGTGGCCGCGACAGGTACCAGGCGAGCGCGGCCACGACGACCAGAGCCGCGTTGCCCAGCGTGGTGAGGGCATACGCGTCCGGGGTGACCGGCAGCGCAGAGGAGTCCGCGCCGTCCAGTGCGCTCAGCGCCGCCGGGGCCAGGTAGGCCGTGAGCAGGACGGTGACCGGGTCGTCGAAGGACGACCAGACGGACAGCACGGTCTTGCCGCGCTCCGACATCCGGGAGCGTGAGCGCAGCGCCGCCACCGAGAGCGGATCGATCTGGGCGACCGCGATCGCCAGGATCAGGTACGCCGGTTCTCCTACCGCGAGCCAGAGCACCGGCACGATCAGCGCGGCCTTGGCGAGCACACCGACGGTGACGGCGAGAAGCAGCGTGCGCAGATCGCGGCGCGCCTCGGCGAGGTCGATGCCCGCGGTCGATCCGTACAGTCCGACGGCGAGCAGCGCCGAAACGATCAGCGGGTAGGCGTCGGAGTCGGTCAGCAGGCCGATGCCGGTGACGGAGGAGAGGGCCCAGGAGGAGCCGAGGACAGCGAGCATGATCCACAGATGGCGCGCCGCTCTCAGCGTCTTTGCCATGGCCCGCTCCGATCCGGCCGACTCCGTACGACGAAGAGCGTCCCAGCAGCGAGGCGCGCACCGGCACGGAATGCCCGCGGTTCGTACGCATGGTGTACCCGTGCGAACGAATGGTCACCCGCGGCTTCGGAGTTCAGAGCTTTTCGTCCGGTTTCTCGCCCGTCGTGGCCGAGACGAGGCGCACCAGCCGGTCCATCCGCCGGTCGGCGCGGGTCACTTGGCTCTGGTCCAGGGAGACTCCGAGCAGGAAGTGGTCGTCGGGCCGGTCGACGTAGAAGAGGGCGCCCTCCTCGACGTCGAGGACCACCCGGGAGAGCTGCCCCGGCATCACCGCGCGCAGGGACTGGTTGAGCCGCGCCACGACGTAGTGCAGGCGCTCGCCGAGCTCTGCGTAGCGCGTGCGCCGCTCGTCCCGGGTGAGACCGCCGACGCCGAAGAAGCGCGACAGCGCGGGGTCGTTGAAGACGTCGGCGCTGAGCCGGCCCGTGCCGGGAGCGACGTATCCGGCGTAGTGCAGCGCGTCGGGGGACACCGCTTCGGCGCAGCGCGCGAGCATCTCGGGTTCCGCCGTGCCCCAGTCGCCCTCCGCGACCCGGTGGGGCTCTTTGAGGACCGACCGCTCCACCACCGGGAGCGACGAGTCGGAGTCGAAGCCGCCCGGATTCATCAGGGGCAGGCCGATCTCCTGGCGGAACGCGCTCACCAGCTCGGCCATCGCCCGGTCGCCCGCCGTCACGGTCTCGGCGCCCAGGGAGACCCCGGTCAGGCAGTCGTCCGCGCGGAAGTAGTAGTGGAAGACGGCGCCGTCGCCCACCCGGAGGACGCTGCGGATGAGCCTGCCGCTGTCGACAGAGCGCAGCACGTGGTCCATCCTGCCCAGGATGTAGTGGAGTTGACGCCCCAGGCGCACGAACCGGTCGCGCCTGAGCTCCTGTTCCGTCCCGCCGAACCCGCTGCCCTGTGACGTGGGCAGCCGTTCCAGGATGTCCGCCGAGTAGCTGAAGACTCCCCAGCGGTACTCGGCCACGTGATGGAGCCCCGTCTCGCTGAGCGCGTTCTCGCACAGGCGGATGAACACGTCGCTGTCGTCGGTCACATGAGACGCGCGGTGCACTTTCGGCGGGTCGTACGACCGTTGTTCCGTCGTCGCCCCGGGCACAGTCCTGTCGTCGCTCATTCCGCCCCCATGGCCCCGTCGTCGAGAACGTCCGGCCAGCGCGCCGTCATCTGCTCGCTGAGCGCCTGCACCAGTGGACTGCCGCGGCCCGGCAGGCGCCCGAGGGAGACCGCCGCCGCTCCGTCCCGGTCGTACGGCAGCCGCATCAGCGCGGGAGGCACCCCGGCGGGTTCGGCCGCGGGGAGCCGGGCCCCGTTCGGGCTGTTGCACACCCAGCCCAGGACCTTCTCGCCCAGTCCGCGTTCTGTCAGCCACGCCTGGCTCTGGGCGATGTCCCCGTCGCTCACCGGTTCCGCCTGGCCGATCAGGATGATGTGTTCGACGCGCTTGCAGACCTCCAGTGTGACCGGTGTCCGGCCGACACCGCAGTCGGCTATCAGACAGCCCTGGAGGTCCATGAGCCGGTCCACGGCGGCGCCGACGATCTCCTGGAGCGTGCCGTCCGTCGGCAGGCGTTCGCCCGGCTTGTCCCCCGGGCCGAGCGGGAACACCGCCATGTCCTGGCGCCGGGGGTCACCGGTGTGCACGTGCCGCAGATAGCGGTGCACGGAGCGGTTGGTCAGGTCTATGCGGTCCGCGGCGAAGCCGAGGAGCCCGTCGGCCCCGGCCTCCGAGGTGGCGTTCCAGTACCGGGTGAGGTCGGTCAGCCCTCCGCCGTCGGTGTCGGCGTCCATCAGCACCACCGACTGCCCGACACGGCCCACGGCGTCGTCGACGATCAGACCGGCCGCCGCCGTCAGCACCGTCGCCCCGCAGCCGCGCGCGGTCGCGAGCACCGCCACCGCGTGCGGGACGCCGATGGACCCCGTCCACGGATACGCCATCGGATCCTCCTTGCTCCGTGCTGTCCGGCTCAGATTTTCGGAATGTCGAGTTCGATGCCGATCCGGTTGTCCGGGTCGGCGCGGCCCGACGTGTCCTCCCGCAGCCCCAGATGCGCGGCCACGGTCAGCGTGAGGGGGTGGTCGGGGCCGAACTTCTCCAGCAGTCCGCGGTGCGTCTCCTCGTCGAGTTCCCGCGCGGCCCGCGAATCGCCCGCGTAGACCAGCATGTTGGCGTGGCACAGGGCGGCTGCCAGGATCAGCGGGTGGTGCGGGTCCACGTAGAGGATCTCCCGCAGGCCCAGCAGGCCCCGCTCGCTGAGCGCGGTGGCGCTCTCGTCCTCCGCGTCGCGCAGGACCAGCGCGAGGTTCACCTCGCAGATCCGGGCGAAGAGATGGTCCTCCCCCCACTCCCGGTACGCCGCGAGGTTCTCCTCGGCGAGCGCCTTCGCGCCCTTCGGCCCACCGATCTGGCCCAGGAACCGCAGGTCGGCGGCGAGCCCCACGCGCGCCACCAGTGCCTCGGGGTGGTGGGGGCCGCCGTACACGGCGAAGGCGTCGGCCGCCCGTACGTCCAGCATGCGGGCGGTGTCCGCCTTGCCCCGCCGGGTCTGCGGGGGCAGGCCGGGGGACAGCGTGGCGATGTGCCGCAGCGTCGACGCCAGCGAGCAGGCCGCGAGGAGGGTCGTCAGATGGCTCCAGCCGAGGTTCTCGTCCGTCTGGGTCAGCCGGTAGATCTCCTGGAGTCGGCTCAACGAGTCGTCGTAGCGGCCGATCTCGCGCAGCCTGCTGCCCACGTGCACGGAGCTGCGCAGGGTCAGCGGATGCAGCTCTCCGGACACCCGTACCCGCTGCTCGTGGACCTCCCGGTGCTGCTCCAGCGAGTCGTTCGGGAGGCCGACCATGTCCAGTGACAGCCCGAGGTTGCTGCCCGCCATGAGGGCGAAGTGGTTCTCCGGGCCGTACTTGGAGCGCAGGATGTCCCGGACTGACTGGTCCTCGGCGAGCGCGTCCTGCGGGCGGCCCAGGGCCCTCAGCTCGCCGCCGCGCCCCAGCGCGCTGCGGAGCGCGAACTCGCCATCCAGGTCCTGCAGCCTGCGCAGTTCCACCAGGGCCGCGCCGTTGATCCGGTTGGCCTCCGGGTACCGTCCGGCGTCGGTGTGGATGTTGGCGAGCTCCACCCGCAGGCGCAGCAGGAGAAGTTGCCGTTCCCGGTCGTCGGCGGCCGACCGGGCGGTCCACAGCCGCTCCAGCCGCTGGGCCAGGCTGAACGCGGCGTCCAGGCACTGGGTGAGGCGCCGGTAGCGCACCTGGTTGACGAGCCAGCGGCGTACCGCCAGGTCGTCGTCGTGCGCCGCGCCCGAGGACTCGACGTGGAGGTCCAGCTCCGCGTAGCGCGGGTACATGTCCTGGTCGTCGACGCGGTCGTCCGGCGGCGCGTAGGCCGCGAGGACCCCGCGGACCCCCGAGGCGAGCTCCGCCGCCTCCTCGGGCTCCAGTTCCCGGCGCTGCGCCGAGAGGATCATCCGGGACGCCGTCAGCCGCCTGCCGTTCTGGCCGCGGCGCGCCTGGGACCTGCTGAGCAGTCCGCGGGCCGCGAACCCGAGCTGCGCCCTGCCCTCCGGGCCCTCGGGCAGCCCGAGGAACTCCAGGGAGGCCGGTGACTCCAGCAGGTCCCAGCCCGCTCCTTCCGGGGACAGGGCCGTCAGCATCCTGAGCAGGTCCAGCGCGGCCGGACGCTCCTTGCCCAGGTCCTCCGTGACGCTCTGCCACACCGCGGAGGCCAGCTCGAGGCCGACCGCCTGCCGGTTGCGGATGGCGTGCACGAGCTCGGTCACCACCGCCTCCGGGGGGCGCGCGGTGCTCTGCAGGTACGCGGCCATCTGGTCGAGCAGCTGCGGCAGCGTCTCCCCCACCGCGACGAGCTGTTCGGCGAGTTCGCGGGTCAGCTGGGGGGATTTCCGGCGCAGATACCGGACGGCCTCCTCGGGGGACGGCGGTTCGACGCAGACGGGCAGGGCCAGCGTGCCCCAGTCCGGGTTCTCGGACGTGATCAGCACGTGCACCTTGCTGCTGGTGATCAGGAGGCTCTCGATCTCGTCGGGGTGCCGGGCGTCGTCGTACACGAGGAGCAGCCGCTCGGGTCCGCCGTGCCGGCCCTCCATCAGCTCGCGCAGCGCGTCCACGGCCCGGGGCGAGGAACGCCGGGAGGCGCCCACCCGCTCGCTCAGCAGCACCAGTTCGCGTACGACGCTCTCGGCGCTGTCGGCCGGGATCCACCACACGATGTCGTAGTCCGCGCGGAAGCGGTTCAGGAACTCCAGGGCGTAGGTCCGCTTGCCCACCCCGGACGGGCCGTGCAGCACGACCGGGCGCTTCGCGGCCTGACCCGGGGGCAGCGCGTTCCTCAGCTGCTTGAGGCAGTCCTCCCGGCCAAGGAACTCCCCCTGCCGGCGCGGCGGGACGTGCCACACCTGGGGGTGCCTGCCGGGGAAGCGGGGGCCGGCCTCGGACCGGTCCGCCCACGGCACGCCGCGGCGCTCGCCGGGAAGGAAGTGCGTGAGGAGGGAGTTGCGGGCGGCATCCTCCTCCAGCGTGTACAGCCTGGGGCCCGGCCGGTCCCGGAACGGCGGATGCACCTCGACTTCCTCGAGCCAGGCCACGTCGACCTTCGGCCGGTCGACGAGCTCGCCCGGGTTCGGTATGTGTGCCGCCATGCCGGTGAGCCGGGAGGAGCAGGCCATGGCGGACGACATCAGGATCAGATAGGTGACGGCCGCGTCTCCCCTGACCGCCCGGTCCCCGGGACCGCGGTCGAACTCGCACATCACCCCGTTCGCGAAGAGCTCGGCACGTATCCAGTCCGCCCACCGCAGGTCCTGCGGCTCGAACACGAGGCGTACGACACGGGCGGCGGCGGGCACCGCGGCGAACGCGCCGACGTAGCGCTCCCGGTCGGCGGGTGCCACGGCGGCGAAGGTCAGTCCGGCGTCACCGGTGATCTCCTGGCCGAGGCGTTCGTACGCCTGCTTCTGCAGGGACCGTTCGTAGTTCTGCAGCGCGAAGGGGATGAGGATCTCCTCGTACGCGACGTTCGCCAGATGGCCCACCTCGACCTCGCGCCAGTACTGCTCCTCGCCGGTGAGCAGGGTGGGGCCGACCGCTCCCGCGAACTGGTCCCGGGCCCGGGAGCGGCGGATCTCGGCCTGTTCCCGGTGGGAGATGTCCACGCGCATCGGGACCGGCAGCACCCTGATCCGGCCGGCGGACTGCTCCCGCACCTGCCGGGCGACGGCGGCGGACCCTTCGATGGACTGGTTGCTGAAGTTGAAGCCGACGACGACCACGTCGGGCAGGAGGAGCGTGCACAGGCTCGCGTTGTCGGAGTGACCGGTGCGGCTGTCGATGAGGACGTAGTCGTACTCCTCGGCGCGTAGGCTGTCCCTGAGCGCCTGCGCGAAGAACCGGCCGCTCTGCTCCAGATAGAAGCGGGACCAGTCGAAGGTCGCGACGCGCCGGCCGTAGAGGCCGTCCTGGCAGCCGGGGCCGAGGAAGTCGATCCTGCCCGCGCGGTTCGAGAAGCGGTACGCGAGCGAGTCGGTGTGCATGCCCACCTGCGTGTGCCGCTCCAGCAGTTCGGCGAACCTGTCCTCACGCTCGGCGTCGGGCAGTTCCTCGGCCGCCAGTGCCTCCACGGCCCGGCCGTACTCCTGGACCATCTCCACCACGCCGGTGGAGTCGGTCAGTTCGGGGTCCCGGAGGAAGGGGCGCAGATAGCGGTGCAGTCCGGGCGACTCCAGGTCCCAGTCGACGACGAGGACGCGATGTCCGGCGTCGGCCAGCAGCCAGGCGACGTTGGCCAAGGCCATGGTCCGCCCGACTCCGCCCTTGTACGAGTAGAAGGTGACGACAGTCGCCTGGGTTCCACCACGGAGGGAACCGGCCGGCTCGGCGCTGCTCATCGATGTCGCTCCAGCGTGGGTGCGTCAGCTGTGAGGTCCCCGGAGGATGGGCCGCTCGTCGCTCTCCGGAGTGGAGAACCAGGACCGGTGGGGAGCTTCGTCCCATCGTGATTCGGCGCGGTGGGACGGTGGTGCGGCGTGCGTTGGCTGCCACGGTACTCGCACCGGCGCGAACTGCCTATCAAGGAACCTTCTGGCTGTGAGCGGAATACGCGGCATTCCCGAAACGCCTGGGGAAACAGTGCCGTACAGGTCCTCGGGTGTCATCACGGGAGGCGAGTGACGGGCACCGGTGAGAATCCGTTCGACGACCGCCCGGAGCACTTTCAGATAGCCGCCGCGGGCGTGCGGGGCGCCGACGAGCCCCGCGAGCCCGGACCTGGTGTAGTCGCCCACCGGCACGGTCAGTGTGTCCGGTTCCCCGCGCGGCGGCAGCCCATCGGTGTTCCACAGGACCAGCACGAGGCCGGAGGAGCACTCCCCGGTCTGGTGCTGCTCCCACAGCTGCCGACGGCGGAAGACGGCCAGGTCGCGCAGCGTGCGGGGCTCCTTGTAGTAGCGCTCGGTGAGCAGGCCGAGCAGCGTGCGGCAGCGCATGGCCGGCGTCGTGTCCGGGCACTGGGCCCCGGAGGGATCGTGGAAGGGCTCCGCCAGCAGGCCCCGGTAGCCCGGGTCGGGGCCCAGGCGCCGGCGCATCTCGGTCTGCACATCGGTGTGGAAGGTCCGCAGCCAGGGGTCGGACGGCACCGGCAGGGCGTGGCTGATGTAGTAGTAGGGAACGTCGGGCTCGCGGTGCATGCTCATGTGCTCCGCCCCTCTCGGTCGAGGCGCGCGCGCAGCGTCGTGACGCCCTGCGTCGTCCGCTCCCGCACGTGGTCGATGAGGAACCGGAGGTCGGCGCAGAAGCACGACGGGTTGTCGAAGCCGTTGTCCGGGCGGTGGCGGTGGGCGCGCAGGCCGCCACCGCAGATGTCGACGACCGGGCAGGAACGGCACTGGGCGCAGAGCCCGGTCAGACCGGCGCGCTCGGCGGCGAATCCCGGATCGGCGGCGGCACGGTCGAAGTCGTGGGCCCCGATGTGGAGTACGGACCGGGCGGCCTGCGCGCTCACCGTCTTGAGGATGTCGTTGTACTCGATCAGCCCGGACGGCTGGATCACCACGACGTCCGATCCGTAGGGGCCCCACACCTCGCTGGTGCTGGTGCCGCCCAGTTGCAGGTCGAGCAGGGAGTCGAAGAGCCGCAGCGCGGTCTCCCGCCGAGGGGCGTCGAACCAGCGGTCGAAGACGGCGGCCAGCCAGCGGCCGTACGGCGCCTCCCCCGCGTCCGGGGGTCTTGGCGGTGGGAACTGCCAAGTGGCGTGGGGCAGCAGGAGGTCGACGGAGGGCGGTTCGTGCTCCAGCAGCGCCTCGTACGTCTCCACGGGGTCGGCGTCGATGTCGACGACGCACAACAAGCCGCCGTACAGGGGCCGGTAGCGAGGGGTGCGCAGCAGCGAAAGCGCGCGGGCCACGTCGGTGTAGGTGCCCCGTCCCGCGCGGTCGGGGCGACGCCGGTCGTGCGACTGGGCGGTGCCGTCGACGCTGACGCCGACCGTGACCCCGTACCGGCGGAAGATTTCCAGGAAGGCGTGGTCGAGCCGTGAGGCGTTGGTCTGGACGAGCAGGTCGACCTGGGTGGCGAGGCTCTTGCAGTCGTCGCGCAGCCGGCGGGCGAAGCGCTCCAGGGTGGCGGGCCCGGCGAGCAGGGGTTCACCCCCGTGGAGGATCACCTGGACCCGTTCGGGGCGGTGACGGCGCAGGTGCTCGGCGATTCTGCCGGACAGCCGTCTCATCACCGCGGGGCCCATGACCAGGGGTTGGCTGGTCCAGCCGCGGTCCCGGTGCTCGTAGATGTAGCAGTCGGGGCAGCCGAAGTTGCAGCGGCTGTACAGCTTGACGACGAACTGGGTGAATCTCGCGGCCGGTTCGGATGGCGGCGAGGCGGCGCGAGGTTCGGCCTCACACCGCACTTTCCCACCTCGGCCGCTCGGGTCCCGCGCCTCGGCCGGCGTTGCGCAGCAGGGCCTCGACGAGCGCGCTGCGGGGCAGGCCGCGCAGTGCGGGATCCTCCGGTGGGGCGTGCGGGGAACTGTCCGCGGTCAACGCCGGTGCGTGTGCCGTGTGTTGTGCCGCGTCGCGTCCCATCACGCAAGCCCCCGACCGTCCCGGCTCGGCGACGCGGGGAGGCCGGCCGGCACGGGGCCGACCGAACGCACGGGTGTCAAAGGGCAGTTGTGGTTCCTGCTACAGTCCGGGACTTGCGCGTTCTCGGACCACTCGCCCCCCGCCCGTGTGTGCCTCGGTGCGCTCACCGAACGCTCCCAACAGGTACCTGTGAGTGTATCGACGAGAGCCACGTAAGCCTATCCTCAGGGGTACTGAGGGAGTGCGAACCGGCCTCGTAAGAGTCGCCGCTGACCGACCGGCCATCTGTTGTGACCGAGTCTGCGCGAATGTCCATCACGCCGGGCCAACGGCGGGAGTTTGTGAGGGGCGCGTGGATCCAACCGCTTTCTTCTATACGAGTTGTGTACCTGCCGACGGCTGGCGTGCGCTGACGCGCTTCCACACCGACCTGGAGTATCAGCTGCGGATCCAGGAAGGATTCGGCGTCAGCGGCGTCCTCGGCGCGCTCGCGCAACATGAGTCGGCCCGTGAGGGGGACGTGACCAGGGCCGGAGTCATGATCGCGCTGTATTCCCCCAAGTACTTCACCAACCGGGGCGCGGGACGCGAGTGGGCGGTCTTCCGGGCCCGTATGCGCCACCACGAGGACACCCGCGGCGTTCCGGCGCGCGGTTGCCTGATCCCGCTGTGCTGGAAACCCGTGTCCGGCGCTCACGTACCGATGTCCGTACGCGCATCGGTGGAGGAGGCCGGCCCCTTCGACTGGTTACGGAAATACGGCCTGAAGTCTCTGGCGGACTCGCCGACGGCGGAGGACGAAGTACGGTATTACGCCCTGCTTGAGCAGCTGGGCAAGAGCATCGCGGAGGCCGGGCGTACGGAGCTGGAACGACTGGACGTGGCCGACGCCCGGGAGCTCGATCCGGCGTTCGGCAGTGAGAGCGTGGCGCAGGCCGGCCGGCCGATGGCCACTGGCGGGGAAGGGTGGCAGCGCAGACTCGACGCCCCGGTCACCGGGGCGGCGCAGCGCGAGCCCGGCTCGGTCGCCATCAGCTATGTCGGCGCCGACCAGCCGTGGGCCGACTGGGTGACGGAGGTGCTCGGGCAGCGCGGCCACGGTGTCGTGCAGCGGCGCTGGCGGGCCAGCCGCGAGAGCCTCGAGGACGCGGTCGCACAGGCGCGGGCCGCGGCCGAGCGGCTGCTTGTCATCTTCTCGCGCAACTACTTCGCCGCCGGGAACACCAGCCCCACCGAGTGGGCCGACACGTTCGTCGAGTCCCCCGGCCGGTCCCCGGGCGCCGTTCTGGTGCAGATCGACGCGGCTCCCCGGCCGCTCCTCGTGCGTGACGCGAAGGTCCTCGTGCTGGCCGGTTCCGATCCCGCGGAGGCCGAGCAGCTGATCGAAGAGGTAATGCCCGAGAGCCCGCAGCTGTCGAAGGACCGCGGGAGCGGCCGGTGAGTCCGTCACGCCGCCCGCCCCGGCAACTCCCCTCCATATCCAACCTGCCACCGCTGCCCGCGCCGTTCGTCGGCAGGGACGAGGAGATCGCGGACGCCCACCGGCTGCTGATGGACCGGCGTGCGGTGCTGGTGCACGACCCGGAGGGCCGTCAGTACGGGTACGGCACCTCGCAGCTTGCCATCTCCTACGGTCACCTCTTCACCCAGCACTACGAACTGATGTGGGTCTTCGACTGCGGCCGGGAGCCGGACCCGGGCCTGCTGACGGAACGCGTCGAGGAGGAGACGGAGCGGCTGCGCGCCGAGCTCGATGAGAGGCTGGGGCAGCCGCTGGACGCTCCCACTGCGGCCGACTGGCTCTACATCTTCGACAACGTGGAGGAGCCGGACCACATCCGCCCGCACTTCCCGGAGGGCAACGCGCGCATCCTGGTGACGTCGCGCAGGATCGGTGGCTGGGAGGCGTCGGCCCGGCTGTGCGTGGGGCCGTTGGTGCGTGCCGACGCGGTCAGACTGCTCAAGGAGAACATGGGTCTCGACCGGCGGCAGGCCGCGCGCCTCGCGGACGCCTTCGACGGGCATCCGCATCAGATCGTGCGGGCCGGCGAAGCCGTCCTCTCGGGCAGCGTCACCGTGGAACAGCTCGTCGCCACGACGGAGATCGTCCGTTTGGCGCCCCCGCCGGCCGAGCGGAGGACACCGTCGCCCACGCTGCCCGCGCAGCGCTCGGCCGGTGCGCTCGACAGGGCTCGTACGAGTCTGCGCTCCAAGCTGCTGCGTTCGGCGGTGTGCCGGGACTCCGGCAGCTACCGGCGCTGGATGGCCGACCTGCGGAAGCAGGCGCCGGGCACCGTTCCGCCCGAAGCCGTGACCGTCGACATGTCGATGGCCGAGCGGGTGGACTTCCTGCTGGACAGCGTGTTCGACCGGGAGGACGCGGAGCTTCTCCAGGCGATGGCCGACACGATGGCGGCGGCGACCGAGACGGCGGGCACCGGTCGGCAGATGGCCAACAACGTACAGGCGATCGTCGAGGAACTGGTGGGACGTTGGCACGGCACACAGCCGGCCGCGCCCGCGTCTCCGGCACAGCCGGCCGAGGAACCCTCCTGCTTCTTCTTCACCAGCTGGCACAACCGGGACGTCGATCTGGAAGAGGTGCTCCGGTTCCACAAGATGCTGGAGAAGCGGGTGACGGCCAAGCTCGGGGGCCGGGTGAAGAAGGCCGGGTTCCTCGACAAGACCATGAAACACGGCACGACGTGGGAGCCCAAGCTGATCGAGGCGATCCGCACCACGCGGCTGATGGTGCCCCTCATCACGGAGGGCTACTTCACGAGCGAGTGGTGCCGCCGCGAATGGGCTGTCATGGTGCGGCGGATGACGAGCCTCAACGCCCTGCCCGGCCAGGAACCGATCGCCATCATGCCGGTGTTCTGGGTCAGGCCGTTGGGCAGCTGGACGATGCCGGACGATTTCGGTCCCTACCAGCACTGGGTGCACTCGGAGGGCAAGCAGGAGTACGACGGGGACGTCTACGACCTGGTGGCGGACCGCCTGGACACGGAGCTCAACATGTACGTGTCCACGCTCGCCAAGTCCATGGTCGCCGAAGCCGACACTCCCCTGCCCCACCTCCGCAGGGACCTGGTGAAGAAGGTTCCGCTGGCGTTCCGTGACGTCAACGGCGGCCTCTGACGGGCACGCCGGCCCTCGGGCCTATCGTTCGCCCCATGAGAGCCGACCGCCCCATGAGAGCCGATCATCACGACGCCGACTGCGCCTTCTGCGGGATCGTCGACGGGCGACGGCCTGCCCGTATCGTCACGGAGACTGCGGACACCCTGACCTTCCTGCCCCTCGACCCGGTGCATCCGGGGCATGTCCTCGTCGCGCCCCGGCGTCATGTCGTGGACATCTGGGACCTGGACGGGACGACGGCGGCGTCCGTGGGCGCCGCGGTGCTCCGTGCCGCCCACGCGGTCCGGGCCGCCCACCGCCCCGAGGGCCTGAACGTCATCCAGTCGTCCGGGGCGGTCGCCACACAGTCCGTGTTCCACCTCCACGTCCACGTCGTACCGCGCTACGAGGGCGACGGGATGCCGCGACTGTGGCCGGACCCGGTCGAGACGGACCCGGAACGGCTCGACGAATCGGTACGCCGCCTGCGCGCGGCGATGGAGTAGCAGGCCGTCGCAGCTCGGGCGTCGCAGGCTCGGGCGTCACAGCACGAACAACAGGGCGAACACCTGGGCCAGGGTGAGGCCTCCGTAGAAGCCGGCCAGCGTGAAGGAGCCGGCGGCCTTGAGCGCGCCCGCCTTCTCCCTGCCCGGTGCCACGTCCATGGCGAACGGCTCGATCGTGGTCCCGGGGCTGCGCACGCGTTCGTACAGTCGCCGGAACAGCCGCTCCTGGTACAGGAAGTAGCCGTCCAGGAGCCAGAAGGCCAGCACCGGAACGAAGCTCACCACCGCGACGTCGCTCTTGTCGTTCCCGACGGCGTAGGCGAGCAGTGCGCCTGTGACCGTCAGCGACCACCCCTTGATCAGGAAGGAGTTGTTCCCCATCCGGGTCACGATCGTCTGGATCAGCTCCAGATGCCGTATCCGCCCCTCGTCCAGCCCCGCCGCCATGCGCCCCCCAGTGTCAACTCGCCCTCCGCAGAGCTTAGAAGCAGCACGGATGCCTCGGCAGCGCTTCACGGAGTGCCGCCGCCACATTCCCCAAACTAATTTTGCAAAAAGACTTTGGGAGACATGGTTGCCTGCCCTACGCTCCGGCCATGGTCAGTGAAGACAAGAGACGCGTCCTCGACCCCGAGAGCGATGCGGCGGCCTTGAAGGCGCTCACGCATCCCCTGCGCATACGACTGCTCGGCCTGTTGCGGATGGAGGGGCCCGCCACCGCGAGTGAACTGGCCGTCGTGACCGGCGAGTCGTCCGCGTCCACCAGCTATCACCTGCGGGTCCTCGCGAAGTACGCGTTCGTCGCCGAGGCGGAGCAGCGCGACGGCCGGGAGCGCCGCTGGCGGGCCGTGCACGAGGTGACCACCTGGAGCCACCGGGCGATGGACGCCGCGGAGGGCGGCCACGTCTTCGTCAACACCATGCGCAGGCGCCAGGTCGAGCACCTCGAAGAGTCTCTGGCCCGGTACGAGGGAGACCTCGCGGAGGGGCGCCTGGGCCAGGAGTGGCTGGAGCCGTCCGGCATCAGCGACCTGATGCCCCGTCTGACCCCGGAGTCACTCACAGAGCTGTGGCGGACCTTCGAGGAGAAGCTCGAGGAACTGACGGCGCACGATGAGTCGGACCCACGCGCCGCCCAGGTCATCCTCTTCACGGCCGGCCTGCCCCTGGCGCCCCGCACGCCCGGCGCCCAACATGCCCCTTCCGCCGCACGAGAGGACGAGCAGCGGACAAGCTCTGCGCCGGACGCCGAGGGCACGGCGTGACGGAGCCGCTGGACATACGTTCCGCGCGCCGCCGCTATGCGACGGTCTGCGCGCTCTTCTGGCTGCCCATCGGGCTGGCCATCGCCCCGCAGCTGCTGCTCTTCACCGAACGCGGCATGACTCTCGCGGCCATCGCCGGATTCTTCGCCGCGCACTCCCTGACCGCGGCCGCTCTGGAGTTGCCCACCGGCGGGCTCTCCGACGTGCTGGGCCGGCGTGCGGTCCTGGTCGCCGCGGGCCTCCTGGATCTGGTCGCCTTCACCCTGGTGGGCCTCGGCACCACCGCCTGGGTCCTCGCGCTCGGCATGGCCGTCAAGGGCGCGGGCCGCGCCCTGTCCAGCGGACCTGCCGAGGCCTGGTACGTCGACACCGTGCAGGCGTCGGCGGGCCCGGACGCCGAACTGCGCACCGGCCTGGCCCGCGGCAGCGCGGCCACCTCCGCGGCGCTCGCCGCCGGCACCCTGGTCGGGGGCGCACTGCCGTGGCTGCTGGGACTCGGCCCCGACCTCGGCGCGCAACTGAGCCGGGCCACATCGGACTTGATACTGCCTCTCTCCGTCCCCGTGTTGCTCGCAGCCGTCGTGGACATCGTCTTCGTGCTGTACGTCGTGACCGCGCTGCCCGAGCCCGCCAGAGCCGCCGCCGGTCTGCGCGAGGTCCTGCGGGACGTCCCGGTCACCATCGTGGCCGGCCTTCGCCTGGGCGGACGCGATGCGCTGGTACGCCGGGTCCTGCTCAGCGCGGGCGCCGCGGGTGCCGCCCTGGCCACGGTCGAACTGCTCACCCCGGGCCGCGCCGCGGACCTGACCGGGGACGTCGAGACAGGTGCGGTGCTCTTCTCCGGGCTGGCCTGCGCCGGCTTCGTCTGCTCGGCGCTGGGCAGCCACATGGCGCCGCTCGCCGCCCGCCTCACGGGCAGCGGCGGACGCGCGGTCCTGGTCGGTCTCGGCGCCGGGGCAAGCGGCCTGCTCCTGCTTGCGGCCACGGCGACGGCCGAGGGCCCGGCGTCCCTGGTCCTCGCTGCCGCCGGTTTCGCGCTGGTCTATCTCGGGCTCGGCGCGGCGGGCCCCAACCAGAACGACCTGCTGCACCGCCGCGTGACACCCAAGGGGCGGGCCACCGCCCTGTCCCTCCAGTCATTGGCTCTCCAACTGACCGCCGCCCTCACGGGTTTGGCCATCGGGGTGCTCCCGGCCGGCCCTCTGCCCTGGCTCCTCGGAGGAACCGTGCTCTGCGCGGGAGCCCTGTTGTGGGCACGTCGCGCCACGTCCCCAGTCCCGGAGTTCACCCGAGCGGGAGACGACGTCGAGGCGGCGATGTGAGACTGATCCCGTGAGCGACATGATCGTGGTCAGCGACCACAACCCGTACTGGGCCGAGCAGTTCCGAGAGCTGCGTGACCGGCTCGCACCGCACGTCGCGGACACCGCCGTGGTCATCGAGCATGTCGGCAGCACCGCCGTGCCCGGGTGTGCGGCCAAGCCGATCATCGACCTGGACATCGTGGTGGCGGACGCATCCGCCATGACGGTACTGATCGCGCGACTGGCCACTCAGGGCTACCGCCACGTGGGCGACCTGGGGATCACGGGGCGCGAAGCGTTCGAGACACCCGAAGGGGCAATTCCGCACCACCTGTACGGCGTTGTCGAGGGAACGAAACCACACCTGGATCACGTACTGCTGCGCGACTACCTCCGGCTGCACCCCGACGACGTGCGGCGCTACAGCGAGTTGAAGAGAACGCTGGCGCGACAGTTCACGGGTGACCGCACGGGGCGGGCAGGCTATACGGAGGCGAAGAGCGACCTGGTGGAGGAGCTGCTCGAAAAGGCCTACCTCGCCGCCGGGTCCTTTTCGGCCGCCGGGTGACGGTGCATCCGATGGAGACTCAGGGGCGCGCACCGATGACCGACGGGGCACGCATACGCTGGGCCGCCCTGGGTGACACCACGTGCAAGCCACCCGTCGTCATGCTTCACGGCGGCCCCGGACTGCCGGACTACTTGGGCGATGCCGCCGCGATGATCGCGGACCTCGCACCCGTCTACCGCTACGACCAGCGCGGCACCGGCAGATCCCCGTGGCAGGGTCGCCACACCCTGGCCCGGCATGTCGACGATCTCGCCGAGCTGCTCGACGCATGGGACGCGCCCGTTGCCGTACTGATCGGGCACTCCTATGGCACCGACCTGGCTGCCCGGTTCTGTATGGCTCACCCCGACCGGGTGGCCGCGATGCTGCTGATGTGCGGACCGTTCGTCGGCGACTGGCGCACGGGCTACCGGGCGGAGCGCGGCCGCCGCATGTCGGCGGCACAGCTGGAGCGGTACAACGCGCTGCAGCAGGTGCCGCACCGCACGGAGGACCAGGAGGCCGAGTTGCTCACCTTGTCCTGGTTCACGGACCACGCCGATCCCGAGCACGGCCGCCGTCGGGCGGCCCGGGCCGCCCGGCAACGCCGTCCCGTCAACTGGCTCATGAACCGTGAACTCGGCGAGGAAGGACACGCGGACCCGCTCGACCACCACCTCGACGCCCTGCATACGTGTCTGCCGGCACAGGTGGAGATCCTCGGCGGCGTCGAGGACCCGCGCCCACTGTCGGCACTCGCCTCACTCGCGCATCGCCTCGACGTACCGCTGACCCGAGTCGCCCACGCGGGCCACGAACCCTGGCTCGAACAACCCGATGCCGTAGGCGCGCACCTGCGGAGATTCGTGCGGGCCGCGACGGGACCGACGCCTTCCGAGGGCCTCACGGCCGGGGAACCGGCGGACGGCGCCTCCTGACCCAGAGCAACAGCACCACCGAGCACACCGCGGCGAACGCGCACCACGTCGAGATGTACTCCTGCCGCCACAGCACGACGGTCACCGCGGCGCCGACGGCGACCAGGACACCGAACAGGACGAGGCCCCGGTCGCCGGACAGGAGGAGGGATCCGATGGTGGCGACGAGGTAGCCGACGACGATCAGCCCCGCCTGGGGCAGTCCCAGGGAGTACCCGACCGTATGCCCGCGGATCTCGGCCGTCACGGTGCGGGTCGCCAGCGCGTACGCGAGCGCCGCCGCCGTCGCGATCCCCGCCGCCAGGGGGACGAGCAGACGGCGGCGGGCGCTCGGCGGCGCGGCGCACAGCACGGCCGCCGGTACCCACAGCGCCAGCAGCGGCAGCGCGATGACGGCCCAGGCGACGGTGGCGGGCCCGGTGCCGCCTCCGTTGCGCCAGACGGCGGCCTCGATGATCTGGTGGACCCCCAGGAGCAGCGGCAACGCGGCCAGCGGCAGGTCACGGGGGCGGCGGGCGGCCAGGGCCACCGAGGCGACACCCACGGCCGCGATGCCCGCACCCGCCACGAGATCGGCCTTCGCGCTCCAGCACATGACAGCAACGCTATGACCGCCCTGGCGCGGGAGCGCGTCGAGCGCTCCTTTGGGGCTACGTGCGTCACGTATGGCGGGAGGGGCGTGAGTAGTCACGGCCGACGGGGCGCGGGGAGTTGGTGTCGGCGGAAGCGGGAACGCGGGTGTCGGCGGAAGCAGGGACGCTGCTGCCGGCGGAAGCGGGGACGCTGGTGCCGACGGGCGCGGGGACGCTGGTGCCGGCGCGTGCGCTCGCTCATCCTGTAGCCATGGATGACAACTCCCGTGCGGGCAGAGCGCTTTGGGTCGCCTACCCCAAACTCTGGCTCTTCGAGCCCGGTGGTCTTCCCGTGGGCGTCCTGCTCCCGCTGGCCGCTGCCCTGACCCCTCTCTGGCAGGACGGAGGGGGCACGCTCGGCCTGGTCGCGGTTCTGTGGATGTGCGTCCGCCTGACCGGCTGGCTGCGCCACTGGGCCACGGTCGTCGAGATACGGGTGGACAAGCAGGCCAACCGGCTGATGCTGCGGCAACGGTACGGTCGGACCCGTGCCCACTCGCTGGACTCGTTGACCGAGCTGCGGCCCGTGCAGGTCGGCCCGGCCTCCTGGGTCTCCGTCGGGCCCGGGGAGCACGACGAGTACGAGGAGAAGGACCAAGTAGTGCTGGAGCTGCGCGTCGGCAGGCGGCTCTACACCACGTACAACTCCCCGCACAGCACGTCCGCGATGGCTCGGGCCGTCTCGGCGCTGAAGGCGGTGTGCCCCCGGATGAGGGTGCTGGAGGCGGAGTCCCGGCGGCCGACCTTCGTGGATGTCGAACGGGGCATGTCGCCGGGCTGAGACCCGGCCGGCTTCAGGACGTCTGCGGTCGCTGGAGTCCCTGGAGGAGGAGGGCGATCAGGCGTCGGGGGTCGTAGCGGGGGTCGTCGTCGCGTCCGATGCAGAGGTTGCCGATGCCGCGCATCAGTTCGTAGGGCTGCGTGCCGGGCCTGATCTCACCGGCCTCGGCGGCGGCGTCGAGCAGTTGGGCGCAGACGGGCAGCAGACGGTCGAGGAAGTAGGCGTGGAGCGCGGCGAAGCGGTCGGTGTCGGACTGCAGGGCGTCGGCGAGCCCGTGCTTGGTGACCAGGAAGTCGACGAAGAGGTCGATCCACTGGCGTAGCGCGTCGAGTGGTGAACCGGCACTGGCCAGCAGGCTGGGGCCGGCCTCGGCACACGCCTCGATCTGGTGACGGTAGACGGCGGTGACGAGATCCGCCCGGGTCGGGAAGTGGCGGTAGATCGTGGCCATTCCGACACCTGCCCGCGCCGCGATCCGGCGGATGGGCGCGTCGACGCCGGACGTGGCGAAGACCTCGGCGGCGGCGGTGAGCACCGTCTGCCGGTTGCGCTGGGCGTCGGCCCGCTTGCTTCGGGACGGCGGCTCGCCGGCGGCGGGGGGTTCGACGGACTCCACGGCGGGGGCTTCGGTGGACTCCACTGCGGAGGCTTCGGTGGACTCCATGGCGGGGCGCTCGGCGGGCATCACGTTCTCCTTCGGCACCGCTTGACAAAACGGATCGCCGCTCCGGATAGTAAGTGGAGCAGTGTTCCACTTCAGGTTATCCGAAGCGGGCCGCTCCTGACCATCCGGTCCTGACCATCTTGCCCGTCCCCGGTCGCAGGCGGCCTCGGCGGACGGCGGATGCCACCGAAAGGGAACCCACATCGTGAGCACACCCACTCCCGGCGCCGACATCCTGGGCACGCCCGCCCCGGTCCTGTCCTTCAGCCCCGTGGTCCTGTCCGTGCCCGGACGCCCCGTGGACCTCCAGGTCCGCGTCTCCGCTCCCGCGACCGGAACCGACCTCCCCGTCGTCCTCCTCTCCCACGGCCACGGCCCCTCGAACAACCTCTCCTCCCTCAACGGCTACGCGCCGCTCGCCGACTTCTGGGCGGCCCACGGATTCGTCGTCGTCCAGCCCACCCACCTCACCTCCAGGACACTGAGCCACCTGGTCGCGGACGCGCCGGGCGCCCCCGACTTCTGGCGCTCCCGCGCCGAGGACATGTCACACATCCTCGACCGGCTCGACGTGATCGAGCGGGCCGTGCCGCAGCTCGCCGGGCGCGTCGACCACGCCGAGGTCGCCGTCGCCGGGCACTCGCTCGGCGGCTTCACGGCCGCCCTCCTGCTCGGCGCGGGGATCACGGATCCCGGCACCGGGGACGTGGTGCACCTCGTCGATCACCGGATCAAGGCGGGCGTCCTGCTCGCCGCGCCCGGCAGGGGCGGCGACGTCCTCAACGGGCCCATGGCCGAGCAGTGGCCGATCGTCGGGGCCGTCGACTTCTCCACCATGGCCACCCCCACGCTGGTCGTCGCGGGCGACAAGGACGACCCCCGGCACTTCACGGACATGGGGCCCGACTGGCACGCCGATTCCTACACCCTCGCCCCCGGCCCCAAGACCCTGCTCACCCTGTTCGACGCGGAGCACGGACTCGGCGGGATCGCCGGTTACGACGCCGCCGAGACCACCGACGAGAACCCCGGACGTGTCGCCGCCCTCGCCCGGCTCACCGCGGCCTACCTCCGTGCCCGCCTCCACACCGACACCGACACCGGCACCGACACCGACATCTGGCTGGCCGCCGTCGAGGCACTCACGACCCGTCCCGATCCGATGGGGCGAGTCGAGTCCAAGTAGCCGCGTAGAGCGAGGCGGGGATTCAAGGACAGGCCCTCAAAGACAGGCCCGGACAGGCCCTCAGCGCACCGGGAAGCCGAACGAGTAGCCCTGCTCCTTGAGTCGGGGCAGCAGCCGGCGCAGGGCCTCCACGGTCTGGGTGCGGTCACCGCCCGCGTCGTGGAAGAGAAGGGTCGGCCCGTTGGGCAGCTCGCGCTCGACGGTGGCGACGATGGCGTCCGTACCCGGACGCTCGAAGTCCTTGGTGTCCACGTTCCAGCCCAGCGGGCGCATGCCCCGGGAAGCGGCGAGCTTGCGGCTGTAGGGGGTGAACGCCCCGCCGGGCGCCCGGTAGTACATCGGCCGTACGCCCCCGGACGCCTTGGTGATCATGCGTTCGGCGTCGAGTATCTGCCGCGACTGGTAGCTCTGGGAATCCTTGTCCATGGCGGTGTTGTGCGACACGGAGTGGTCGCACAGCCGGTGCCCCGCCGCGACGACCTTCTTGACGACGTCCGGGTGGGCCTGCGCCTGCGTTCCCACCATGCAGAACGTGGCCTTCACCCCGTACTGCCGGAGCAGGTCGAGGACTTGCGGGGTCCACTTGGGGTCCGGGCCGTCGTCGATGGTGATGTTGACGCCGCGCGGCCCCTTCTCCGAGGCGTGCGCGATGGTGGCCGCGACCGGCTTGACCGTACGTTCGGCCGCGGGCTTCTCGGCCGGCGCATCGCCCGCGGAACCGGCCTGCGCGGTCCACACGGAGGCACCGGTGGCGAGCATCGTCACCCCGAGCGCCGCGCCGACCGTCTTGCCGTACCAGCCCCGACCGCCACCGTGCCGTGCCATGTCCCGCCCCTTTTCACGCAGTTCCTCGTCCGTCCCCGGTCACGCTGTGACCACCCGACAGGACGAGGGACTGCGGCCGGGGGATGCGTCTGTTACGGATCACGGACAATTCCGGGAGAATTCGCGGACAACTCCCCCGGACTTCCCCTGACACCCGTTGATGCGCCGCTGAGCCAGGCCGAGTCGCGCCCAGCTCAGACCTCCCGCTCCCCCGCCCCCTGAGCCAACTCGTCCTACACGGAGACCCCGCTCGTCCACGCGGCCCGCAGCGCCTTCTTGTCGACCTTGCCGACCTTGGTCGTCGGCAGCCGGTCCAGCAGGATCGTCTTCCGCGGCGTGTACAGGTCCCCCAACTCCGCGGTCACCGCCGCGGCGACCGCGTCCGGGTCGACGGCGGCGTCCTCGGCCGTGGCCAGGAAGATCTGCACGGCCTCCCCGAACTCCTCGTCCGGCACGCCCAGCGCCGCCGCGTTGCGCACGCCGGGCAGCGTGAGCAGGAAGTCCTCCAGGACCCGGGAGTAGACGTTGTCGCTGGTGCTGCCGGTGACGATGATGTCCTTGGCCCGGTCGACGAGGTAGAGGTATCCCTCCGCGTCGAGATAGCCCATGTCCCCCGTGCGCAGCCAGCCGTCGTGCAGCGCCTCCGCGGTGCGCTCCGGGTCCTCGTAGTAGCCGAGCATCACCGCCTTGCCCCGGACACACACCTCGCCGACCTGCCGGGCGGGCAGCGCCGTCGCGCTGTCCTCACCACGTATCTCGATCTCGGTGCCGGATATCGCGCGACCGCAGCTGCGCCAGAGCTCGGGCCGCCGGGCTCCTTCCGAGGCGAGCTCCTCCGCGCCGAAGGCGGCGATGCCGAGCGCCTCGGACTGTCCGTAGCCCTGGCTGAGCACGGGGCCGAAGACCTCGACCGTCTGCTGGAGCCTGCTGGGCGACGATGCCGCGCCGCCGACGACGATCCGCCGCAGCGCGGGCAGGACGCCCGGCACGCACTCCGGGTGGTCGAGAAGCGCGTACAGCATGGGCGGTACGAACATGGTGGCGGTGATCCGCTCCTCACGAAGCACCTGGAGCGCGGCGCCCGGCTCGAACTCGGGCAGCACGACGAGGGCCGATCCCGTCACCAGCGCCTGGATCGAGGTGAGATGGCCGCTGCCGTGCGTGAGCAGGGTGGCGGCGAGCACCCGGTCCGTGCCCGCGTCCATGGCCGGGAAGAAGGCGGAGCCGGAGTCCTCCCGGGGGCCCTCCGCCAGGTCCACCACCGTGTCGTAGAGCCGGTGGCTGTGCGCGGCGAGCTTGGGCCGGCCCAGGGTGCCGCCGGTGTAGAGGACGGTGACGGCCTCGTCCGCTCCCGGGGCGGGCACGCCCTCGGGGCGCACCTCCGGGCACTCGGCGGCGAGGGCCAGCAGGTCGTCGCACCGCTGCTCGCAGGGGCCGAGGCCGAGCAGCACGGGAGCGTGGACGCTGCGGCCTGCCGCGTCGGCGGCACGCTGCGCGAAGAGCGGGTCGGTGACCACCACGCGGGCCCGGGACTGCTCGACCAGCGCGGCGAGTTCGCCGGGGCCTGGCTCCGGTGGCAGGAACACGACGCGGCAGCCGATGAGGTGGACCGCGAGCTGCACCAGGACGGAGTCCACACGATTGGCCAGGAACAGCCCTACTCCGTCGCCGGGTTCGAGCCCCTGGCGACGCAGCGCGTGCCCCAACCGGAACAGGCGCCGCCGAGCCTCGCCCCGGGTCAGCCGCTGCGCACCCTGGACGAGCGCCTCGGCGTTCTCGTCCTCGTGCCAGTGCTCCAGGATGTGGTCCACGTATGTCCGCGGCGCGGCTGTTTGCTGTGCGTTGATGATCATGGGCATATGCAAACATGTGGCGCCCCGGCCGTGCTCTCGCAGGGGCCACCTTCGGCCATCGACAGGCGGAGTACCATGCCCCCCGCATCGCGAACGCTCAACAGCACCCGCCCGTCCCGGCACACCACCACGTCTCGTACAATCGATGGGTTGATGCAGGTCAAACGACTGGTCGCGGTGGGGTGACCATCGGTGGGCGGCATGGTGAGGTGCAGCGCTCACGCAGGGCCACCATTGACCGCGTGAGTAGCCCGGGCCGCCCGGAACGCCCACACCAAAGCCGGGCCGAACGAACCGAAGCCAGCTGAACACGATCAGGCGCAGCAAATCCCGTTGCGTCACGCCGACAGCTGCCCGACTGTGTCCGTACGGCTGCAGCCACAGCCTGAACGGTCGTTGGCCTATCGGATAGGACCTCATGTCAGCCGTTGTCGTTGTCGGTGCTGGGATCGTCGGCTCCTCAGTGGCCTACCACCTGGCACGTCGGGGCGTCCCGGTCACCCTGCTCGAACAAGGACCCGCACCGGCCACCGGGGCCACCGGAAGCTCCTTCGCCTGGATCGGCAGCTCGGGACGTCACTGGCCGGGCGGAGCGCAAGACCTGCGTGAGTACGTCCTGGCGGACTACCGGCGCCTGGAGAACGAACTGCCCCATGTCACCGTCCGCCGGACCGGCTCGCTCTCCTGGGCCGACACGCCGGCGCAGGGCTCACGGCCGGGGCCGGGCCAGTTCCGCGTCGAACGAAGCGACATCGCAGCCCTGGAGCCCAACCTCCGACACCCACCCGACCAGGCCGTCCACACCCCGAGCGACGCAGGCGTCGACCCGACAGCCCTGACCCACGCGCTCGTGGCAGCCGCAGCCGCCCACGGAGCAACCGTCCTCCACAACACCGCGGTCACCTCCTTGCAGATGACCAACGGACGCGCCCAGGGAGTACGGACGTCGACCGGACTCCACGCCGCCGCAACCGTCGTCCTCACTGCCGGAACGGACGTCCCCAAGCTCTGCGAGCCGCTGACGGCCGACCTGGCCATTGCCGCCTCCCCGGCCACCCTCGCGTGGGTCACAGCACCGCCCGGCCTGGTCAGGACGATCGTGGCCAGACCTGACTTCGAGGTCCGAGAAGTTCGGGACGGCGACCTCCTGATGGTCGTGCCGCATGGTGAAGGCACGGCAGCAGCCCTCGAGCAGGCCGCTCAAAACGCGCTCCACCACCTGAAGGCAGCCTTCCAAGGAAGCGAGCAGTGCCGCCTGCTGGGTTACCGCACCGGCCAACGCCCCATGCCCGCGCACGGCCCCGTCATCGGCTACGCGACACACGATCGATCCGTCTACGTCGCCGTCATGCACTCCGCCATCAGCCTGGCCCCCACCGCCGGACGGCTCGTCGCAGAGGAACTCCTGACCGGCAGACCGACCCCCGAACTACGCCATTGTCGCCCGCGCGTTCGCTGACTGCGATCGGAACGTGCCACGCGGAATCCCACGTCGTCGACCCGGAAAGTCGGGTGGCTGCGGCGCCCCGCGGAGGCCCGACAGCTCCAGTGCGTACCAAGCGATCTCGTCGAGAGGCGTGTAGTGCGGTCCGGTCGTACCGGCACGGCAGGCGTGCTCCCACTCGGCTTCGGTCGGCAGCCGGTACCCGTCAGCGGATGTGTCCCACTCAATGCCTTCGCCGTCGGTGTGGAGACAGTAGGCGGGTGCGAACCCGTCGCGTTGGGACAGCGCATTGCAGAATCGAACCGCGTCCCACCAGGAAACGCCTTCGACGGGCAACGTGGGCCCCTGGGCGGTGCTTGGCCGCAGACCGGTGACCTGCGCGTACAGCGTCTGGGTAACGGGGAAGGCCGAGAGTTCGTAGGGCGCGAGCTCAACCGACCAACTGCGCTGTGTGCGCCGGTCCGACAGTGTCACCTGCCCCGGGGAGATGGCGACCATCTCTCCTGCGCTCACATCCATAGGCCTCCCGTCACGGCGCGTCGAAGAGGGTGGTGCGCTGTTCGGCCGTCAGCTCGCTCTCGTCGACGCGACGCAGCAGCGACAGGTGCCGGCCCGCCTTGCACATGCCCAGTCGGCGCGGGCCGAGCCGGATGGTGGTCACCGAGGCGCCGGGCACCCACGTTCCCCAGAAGACGTGGCCCTTGCCGCACGCGATGACGGTGTCCGCGGTCATGTGTCTCTCCTTCAGCCGAGGTGGGGGGTGGGGGTCGGTTCTGTGTCGGTTGCCTGTCGGCTCTCGGCCTCACCGGCGTCCCCGGTATTACGCGGTTATGCGGTTATGCGGTCCGGGGGCTCCAGACGGAAGGTCAGCTTCCGCCAGCGCTCCGGGTCGATCAGCACCGCCGCGATCACTAGCTCAATGATGATCGCTCCCCAGGTCATCGCACTGACCAGCAGTCTGTTTCCGGACATGTTCAGCAGCGGTGAGACGGCGTCATCGCCCACGCAGTACGTGGAGACGGCCTGCACGCCCGCGCAGTGCGGGTACGCGCGACGCCATCTCGGCGGGAACGCGAGGCTCCTCGATGCGCGGCCGAAGCTCGACGTCTCGATGTTGTCCACCCTCCTCCGGGAGGGTCATGTCGCTGCCTTCGCGCTGTCTTGTGAGGCGATTTCCTCGGAGTGCGGCTTCAGGACTCCCCGCCCACGCATACGGTCTATGTCGCGCCATTCCGGCCGCAGTCCGGCCAGATTCGTAGTGAGGAAGTACGCGGCGGCGAAGGTCAGCAGCACCGGCACGAGTCCGACAGCGGTCACCGCCGCTCCTGCGAGAAGCCCGCCGAGAGGGATGCCTGCCCAGGCCAGAGAGTCACCGAGCGCGTTGACCCGGCCCAGCATGTGACGCGGCACCCGCTCGATGAGGACGGCTCCCAGCACTGGATTGACGAAGCCGGCACCGAACCCACTGACCGCGAAGACGGCCAGTACTGCTCCCAGCGGGGCATCGAAGGCGAGGATCAGGAATCTCGGTGCCCCGGCCAGCAGGAACCCGGTGAGAACCATCACCCGCCGCCGCAGCCGGTGCGCGACCACCGCGGCGATCAGGCTGCCGCCGACCGCCGCGGCGCCCATGACGCTGCCCATCAGGCCGATGGAGGTCGGCCCGTTGCCGGACTCCCTGGCCCAGACGGGTACGAGCACCGAGGTCATCGCCGCGTCCAGCAGGTTGGTGATGCCGACCATGACGATGACAGTGAGCAGCAGTGGCTCGCCACGCAGGAAGGTGAAGCCCTCGCCGAATCGCCGCCAGTAGCCCGGTTCCGTTCCCTCGACCTGTGAGGGGGTTTCCTCGATCGCGTGTCCCATGTCGCGTGGCAGTGCGAGTTTGATGATCACCGATCCGAGGGCGAAGCAGCCCGCGTTGACGGCGAGTCCGGTCAGGGGACCGAGCACTGCCACCAGGGATCCGCCGGCCGCCAGGCCGAGGGTGGAGGCGAGCCGCTCGGTCACACCGGACAGACCGGTGGCCCGCTCCAGTGGCACCCGGCCGCGCTCGGCCGCTTCCGGCACCATGACCTCCTTGGCGAGGTCGCCAGGTCCCCGGGCCGCGCCGATCAGCGCGACCAGAACCAGCAGAAGGGGAAAGGAGAGCAGGTCCAGGGCGTGGAGCAGGGGAACCGCGGCAGCGGCGGTCGCGCTGGCCAGATCGGTCGTCCAGGAAATGGTCCGCGGGCCGATCCGGTCCACCAGCGGTCCGGTGAACGCCTTGACCACCACGTAGGGCGCCATCTCGCAGAAGGCGACCAGTCCGGTCTGGGTGGCGCTGCCCGTTGTGACGAGGACGAACCAGGGCAGTGCCACCACGGAGATCCGCGTGCCGGTCAGCGACACAGCCATGGCCGCCAGCACCCCGCCCAGCGGGCGTAAGGACCTCTTGCCGGGTATGCCGCCGGCCTCCGAAGCGTCGTAGGTCATGCCGTCGGGTTTCCTTCCTCTTCCTGAGGACCGGAGAGGAGCGACGACACGGCAGGCGCATCCAGTTCGGGCAGGATCTGCGTGATCACGGCGACCCGTTCCGCTCCCTCGGGGGCACTCGCTGCGGTTTCCGGCGCGTCTCGCCGGTAGCGCGCGATGACTGCCGCCAACTCCCGGTACAGGGCGGCGGCTTCCTCGGGCGTGAGCCGCAGAGCCCAATCGCTCATGTCGAAGGTGTTCCGCCATGCGCGGGGCATCGTCTGAAGCTCGCTCAGGGTCTGCTGTGTGCGCAGGGTGTGGATGGCGGCGACGGACTGCTCGTAGGCCATTGCGGCCTCGGGCTCCCGCTCCGCAAGCTCCGGATCGTTGAACCAGGTGGTCCGGTGCACCGAACGCCACCAGCGCTCTCGCGCGTTTCCGCGTTCGGTGTCCTCCTCGACGAAACCGGCCGCGCCCAGCTGCCGCAGGTGGTAGCTGGCCGTACCGGAGTTCACGCCCAGCCGCTCCGCGAGGCGGGTCGCCGTCGACGGGCCGTACTTCCGCAGCAACGCAACCAACTGCACACGCACCGGATGCGCGAGGGCTCGCAGCCCTTTGGCATCCAGCACGACCGAGTCACCTTCGGTTCGCGGGCCGTCCGGAGTCACTTCTGGGTCAGTCATAGCGAGCACTCTAGACCGCAAAGACTTGTTCGCAAAGACTCTTTGCGAACAAGTCTTTGCGGTCTGGGCGCCCTTCGCTGTGCGTCGTCGGCCAGAGCAATGGGCGGCAGTGCTCTCTAGGGCTCATTCGCGACGAGCCAATGTCAGCACCCGGATGCCCGTTGCCCGCGTGCGCCGGCGGCCCGGGTCCGGTGGCATGGCAGTGCGCTGACATCCGACACCGCATCGCGGCGCAGGCAGGAACACTGGAGGTTCACATGCGTATCAGCAGCCCCGCCGGCAACGACGGCGATTAGATCGGCGAGGAGAGAACCCGATGAGTCAGGCCACGGCCCCGAACGGGCGTGAGGAACTGCTGCAGCGCCTTCGTGCCGCCGCAGCAGCCTCAGCCGCGCAGGGCGAGAACTGGCCTCTGCTGCTCGCAGATCTGCTCGGCGGCGTAGGGGCAACGTGGCAGGAGTCGGCCGAGGTCTGTGCCGATGCCGCGTGGCAGGCGCGCTCCATCGGACGCAGCGCGCTGTTGTTCCTGGACCCGCGGGAGATCACCCGTCACGGCGACCCGACTACGCGCCGTGCACTGTGTCACCTCTACCTCAATGGTCTGCGCTATGACTTTCGGTGTCACAGCATTGAAGCCCTCTTCGACACGCTCACCTCGCCGGGGAGACACGAACTGGACTGCTACACACGGGCGCTATGGGCGTTCTCCTTGCTGGCCCAGTCCCACAGCAGCGGATACCCGCTCATGGAAGAGGTGCTCGCGGAGGCCGACGACCATGCCAAGACGTTGCACGTGCTGTTGCACGGGCTGTGGCTCGCACACGGCCTCTCTGGCCGCGAAGAAGCCATGCTCACCATCTTGGGCGGGAAAGCGTTCGCCGACCGCGTCGATCCGATCGCGTTGTTCCGCGAGGCGACGGCTCACCGTGGTCTGGGGCAGTACGCACAAGCGCTGGCGGCAATCGACGAGGCTGTCGAGCATCTGTCTCCAGCAGCTGTGAATGTCCACGCCGACTTCGTCCGCGAACGCTCCCTGATCACTGCCCTGCACGAGATGCGGCATCGCCCCCGCGCCTCCGGGTGACCCTTGCCGGCGATCGGGCACGGCTGCGGCGACTGCGTCGAACTCGGGGCCACCGCTTCGCCGAACGCACCCGCCGAAACGCATCTCGCCAGTTCCATGTGTCCGTGCCGTCAGGTCGGCGCGGCGGAGCTTACGGTTTGTGGGTTGCCCAGAGCAGTTCCGCCGGCCAGCGGTGTGCCCAGTCGGGCGGGTCGGTTTCGTTGTAGCCGTTGGGTGTTCCGGGTTCGGGCCGCGGCTCGATGAGGTCGTCGATGATGAGGCCCGCGCCGCGCAGGACCCTGACCCAGTCGCCGTAGGTGAGCTGATAGCTGGTCGCGCCGTCGCCTTCGGCGATGGTGTTCAGCCCGAAGTAGTCCCGCTGCAGCGTCGTGGTCACGCGGGCGGCGGCTTCGTCGTAGCAAGCTTCGAACCATGGGCTGGCGACGTTGAACACCAGGCGCCCGCCTCGGCGCAAGACGCGTGCGGCCTGCGGGACGGCCAGGTGCGGGGGCGCCCAGCTGAGCCCACCGAAGTCGCAGAACACCAGGTCGAAGCTGTCGTCGGCGAAGGGCAGTTGTTCGGCTGCGCCTTGCACCAGCGGGTAGCGGGCCGCTCCCATCGCGCGGGATGCCGCGGCGAGTTGGGCTTCGGACAGATCGATCCCGACCACGGAGGCGCCCTCGGCGGCGAGCGCCCTGGACCACTGGCCGGCGCCGCAGCCGAGTTCGAGGACGCGCTTGCCGGTGACGTCACCCAAGGCGTGCAGGTGCGCGTCGGAGATGGAGTACATGCCCCACAGCCGGGGCGCGGCGCCGATTTGCGGGTCGTGCTCGTGCTGGTAGGCGCTGCTGATCTGGTTCCAGAGCCGCCGGTTGGCGGGGATGCTGTCCACGTGCCGACTCCAGCACTGCCCGCCGGAGGCGGTCAACATGATTAAGGCACTGACCGGCCCTCGCCTCGGTCCGGCCCTGGCTCGGCCCACGATCCGCCGGGCAGGCCCCTAGCCCTCCGCCTGCACAAAGGCCGCCAGGAGAGGCAAGTGCTCCGGCACCACACCGGCGATCTCCTCGATCACCTGCTCCCACGGGCCCCAGCACAGTGCCTCGACCAGCACGAGGCGTCCCTGCGGGCAAGGGCCGAGTGATTGGGCGATCGCTGCGAGCGCCTTGCCGCGGTGCTCGGGCGCCGTGAGGGCGTCGGCCAGGGCGCGGGCCGTCGCACGGGCATCCACCCGGCAGAGCGCCTTGACGACGCCCGGCGTGGCCGCCTCGCGCAGGACAGGGGTGCTGATCTCCTCCAGCAGCGCGACGGCGCGGGCGCCATCCCCCGTGGCCGCGACGCCCGCCGCGAGGTGGCCGAGGGCGCGCTCGTCTCCTTGCCTGTCGACGATCTGCTCTGCTGCGGCCAGATCACCGGCAACGACAAGCTTCTCCACGACACCGATGAGGATCTCGTCGGCCGTGTTTTCCGGCAGGTAGCCCTCAAGGCCGAGCACCGCGTCGATATCGCCGGCGGCGAGGAGCGCACAGGCGGCGGCGTGCGTGTCCCAGCGCCGGCGGGAGAGGCTGTCGGCAGTGTCTGCCAGGCCCAGGATCTCCTGAGCCAGCTCTGCCGCCCCGCCCGGTCTGCCGGTGCGGCCGAATGCCTCGGCCACCCGTCGCAGCTCTTCGGCGCGCTCGGCCCGATCTGTCCGGGTCCGGCTCTCGTGGAGTACGCGGCGCAGGAGTTCGGCCCCCTCCGCGGGGCGGCCCGTGTGGTGCAGGCCCTCGGCTACCTCCGCGAGGCCGAGGACGCGTGCGTAACCGGCGGACGCGTCGGTGGCCCGTTCCGCGCGGTGGATGAGGCGGGCCGCGTCGCCCGGCCGACCGGATCGGCCAGCCGCGACGGCCAGCTTGATGAGGGTGCTCACCCCGGGCCCTCGGCTCCTCCGCGCCACGTTCGTCGCCCGCTTGACCACGGCGTGGGCGTGTTCCTCCTGGCCCGCCCGGAGCAGGAAGTCGGCGGTGCCGGCCGATAGCGCCACCCGCCAGTGGAGTTCGGTCACCTCGTCGGTGGCGTCGCGGGCCTGCCGGGCCAGGCTCAGCGTTCGCTCCGGCTCAGGGGACCCCGCCGTCATCCGGCCGACGGCGTTGAGGATCCGCGCCCGGTAGATGGGTTCCGTGAGCCGCTCGGCCAGCTCCAATGCCCGGTCGAGGTCACCGGCCTCCGCGGCTGCGATGCCGATCTCGACCAGGCCGTCCTCCGGATCGTGCAGGAAACGGCCGGCCAAGTCGATCGCCTGCTGGTGGTGTCCGGTCGCCTCCAGGCCCGCAGCGACGGTGGGGTAGACCCAGTCCACGTCATCGGGGTCGTCGATGTCCGTCGCCAGCCGGGCCGACGTCACCGCGAACTCGGCGGCCTGCTCGGCGAGCCCCGATGCCGTGGCCATCCCCCGGGCGAACAGGGCGAGGTACTGCGCGCGCCGGACCACGTCACCGGAGCCGTCCGAACGGGATATGACGCGTTCCGCGAGCGCCAGGGCCTCACGATGCTCGCCGAGCCGGGAGAGCGCGGCGGCCAGCGAGGCGCCCAGGGCGCTCCGGGAGACGTAGTTGGGCACCGCCATGACCGCGTCGACGGCTTCCAACGCCCAAGACACCGCTTCGGCGCCCGGGGCCCCGGTCTCCTCCTGAGCCGCCGCGGCGTCGCTCGCCACCCCGGCCGCCAGGCCCCTGACGGCCCCGACAGCAGCGACAGCAGCGACAGCAGCGACAGCAGCGACGAAAGCTTCCGCCCTGCGCTCCGGGTCGCTGATGCGGCGGGTCGGTCGCAGGGCCTCGGCGGGCCGGCCGGAGTCCGCCAAACCTTTGGCGATCGCCGTCAGGAAACGGTCCCGGTCCTCGGTGGTGTCCGCTCCATCGAGCAGAGCGGCCGCCTGTTCCGGGTGCGCACCGACGGCCAAGGCACCGGCGATGGCGCTCAGGGCGTCCACCCTGTCCCACGCGTCGCGCTGCGACTCGGCCAGATGAACGGCGCGCGCCGGGTGCCCGCACCGGGCCCACAAGGCGATGAGGCCGGAGGAGAGGGACGCCGTACGATCGTGCAGCGCGTCCCGCGCAGCGGCGAGCCGCAGGGCCACGGACACGTCCTGATCGCCGCGGCGCCCACCGTCCGCAAGCACCAGGTCGAACGCGGCCGACACCGCGCTGAGCGCCTCCAGGTCCGCGCCGGACCCCCGCCACAGCCGCTCCTGCCACCGGGCATCGCAGGCCAGCGCCACCAGCCTGGAGGTGTCCTTCTGTTCGCGCAGCAAGTAGGTGTAGCCGCGCAGCAGGTACTCGGGCGTCCCCTCCGGCCACCCGGCGCGCCGGTAGGCGTCCGCCCACCGATGCAGACGGATGCGGTGGGCGGCCAGCTCCCGCCCCGTGAGCAGTTCCGCCGCGCCGCGCCGGATCTCCTCGTGCGCGAGGAGAAAGACGGGCGGACCGGCAGACATCCAGTGCCCGGCCCGCCGACGGAAACTGCGGCCGTTCACCGCGGACAGCTCGCGCTCGACCAGCCGCGCCGGGCTCCCGGTCAGCTCCGCGAAGTCGGGCGCGCTCAGCCCGCCGCCGGCCGCGACGGTCAGAGCGGCCAGGCCCCAGCCGAGCCCGCCGCCCTCTCGCAGTCGCAGCAGGTCCCGCTCCGCGTCCCAGCGCGCCGCGCGGGCGTACGGGGACGGCTGAAGCCGGTGGTCGATCCGCGTGGTCCGCAGCGGGTGGTCCGCGGGCACGTCCCCCGGTACCGGCGGATGCGGGCGGCCGGCGACGATCCGCATGCCGTGCGGAGGAACGCGGGGCAGCAGCGCCGCGATGCTGTGGCCGTCGGCACCGGCGGTCACTCCGCGGTCCTCGTCCAGCCCGTCCACCACGAGCACGAGCCGCCTGCCGCGTGCCGAGCATCCGTGTGCGGCGCGGTGCAGCGCGAGCAGCATCTGTTCGTCACGCGTGGCGGGGGTGTTCAGCGGCTCCTCCTCGCCCAGCAAGGCGTACACCTGCCGCTGGACGACCTCGCAGAACGCCGCGGCGTCGTTCTGCGCGGCCAGGCGGGAGGTGATGAAGAACGACACGACATCGATGCCGGGTGGGGGATGCAGGACGAAGTGCGCCAGCAGGGCAGACTTTCCCGCCCATGCCGGGGCCACCCAGCGCCAGTAGCCGACGTCCGGACGGTCGGCGGGGGCTGCGTCTGCGCAGAAGGTGGCCAGCTGGGCGAGTTCGCTCTCACGCCCTTGGAAGTCGGCGGCGGCGAGGGCCTGTTCCACCTGAAGGAGATAGCCGGAGGCGGCGGCGCGCCCCGCGATCACCTGCACGGCCATCTGTACGGGACTGTCGATCATCACGCCGCTGTTGGCGAAGGCCCCGGCTCCCTCGGCGGAGGATACGCCTGACTTGCGCACCCCGGCGCGACTGCGGAAGAACATCGGACGCGCCTCTACTCCTGCCGGCGGTAACCGGTGTTCGCGCTGCCGCCGTCCGCCCGCGCGTCACCGGTCCGCTCGACGGAGACCGCACCGGCGGACGAGGAGGTGACGGCACCCGTGTTGGCGTCCCCGCCACCGGTGGCCGTGGCACGCCCGGTCCCGGACACCTGCACGGACGTACTCCCGGACGGGGCCAGCAGCGCGCAGACGCCGACCCCCAGGGCAGCCACGCCGGCCACCGCGGAGACCACCCCGGCCACCTGATTCGCCCGGTCCCAGCTCAGCAGCGACAGCGCACCGGCGAAGACCGCGAGGACCAGCATCGTCGTGATCAGGACGGCGCGCCGGTCACCCCGCAAAGGCACCACGTCCACCCCCTCCCGCCCCCGTCGAGCGGCGAGACCGCACCTGGACCGGTTCGGGCCGCGCCACCGCATGCCGAGCCCACCATACGGTCAGGCTCGCGTCGCCGTGAGCGGAAAAGGCGCGCCCCCTCCCCCACCTGATCCGACGTCCGACAGACAGCCCCCGCCCACAGCGACCGCGACCACCACAGCGGACCGCCACCGCCACCGCCAGAGTGAGATCCAGATCTCGCCGTGTCCGGACCGGCGGTGCGACCTCACTCGACGGCCACCGTTGTCTGCCACGCGCCCGGCCGCATGCCTGTCGCCTTTCGGAAGAACACCGAGAAGTTCGACGCGTCGGGAAAGCCGAGCCTGTCGGCACAGCCGGCCGCAGTCAGGCGCTCGTGCGCGAGGAGCCGCTTGGCTTCCAGGACAACTCGATCGACGATGTACGCCTTTGCGGTGCGGCCGGTGACCTGTTGCACCGCTCTTGAGAGGGTGCGGGGCGCGTATCCCAGAACCCGGGCGTAGTGACCGGCGTCGCGATGCTCTCGGAAGTGCGCTTCGACGCTGGCCCTGAACAGTCGGAACACCAGGTTTGTCGACGACGCTTCGCCGTGCGGCGGGCGGAGCCGGGTGATGAGCGCGGAGAGCAGGATCTCGGGCAGCTCCGTCGACGTGTCCGTGGGCGCGGCGGATGCTTCGAGCAGAAGATGGTTGCGCGCGGCGTCGACGAACGGCCAGTCGGCGTCGGGAATGTCCCATCGCGCGACCAGGTCCGGGGACGCGACGAGCGCCCGGGTCGCATGGGTGACCGGTGCGGTCGAGACGAACAGCACGACGTGGCCTGCCACGTCGGCGATGTCATCCCACCGGTGCACCGCGCCAGGAGCAACCCACACCGCGGACCGCTCCCGGAGCGGGTGTGCGGAGAAGTCCACGGTGACCGATCCGTGCCCGGCATCGACGACGGCGAGGACGTGGAAGTCGGCGCGCTGCGTACCGCCGTCGTTCAGCTCGCGAAGGCGGCCGAACGTCATCGTCTCGACAGCGGCGGCACCGCGCCCGACGGGCTGGTAGGTCATCTGCCGGATCGCGGTCATGTGTCCAGTTTCCACCATCGGTCGACCAGTCGCGCCAATGCCGCGTAAAGGGCTGCAGAGATCCAATTGCTGGGAAGACACGCCCCCAGAACACTGATCGAGGAGTTGCGATGACCACGGCACAGCAGCCGACGCTGCCCGCTTACGACCATCGGTCGGGAGCCGGACCGACCCTGGTGTTCCTGCACTACTGGGGTGGTTCCGCCCGCACTTGGGACCTCGTCGTCGACCGCCTCGCGGGGCGCGACGTCCTCTCGGTCGACTTCCGCGGGTGGAGCCGCTCAAGCAGCCTGCCCGGCCCCTACACGCTCCGCCGGCTCGCGGACGACACGCTCGCCGTGATCGCCGACGCGGGCGTCACCGACTACGTCCTCGTCGGTCATTCCATGGGTGGCAAGGTCGCGCAGCTCATCGCAGCGACCCGGCCCGCCGCCCTTCGAGGGATCGTCCTCGTAGGTTCCGGCCCGGCGAAGCCCGCCACCGAGATCACTCAGGAGTACCGGGAAGCCCTCTCCCACGCCTACGACTCCGACGAATCGACCGCCGACGCGCGGGACAACATCCTCACCGCGACCGAGCTGCCCGAATCGGTCAAGTCGCAGATCGCGACCGACTCGCGTTCCAGCGCCGATGCCGCCCGCACGGAGTGGCCGCTGCGCGGCATCGCGGAGGACATCACCGAGCACACCCGCATGATCAGCGTCCCCGCACTCGTCGTCGCCGGAGAGAACGACCGCGTCGAACCCGTCGACGTGCTCCGCGACAACCTGGTGCCCTATCTCTCCGAAGCCGACTTCTTTGTGATCCCGCACTCGGGTCACCTGATCCCGCTGGAGTCTCCGGCCGACCTCGTCGACGCGATCACGGCCTTCGCACCAGTTGGCTGAACAATGTCAGCGAACCTGGTCGCTCTTGGGCCCGATGTCTTTGGTCCTGGTCGGAGTTCCGTCCTGGGCGAACGCGTGGTGGAAGGTGAAGGCGTGCGGTGCGGGCCCGTGGTCGTGGAGGTGTTCCAGCTTGGCGACCCCGTCCCGCCAGGTCGGTATCACGCCGTCGGGGACCCACCAGAACACGTAGTTGGGGCGCCCTGTCCTCTCGAACCAGTCGTAACGCCTGTTCAGCGCCTCGCGGTGCAGACCGGTGTAGATGGCGTCGAAGGCGGCGCGCACGTCGGTCCAGAGTGAGAGGGTCGCGGCCAGGGCGGTGGTTTCCACCGTACGGCCCTTGTCGTACCAGGTCGGTACGGCGAACTCTCCCCATGCCCCCCAGTTCGCCTCGAAGAGCACGCCCCGGTCGTTGTCCGCCGGTTCAGCATGCGCGAGGTACCCGGGATGCTGACTGATCTTCCGGTAGACGGCCGCCCCGATGTCGTAGAACTCGCGCGTGAGAGGTGCGGGATCGGCGAGAGGTGACTTCAGGACGCCGAATGTGTACAGCGCGAGATGGGGCATGCGTCTCTCCCTGGTCGGAGGTGCCTGGTGTGGACCCGGTTCACTGGCTTGCGCGAGGAACTCCCGTGCGACCGTGGGCGGTCGCCGAAGACCAGGTGAAGGTAGCTGCCTCTGCGGACCATGTCGAAGTTGCCATTTGCTTGCCCAAGTGGCCTCCCGTACAGGCCCTTGCGGGGACTGATGTTCCCAGGGCACGGGGAGGCAGGCGGTGGGGGTGCTGATGTGGTGAACGCGAGAGGGGCGGCGTCCGTCCGGACGCCGCCCCTTACATGGCTGACAGCGAGTTACTTGACGTTGACGCCGGTCCAGGCGGCGGCCACGCGCTTGTACTCGGTGGAGTTCGCGCCGTACAGGTCCTTCGCGGCGCGCAGCGTGCCCTTACGGGCCGCCTTGTAGTCGGTGGTCGACGTGAAGTACGTCGTCAGGGCCTTGTACCAGATCTTCTCGGCCTTGCCGCGTCCGATGCCGAGCACCTTGGAACCGTCGGCGGTCGGCGAGTTGTACTGAACGCCGTTGATCCGCTTCTTGCCGCTGCCCTCGGACAGCAGGTAGAAGAAGTGGTTGGCGATGCCCGAGGAGTAGTGGACGTCGACGTTCCCGGCGTTGGCGGTCCACTTGTCCAGGGAGCCGCCGTCCTTGCTCGGCTTGTCCATGTAACGCAGCGGCGAACCGTCACCGTTGATGTCGATCTTCTCGCCGATGAGGTAGTCGCCGACGTCCTTGGGGTTCTTGGCCTTGAACTCCACGGCGGTGGCGAAGATGTCGGAGGTGGCCTCGTTCAGGCCGCCGGACTCGCCGCTGTACTCCATGTTGCCGGTCGCCGAGGTGACGCCGTGCGTCATCTCGTGAGCCGCGACGTCGATCGAGGTGAGGGGCTTCTTGTTGCCCTCGCCGTCGCCGTACGTCATGCAGAAGCAGCTGTCGTCCCAGAAGGCGTTGACGTAGCCGTTGCCGAAGTGGACCCGCGAGGTCGCACCCTTGCCGTCGCCGTTGATGCCCTTACGGCCATGGACCGACTTGTAGTAGTCCCAGGTGAGCTGGGCGCCGTAGGCGGCGTCGACAGCGGCGGTCTGCGCGTTCGAGGGCTTGCCGTTGCCCCAGACGTCGTTGGCGTCCTTGAAGAGCTTGCCGGTGCCGCTCTCCGCGTGCTTCAGGTCGAAGGTGCGGTGGCCGCCGCGGGCCTTGTCGGTCAGCTCGTAGCCGCTCGTGCCCTTCTTGGAGCCGACCTTGACCTTGCCGCTGTACTGGCTGTTGCCGGTGCCGTTCTCGATGGCCTGGTACTGGTACAGCTTCTTCCCGGTCGCGGCGTCCGTGATGACGTGGAGCCTGCTGGGCGTGCCGTCCTTCTGCACACCGGTGACGACGGTCTCGTACGCGAGGACCGGCTTGCCGGAGGCGGCCCAGATCACCTTGCGCGGCGACTGCGCGTCGGCCTCGGCGGTCTTCGCCTTCGCGGCGGTGGACTCGGCGGACTTCGCGACCGAGCCCTTGGCGAGCTTCGCGTCGGTGGAGGCGACCTTCACGTCGGCCTCGGTGGCCTTCGTGACGCTCTTCACCTTGCCGCTCTTCGCGGTGTGCACGACGAGGTCGCCACCGAGGACGGGCAGGCCGTCGTAGGTGCGCTCGTAACGGGTGTGGACGGTCCCGTCGGCGTCCTTGACGACATCGCGGACGACCAGCTTCTCCTTGGCACCGAGGCCGATCCGCTCGGCGGTCGCCGGTCTATCGGCGTTCGCGTCCTGGAGGAGGTCCGCGCGGGCCGACGCCGAGAGGGCAACAGGGGAGCCGGACGGCTCGGTGTCGTTGCCCGGCTGGGCGGACGCGCCAGTGGACAGTCCGGCGGCGAGCATCGCGCCGGCCGCGACGGCGGTGGCGATCGCGAGCGTCGAACGCTTACGGGATATGTGAGAGGTCACGCGGGCTCCATCTGTGGGGGCCCGGGAGGCATGGAGAGCCGCCCGGAGCAGAAAAAGACGCGATGCGGGCGTGCAGCGTGTTGCTGTACGTGCAGCGTGTTGCGGGGAAGCGTGTCATTCGAGCCAGGTACATGTCAGCATTTTGGATGGATGTTGGCCGAATATGGTCCGTTGAGCGATGGTCGACATTCGCAATGCGAACACGTCATGAACACGGACTGCACCGACAACGCCCGCGCCACCCCGAGGAGTTGACCAGCCGGGGCGACGGCAAGGCCCGGTGAGGCCGGAGCCTCTGCGCGCGATGGGACTTACGGAAAGGTGACCTTCCATCTGGAGGCGTTGCGTTGCCCGTACAGGTCTCATTCGGGGACGCCGGCCGCTACGCGGCCTCCCTGGTCACAACACCGGAGGTGGCAGCGCATCGAGGAGGGGCCTGATCAACTCGCGCGCGCTTTGCTGCTCCGGTCCGCCATGGGGTTGCGGCCACCACAGGAGGGAGCAGCGCACCCCCTGACGGGCGGCGAGCCGAAAGCCTGCTCGTACCGGGTGATGCGGGTCTCGTCCCACAGAAACGCCCGAGCAGCAGGGGTGAGTTCGCGCAGGCAGCGAGAACTGGAGCCGTCACGAGCTGTGCCGCGTTGTAGAAACGTAGGGGGACGCCCGAGCAGTACGGCACCGCGCCGTGGGGGGGCGAAAGCAGGCCCTATCCTCGGGCTTCTTGCAACAGATCTGCCGCGTGCGCGGTCCGCCGGTACAGCACGTAGCGCCCGTCTCTGACCTTGGTGACGAGGCGGGCGCGGTGCAGTGCGCTGAGGTGGTAGGAGACGGTGCCAGGGGTGCATCCGATCCGGGTCGCGAGTTCCGCGGTGGAACGGGCGGTTCCGAGGTCCGCCAGCAAGGCCGCTCGGGCGTTGCCGACCACTTGCGAGATCCTTCCGGACCTGCGATCCCGTTCGGCTCCGATCCGCTGGGCGGGGTAGTAGAGGACGAACTGGCCGGGGGTGTCGACCTGGACGATGACGTCGGGCCAGTTGAGCACGCCGGGGGCGAGGACCAGGTCCCGGCCGGTGACATCGATTTCGCCGTCCCACGGCTTGGCGAGGGTGACCGCGTCGCCTGCCCAGTCCAGGTCGGGGTGGAGCGCTCCGAGCGCCTGGCCGAAGCCGTGGGCGGCGATGACTGTCGCACGGTGGGCGATGTCCTGTTCGATGATCGAGCGCAGTTCGGGCCAGCCCTCGGAGAGCGCGTCCCGCCAGAACCGGGCGAGGCCGTTGGCGAGATGTCGCTGCATGCGCCCCGACTCCGCGATCCGACGGGTCGCGGCCCGCAGCGGCCTGTTCCAGTGGGTCCCGGTATAGGTGAAGACCTGGGTCTCGAGGTCGTCCTGCGCCACGGCCTCGATCCGCGCTATCTGCTCGTCGATCAGCTCACTCCGCTGCGCGTCCGTCCCTGGTTGCGGGGTGAGCAGGTCAGGGATGTACGTGTCGCCGTTCTGCGGCAACAGGTCCGCGAGGAGGGCCACGTCAGGATGGGCAAGTGACGCGCGGGCGAGCGGTCCGGGATCTCCGAAGACCGGGTGCCGTCCCGACGCGGCGGTGAGTTTCAGCCACGCCATGGACTCCGACGCGGGGGAAGGGGCAAACCGCGTTCTGGACACTGTTTCGGCGTCTACACGCAGGGTGAGCACCGAGCCGACGGTAGCAGCCGTCGCGATGGATTTGAACGGGCTCGAATCCTTTCCGGCGCGGGAGCCGCGTGTGGTTCTGTCGTGCTGCCGAACAACGGCGAACAACGTTCACTGCCCCGAGCCGAGGCGGATCTGAAGCGATCGTCTCCGCACGACGGTGAGGTTGTGCACCCGTCACTCGAAGAACCTGGGAGTGGTTGTCATGGTGAGACTGAAGGGCACATCGAAGGGGAACAGCCGCACGAGGAAGGCCGGCGCGGCCGTGACCGCAGTCGCGTCGGTTGCCGCGGGGACGATTTTCGCGACGACGCCCGCCACCGCCACTGCCGCCGTCGCCGAGTACCCCACCAGCTCCTTCGTGATCGAGTACGGGGCGAGCTACTACAAGGGCACGGTCACCTGGACCAACCGGTCGGTCGGCGTCGACGGAACGGCCAAGGCCAGCGGATGTCGGCGGTTCTACGCGCGGGCGTTCGCAGGCAGCACCTCACTGGACTTCAAGAGCAGCAGCACCTGGTGCAACCGATCCGGACCGGTGCGCTTCGACCTTTCGGCGAATGTCGTCGGTGGGGCCAACAAGGTCTGGGTCTACATGACCGACGAAAACCAGACCTACCTCAAAGGACAGACCTGTTACCGCAACATGAGCCAGTGCGTCGACGGCTTGCACTGAAGCGTGGCGAATGCGGCAGTGAAGTCTCTCGTCGGCCGAGCGGGAGCTGGTTGTGGCGGTGCACTACCGGACGAACCTGACCGCGCGGCAGCTGCGCCCACGGTTCGAGGGCTCCTCCTCGATGGTGTGCCGGGCGATCCAGAAGCCGGGTCCGCTGTCGGCACTGGAGCCCGTGTCCCGACCAGCCGAGGCAGCTGACCGGTCGCGGATCGTGGCCAGGACCCCGGCCACGATCCGCGACCACAAGGACGAATCCCTCGGCCACAGCACCGGCTCCCCCGCGAACGTGCAGGCCATCCTGGACGCCGACAGCATCCAGGCGCCGGTGCCTCACGGCCGGAGTTCGAACGCGACGTGGACGTCGTAGGCGGCCAGGGCCTTGACTTCGGTGGCCTGCAGTGGTGTGAACGAGGCGGGACATCCTCGGCGTTGACGGCCCGTGCGCCCGGGCGGACCTGCCTGGGCGAACCGGCCGCGCCGGCGGCGCACGGTGTCCAGGTGCACTCCCGTCCCCCTCGCGATGCGCGCGTTGGAGCGTCCGCGTGCGGCATGCAACACCACCTGTGCCCGCACCCGCAGCCGGTGCTCGCTCCGATCGGGCGCTGCGGAGCAGGTGCAGTCAGTGGCTGGGGCTTGGTGCTTCAGCTCCGTCGATACCTGGCCGCCATCGTGTGGAATACCTCCTTCGGTTCCCAGCGGGTCTCGTCGAGCATCCGGACGACGCCGTAGGAGCCAAGGTCCTGCTCGCCGGGCCTGCTGTAACCGGCGAAGGTGAACCAGAGCGCGGTGTCCACGCCTTCCGCCTCGAAGATGTCCAGCAGCTCGGTGAGGTAGCGCACCTGCTCTTCCTCATCCGGTACCGCGCCGTGCGGCACCTGCCAGGCCATGCCGCCGCGCTCTCCCGCGCCCCGGTATGCACAGGTTCCGTACTCGGTCACCGCGACGGGCTTGCCGTGGGCGAGGTGCGCCCGCAGTTCCTCCCGGAGGCTGTCGACGTTGTAGGCGGCCCGGTAGGCGTCGATGCCGACGATGTCGAACGGACTCCAGTCGACGAACTCCCAGGGAGCGGAGGCATACGTGACCCGCCCGCCGAAGTGCGTGCGGACACGCGCGGCGACCTGGGCGAGGAGCACGTTGATGCGCTCCTGCACCGGCCCGAGGGAGGACCACCACTCCATGTCGGCGGCGGCCATGGCCCGCAGACGGTCGCCGTAGGTGTCGCCCGGGATGAAACCGCCGCAGAACGCGCTGATCTCGCAGCCGGCCACGAACACCACATCGGCGCCGGCCTCCCGTACGGCTTCGGCCCGACGGGCACAGTCGGCGAAGAACGGGAGTAACTGGTCGGGCGGCAGGTCCACGGGAAAGGGAGCGAACCAGACCTCAAGTCCGGTGCCCGCAGCGTGTCGGGCAGCAATGCTCAGCCGTTCGGGCTCTCTCCCAGAGATACGGACGGCGTCACAGTGCAGATCCCCGGAGATCACCGCCATGTCGTGCCGGACTGTCTCAGGGGTGAAGTTCTTGCGGGAGAGCTCTTTCCCAGGCAGGAAACCGGTGTCGTAGTTGATGCCCCGTGCGCGCACGTCATCGCTCCTTCACGTCACTGTTGCCGTGTTCCAGCCAGTCAAGAGTGCGCTCGGTGTTCTTGACCAGAGGGGAGAGCGGCTATCCGGAGCCGACCACTTGGCCACACACCCCGTCCGGGGCGCGCACGGCGTACACGCCCCCGGTTCACCACTAAGCGCCCCTCCGTAGAGGTGCACTGACCCGCCGCCAGGTGCTTCTTCCTTGAAACGCTCAGTTCCGGACGAGGCGAGAGGCACGGAGGGGACGGCATGCGTGGGCGGGAAGTCTGGACACGGCGCAGGCTGTGGGTCGGCGTCGGCTGTGCGGCGCTGGTCGTGCTGGCCCTCACCCTCCGCCGGGTCGGCGGAGGTCACGGTGAGCAGGTGCAGTACGACGGCCCCGCGTTCGTCGTATCCGTGGTCGGCGTCATGGTGTCCGTCGTAGCACTGCTCGTGGACATCCTGCGTCGCACGGACCCACCCCCGGAACCCGGCGCCGTGCTGCGGCAGACCGCTGATGCGCTCGCCGAGGCGGTACGGGTCCAGTGGGCGCAGGAGGCGCGGCTGCGAAGGCTGCAGGACCCGAAGCCGCTGAACGTCCGCTGGCGGTGGGCCGACAGGCTGCTCGCGGACGACACCCGGAACATCCGGCGTGGTCGCCCGGTGCCGGAGCCCTGGCCCGGCGACAACTGTCTGGCGTCGATCGCCACGGCCTTCGAGGAGGTGCCGTCCAGGCGCATGGTCGTGCTCGGAAGCCCTGGTTCGGGCAAGAGTGTGCTTGCCGTGTGCTGCACGCTCGATCTTCTGAAGAACCGCACGTCCGGCACGGCGGTGCCCGTGATCTTCCCCCTCGCGACCTGGGACCCGGGCACCACTCCGCTGCGTACCTGGCTCCTCGAGCGGCTCATGGCGGAGTACCGGCCGCTGGCGGCCACCACCGACGGCACCTCATTGGCCGGGGCGCTGCTCGACGCCGGGCTGATCGCGCCTGTCCTCGACGGCTTCGACGAACTGCCCCCGGCGTTGTACGGCACCGCGATGCGCAGGCTCAACGCCGAGTTGGACGACGGCATGCCGGTGCTCGTCACCTCGCGGACCACGGCCTGGCGCTCCACGGTCGCGTGCAGCGACGTGCTCACAGGGGCGGAGGTTCTCGAGCTGCTGCCGCTGGAGTTCGGCGAGGCGACGTCATATCTGGAGCGCACCGCGCGTCCGTTACGCGGCCCCTCCGGTCGCCGTACGACGGTGTGGTCCCCGGTGCTGGAATCCTTGCAGGAGGACTCGCGCGCCCCGGCAGCCGACGCGCTCCTGCAGATTCTGGCCAACCCGCTCATGGTGGCCCTGGCCCGCACGGTGTACGGCGATGCGTCCCGCGACCCCCAAGAGCTCCTTGACGACCCTCGTTTCGGGACGGTGGCCGGGATCGAGAAGCACCTCCTCGACGCGTTCGTACCGGCCGCGTTCGCCGACGGAGGTGTCGACTCACGGTGGCGCGCGGCGGATGCCAGGCGCTGGCTGGCCTGGCTGGCCGTGGAGTTGGAGCGGCGGGAGTCCAAGCGGCTCGCCTGGTGGGAGCTGTATCTATGGGTGCCGCGGGTGCTGCGGCTGGCGGCGCCCGCCCTGCTCGCGCAGACGCTCACGTTCGTCCTGGCCGTCCCCATCCTGCTCTCCAGCGTCGGAGGCGACGTCTTCGTCTTCGACGACCGGCCGTCGCTGGCAGCCAATCTGGTCGGCAACCTGGTCGGATTCGCCGGCGGGCTGGCCCTGCTCCTGCCCGTGTCGGCGACGCGGCGCGAAGGGCGTACGGCCGTGATCCGGCAGCTCACGGTCTGCATGGCGACGGCCGCCGCGGCCACCCTCGGGTACGGCCTCACGGGTGGCTCCGTGCAGTTCGGGCTGCAGTTCGGGACGGTCACGGACGGCTGGGCGGCCGAGTTGTTCGGCGGTGCGGTCTTCGGCGTGCTGATCGCCTTGTACTTCGGGGTCGCGGGGCTGGCCCGCCACGCGGTGCCACTCGGACTGCCTTGGGCGGGCAGCCCGACCGGTCGGCTCGCGGCACAGGCCGGGAGTGGCCTTCTCGCCCTGACGGGGCTCGTCGTCGTGAAGCCGTGGCTGCTCGGGCAGGGCCTCGGCACGTGGCCGAAGGTGGCCGGCGCCCTGTGCTTCGCGGCGGCCCTGTGCCTGTGGGCGGCATCGGGGCGGCAAGGCGTACGGACGGGCGTTTCCCCTGCCGGTGAGGGCCGTATCACCCGGCGTTTCATGACCGGGCTGCTGCACGGCTGGGCTGTGTGCCTGCTCGTCGGAGTGGCGGCGGGCGGGACGGTGGGCGCCGTCGCCTGCGCGTTCTCCGCGGTGGAGACTTCGAGGGCGCCCGACCTGGACGGCAGGCGGCTTGGGAAGTGGTCGCACCAGGAAACACCTGACGGCGTCCGCACCGTCGAGTCCTCGACGGAGATCGCTGTCATCCTGGTGTACCCACACGAGGGCGCCCGGCCCACGGCCTATCCTCACGGCAGCCGTCCGCCGAGCTGCGGCCAGAAGTGCGAGTCGTCCGACACACCGGTGACCTTCCGCGTTGCCGAGGGCGACCTGCGCATTCTCGTCGACGGCAGTACCGCGGCCGATGCGGTGAACATGCTGCCGGAGCTGCCCGAGCAGTCCCGGACCTGGCTCGCTCAGAGCGCCGCCCGGCACCCGGTCGATCGGTTCCTGCTCCCCGGTGCCATGGGCGGAGTCCTGATCGCGCTGATCGGTGGCCCCGCCTCGGGTCTCTACCGGGCGCTCAGCACTCCCTCCGATCTCATCCGGGCGGCCAATCCACAGGTCACCCTGCGCACGGACCGCATGGCGTCGCTGTCCCGGTCCGGAGTTGTGGCGGTCACGACGGGCGGGGTGTGTGCCGTCCTGGCCTGGGTGTTCGCGTCACAGGGTGGGCTCGACCATGTCGCGGCGCAGATGTGGGTGCCGATGGGCACCGCCGCGCTCGCCCTCACCGCTTGGGGGCAACTGGCGGTTGCCCGTGTCTGGTTGGCTCTGACGGGGCGGCTGCCCTGGCGGATCATGACGTTCCTCGACGAAGCGCACCGCCGGGGAGTGCTACGGCAGTCCGGCGCTCACTACGAGTTCCGTCACCTGCGCATGCAGCAGCGACTCGCCTCGGCTTCCGAGGCGCCGCAGGAAGACCCCCGGGCCACCGTGCCCACGACATGACGGTCGAGGCCGCCCTACGAGCCAGCGCGCCTGCCCGCGCGGCCGGTTCGGTCTGCCGGACGCGGAGGGGCTGCTCGATGACGCGGCGTGGGTGACGTGGCGGGCGGGTGCGCGCACCTCTACGAAGCGGCCTGCTCGGGCGGGGCACGGCGGCAGTCGCATCCTGGTGTGTGTACCGGTATCGCGCGGAGGGCCTGTCCGACGGCGGGGCTGCGTCGCGCTCTCCACCAGCAGAAGCCGAGGCGGGGCGTTCCGCCATGACCGGGACCTGACTCGGTGCGCCCGGACGGCGCCCAAGAGCCGGTTCCCGAAACGATCGGCGTGGGAGCCGTGTAGTAGCAGGACTACTCCCCCTCGTTCTCGAACGTTCGCAACAGATCCGCCGCCACGCTCACCGCGATCGTCGCGGGCTCCTTGCCGGTGATGTCGGACAGGCCGATCGGGGTCTTGATCCGGTCGATGACGGGGTCGTCGTGGCCGCCCTCGGTGGTGAGGCGCTTGCGGAAGCGCGCCCATTTGGCCGCCGACCCGATCAGCCCCACGGAGCCGAGGTGCGTGGTGCGCAGGGCCGCGTCGCAGAGGGCCGCGTCCTCGGCGTGGTCGTGGGTCATGATCAGGATGTGGGTGCCGTGCGGCAGGTCCTCCAGGATTTCCTCGGGCAGCAGGGGTGTGTGGTGCACGTGCAGCTGTGCCACCGCGTCCGACAGCGTGTTGAGCCGGGTGTCCGTGAGCATGTCCGCGCGGCTGTCGATCAGATGCAGGTCGAGGTCCTGGCGGGCCAGGATGCGCGCCAGTTCCAGTCCGACGTGTCCCACGCCGAAGATCGCCACCGCCCGTACGACCGGCAGCGGTTCGAGCAGGATCGAGACCGTACCGCCGCAGCACTGCACTCCGTGCTGGTTGGTCACTTTGTCGTTCAGGGCGAAGTCCATCAGTTCCGGCTCCGCCTTGGCCGCGGTGAGCATCTCCCGGGCGCGGTCGATCGCGACGGCCTCCACGTTGCCGCCGCCGATCGAGCCCCATGTCTCGTCGTGTCCGACGACGAGCTTGGCGCCGGCCTCGCGCGGAGCATGACCGCGCACGGTCGCGACGGTCACCAGCACGCCGGACTCCCGGCGTGCCCGCAACCGCGTGACCGCGGCGATCCACGTCATGTCAGGCACCGTTGACCGCTGCAGCGTCGGCCCTCGCCGAGGCCGCGGCGGCCCCGGTGGGCTCGGTGGGCTCGGCGGGCTCGGCAGCCCCGACGGGCTCGGTGAAAGCGTCGTCCGACGGTGCGTCGGGCGCGTCGTTGTGCCGGACGGCGGCGCGCCGCGCCTCTTCGATCGCCCAGAACACCGCCTCCGGCGTCGCCGGCGAGGCCAGCTCGACGCTGATGCCGCCCGGTCCGAATGCCGCGACGGCCTGCCGCAGTGCCTCACGTACCGAGAACGCGAGCATCAGTGGAGGCTCGCCCACCGCCTTGGAGCCGTAGACCGCGCCCTCCTCGGTGGCACGCTCGAGCAGCGTGACGTTCAATTCCTCCGGCATTTCGGAGAAGCTCGGGAGCTTGTAGGTGCTTGCTGCCTGGGTCTGCAGTCGGCCGCGGTGGGGGCCGTCGCTGGTGTCCCAGCGCAGGTCCTCGAGCGTCAGCCAGCCCGCGCCCTGGACGAATCCGCCTTCGACCTGGCCGATGTCGATCATCGGGGAGAGGCTGTCGCCGACGTCGTGCACGATGTCGACGCGCCGGATGCGGTAGGCACCGGTGAAGCCGTCGACCTCCACCTCGCTCGCGGCGGCGCCGTGGGCGAAGTACTTAAACGGCGAGCCCCGGAACGTCTTCGCGTCCCAGTGCAGGCCCTCGGTGCGGTAGAAGCCCGCCGCCGACAGCTGGACGCGCTGGAAGTACGCGGTGCGCACCAGGTCGTCCCAGGCCACCTCCTTGTCGCTGCCCAGGGCGCGTGCGACACCTTCGACGATGCGTACGTCCGACGCGTTCGCGCCCAGCCGGGTGGCGGCCACCTGGAGCAGGCGCTCACGCAGCTGCTCGCAGGCGTTCTTGATCGCCCCGCCGTTGAGGTCGGCGCCGGCGCTCGCGGCGGTGGCGGAGGTGTTGGGCACCTTGTCGGTACGCGTCGGGGCGAGGCGTACCTTGTGCAGCGGGATGCCGAGCGTGGTCGCGGCCACCTGCATCATCTTGGTGTGCAGGCCCTGGCCCATCTCGGTGCCGCCGTGGTTGATCAGGACCGAGCCGTCCTTGTAGATCAGCACCAGCGCGCCGCCCTGGTTGAAGGCGGTGAGGTTGAAGGAGATGCCGAACTTGATGCCGGTGACCGCGACGGCCCGCTTGGTGTGCGGGTGCGCGGCGTTGAACGCGGCGATCTCACGCTTGCGGTCGGCGATGCCGGCGTCCTTCTGCACCTGCTGCCAGACGGTGGAGATCCGCTCGGCCTGCGTGACGGGCTGGCCGTAGGGCGTCGTCTGGCCCTGGCCGGGCCGGTAGAAGTTGCGCTCCCGCAGCTCCATGGGGTCCAGGCCGAGCAGCGGCGCGCAGCGTCCCAGGATGTCCTCGATCACCAGCATGCCCTGAGGGCCGCCGAAGCCGCGGAAGGCCGTGTTGGAGACGGTGTTGGTCCTCGCGATACGGCCGGCTACCCGCGCGTTGGGGATCCAGTACGTGTTGTCGATGTGGCACAGCGCCCGGGCGAGGACGGGCTCGGAGAGGTCCAGGCTCCAGCCGCCGTCGGCGACGAGGGTGGCGTCCAGGGCCTGGATACGTCCATCCGCGTCGAAGCCGACCTTCCACGTGGCGTGGAATCCGTGCCGCTTGCCGGACATGGTCAGGTCCTGGGTCCGGTTGAGCCGGAAGCGGACCGGGCGGCCGGTCAGCTTGGCGCCGAGCGCGGCGACGGCGGCGAACCCGTGCGGCTGCATCTCCTTGCCGCCGAAGCCGCCGCCCATCCGCAGGCACTGCACGGTCACCTCGTGAGCCGGCACGCCGAGCACGTGCGAGACGATCTCCTGCGTCTCCGACGGGTGCTGGGTGCTGCTCTGGATGAACACCTGCCCGTTCTCGTCGATCTGGGCCAGCGCCGCGTGTGTCTCGAGGTAGAAGTGCTCCTGTCCGGCGAACTGGAACTCTCCGCTGAGTACGTGTGCGGAGTCGGCGAAGCCCGCGTCGATGTCGCCGGTCTCCATCAGGGGCCGGGCGCCGTGGTAGCTGCCGGCCTCGATCGCTTCCTGGAGGGTGACCAGGGAGGGCAGTTCCTCCAGGTCCACCTCGACGGCCGCCGCGCCGAGACGGGCTGCTTCGAGGGTCTCGCCGAGCACCCAGGCGACCGCGTGGCCGTGGAACATGACCTCGTCGGGGAAGAGGGGCTCGTCGTGCTTCATGCCCGCGTCGTTGACGCCCGGCACGTCGGCGCCGGTCAGCACGCGGACCACGCCGGGCACGGCGAGCGCGGGCGCGGTGCGCAGTGCGGTGATCCTGCCGCGAGCCTTCATGACCTGCACCGGGTACGCGTGCAGTACGTCCTTGGTGCGCTGGACCAGGTCGTCGGTGTAGAGCGCGGAGCCTGTGACGTGCTGGACGGCACTCTCGTGCGGCATGGAGACGCCGACCACGGGCTTTTCGGGACGCTCGGACAGGTGACTCATGAGGGGACCGCCTCGGTGGTTTGTGCGTGCAGCTTGAGCAGGCTCTGGCCGAGCATCGCGGAACGGTAGAGGGCGCTTGCCCGGTGGTCGCTCATCGGGGTGCCCTCCCCTCGCAGCACCCGGGCCGCGGCCTCGACGGTCTCCGCCGACCACGGTTCGCCCTCCAGGGCCGCCTCGGTGGCGAGGGAGCGGATGGGTGTCGCTGCCACGCCGCCCAGGCCGATGCGCGCCTTGCGTACGATCCCGTCCTCAATGTCGAGCGCGAAGGCGACCGCAACGCTGGAGATGTCGTCGAAACGCCGCTTGGCGATCTTGTGGAAGGCCGTGACCGGCGACAGCGGCAGGGGGATGCGGACCGCTCGTATCAGCTCATCGGGGCGGCGGACGCTCTGCCGGTATCCGGTGAAGTAGTCCGCGAGCGGGACCACGCGCTCGCCGTCGGCGTCGGCGAGCACCAGCGACGCGTCGAGTGCGAGCAGCACCGGCGGGCTGTCGCCGATGGGCGAGCCGGTGCCCAGGTTGCCGCCGAGGGTGGCGCCGTTGCGGATGAGCCGGGATGCGAACTGCGGGAAGAGGTCGGCGAGCAGGGGGATGCCCGGCACGTCCGGCATGCCTGTGCCCAGGCGGCGCTCGATCTCCGTGAGCGTCAGCGCCGCCCCGATCTCGATGTGGCCGGACTCGACGCGCAGCTCCCGCAGTTCGGGCAGCCGGTCGACGGCGACCACGCAATCGGCCCGGCGGGAACGGATGTTGACCTCGACGCCCCAGTCGGTGGAACCGGCGACCACGACGGCATCGGGCCGCTCGCGCAGCAGCTGCAACGTCTCGCTGAGGGTGTGCTTGCGCAGGAACGTGGACCCGTCCTTGGTGTACTCGGTGGCGACCGGTACGGGCGGGGCCTGTTCGCGGCGTTGGGCCAGCGGGTCGTCCTCGGTGGGCGCGCCGACGGCGAACGCGGCGTCGCGGATGGGGCGGTAGCCGGTGCAGCGGCACAGGTTTCCGCTCAGGGCGTGCAGGTCGAAGCCGTTCGGCCCGTGCTCGGGGTCGGCGCTCGCGTCCGTCTCCGCGCGCTGGCCGGCTGCCGCGCCACCGTTTGTTCCGGCGCTGTCTGCGCTGTCTGCGCTGTCTGCGCTGTCTGGGCTGTCTGCGCTGTCTGGGCTGTCTGGGCTGTCTGCGGGGGGCTCGCAGCGGCCCGGGCGGTAGTACTCCGCGGCCATGCTGCAGACGAACCCCGGTGTGCAGTAGCCGCACTGGGAGCCGCCCCGGACCGCCATCTCCTCCTGTACGGGGTGTAGGGAGGGCATCGTGCCGGGCTCACCGGCCGTGGCGAGACCCTCGGAGGTGATGATCTCCTGGCCGTCGAGTGCGGCGGCCGGCACCAGGCACGCGTTGACCGCGACCCAGTCGGTGGGCTTGTTCACTCCTGGCCTGGCCACCATGACCGAGCAGGCGCCGCACTCGCCCTCGGCGCAGCCCTCCTTGGTGCCGGTGAGGCCGCGCTCGCGCAGGAAGTCCAGCGCTGTGGTGTGGGGTGTGGCCGGCGAGAGCGGTGTCTCTTGCCCGTTGACCGTGATCCGTGCCTCTGTCACACCGGACAGCCGTTCCGGCGCGTGATCGGTCGATGTCGTGTTCGCCAATTTCAGGCAGCTTTCTGTGTTCAGACGCGCCTCGCGAGAGCAGCGGGCGCGGGCAGGCACGGGACAGCGACGTGCCGAAACGTGGTGAAAAGAAAGAGGAGAAAACCGGAACGTGCCGCGGAGGGGCACATCAGGACGGCGTGCTCAGCAGCCGTGCGCGATCCGACCCGGGACCCAGGCGGTGCACTGGGCGAGGCGACCGAGATCAGAGCTGGCGCACATCTGCTGGCCGCCTCCTTTCGGTGCCGTGGGTCGATGCCGTGGGTCCGTGCCGCGGCGCGGGTCGGTGTCATCGCAAAATAGTGACTTGCTTCACGCAGGTCAAGGGAGTGAAGACGGCCGAAGTGCACGCGGGCTACTTGAGGTCGCGCTGCTTGGGGACCACGACGCCGAATCGGTCCTGGATCGTCGCGAGGGCGCTCTCGTGCACCTGCCGGGCGGGGATGCCCCGCGGATTGCCGTTGACCGGGAGCGGGCGGGTCGCCGAGGCGTCGCCGACCACGGTCGGGTTGTAGCCGTTGTAGACGGCGCCCTCGGCGGTGAAGAGGGTGCACATGTGGGTCATGAAGCCGGAGATGATGACGTTCTTGCGGCCGGTCTTCTTGAGCTCGGCGGCGAGGTCGGTGTCGTGGAAGCCATTGGGGACCGCCTTCTCGACGACGGTCTCTCCCTCGGCCGGCTCGAGGGCCGGAATGATCTGGCCCGCCCGCGACTTGAGGTCGTAACCCTTCTCCACGATGTGGATGACAGGCGTGTGGGCCTTGCGGGCACGTTCCAGGAGGGCCTCGGTGTTCTTGACCGCGTCGCGCCAGTCCGTGAGCTCCATCGTGCCGTGGGTGTAGACGTTCTGGTAGTCGACGAGGACCAGTGTCGCGTCGGACAGCTTCGCGGGTGTCTCGTCCAGCTTCATCAACTGGCGCAGCGTCGTGGTGTCCTTGGCGTGGTTCTTCTCGTGGTTCTTCTCGTGGCTCTTCCCGTGGTTCTTCTCGTGGCGCTGGTCGCGGCTGTCGGTGCGCGTGGCGGCCTCGGAGCTTCCGCCGCACGCGGTGAGCGTGGCGGCGAGCACGGCGGCGGCGCCCAGGGCGGCGGCCGGACGGAGCAGCTTGGTCCGCATCAGACGATCTCCTTCTGCGTGGGAACCACGACTCCGTACAGGTCGGCGATGGTGGCCAGGGCGCTGTGGTGCACCTGGCGTGCGTCGAGGTCGGTGCCGGTGACCGGGAGCGAGCGGGTCGCGGTGGCTTCGGCGACGACGGTGGGGCGGTTGCCGTTCAGAAAGGCGCCCTGCGCGGTGAACGCCACGCACATGTGGGTCATCCAGCCGACGATGACGACGTCCTGGCCCTCCTTGAGGTGCGTGTCGAGGTCGGTGCCGACGAAAGCGTTCGGCGCCTGCTTGACGACGACCGGCTCACCGTCATGGGGCGCGACCTTAGGGTGGATGCTGCCGATCTCGGCGCGGATGTCGTACGGGGTGCCTTCGCCGCCGTCGTTGATGACGTGCACGATGCCGGTACCGGCCGCGCGGGCCCGTGCCAGCAGCCGAGCGGCGGCGTCGAGGGACTGCTCCCAGCCGTCGAGCTCCATGACGCCCTGGGTGTAGGTGTTCTGGAAGTCGATCAGGATCAGCGTCGCGTCGGACAGCTTCGCGGCCGTCTGGTCGAAGCCGTTGAGTTCGCGCAGCGTCGTTCTGGACATGGGAAACCGCCTTCATAGATGCGCAGCTATACGCAGAGGTAAGTGCAGATGCGTAGAGGTACGTAGGATGTGCAGTTCGCGGTGTTCCGTCGAGCTGCATCGATCACGCTATGACGGGGCCGGGAGGTCGGCAATGACGTGTAACCTGCAGATTCAGACATGCGTGTCGCCCATCGCCCAGCTGACCGGGGAGATCCGTGCCGGACACCGCCGCCAGACGGCTCATCGCCATCGTTCTCTTCGACGGCGTCGACCTGCTCGACGTCACCGGGCCCCCCGAGGTGTTCTCGCTCGCGCTGCGCGAGACCGACGAGGCGGCGGGCTACGAGGTCGTGCTCGCCGCCGCGACCATGGACCCGGTCACCACGGGGGCGGGCGTGCGCATCCTGCCCGACCTCACCTTCGAGGAAGCCGCAGACCGCAGCATCGACACCCTGCTGGTCCCCGGCGCGGTGGAGGTGGACGGGGAAGGCCGCGTGCACCCGCTCGTGGATCCCCGGCTCGTCGAGTGGGTGAAGATCCTCGCGGGGCGCTCGCACCGGATCACCTCTGTGTGCGTGGGCGCCCATCTGCTCGCCGCGGCGGGCTTGTTGGACGGCAAGCGGGCGACCACGCACTGGTCGACCGCGCAGCAGTTGGCCGCCGATCACCCGGCGGTCCGGGTCGACGCCGACCCGATCTTCATCCGCGAGGACAACGTGTGGACCGGAGCCGGCATCAGCGCCTGCCTCGACCTCTCGCTGGCGCTCATCGCCGACGATCTCGGCGAGGCAGTCGCGCTGAGGGTGGCCCGCCAGCTGGTGATGTACCTCAAACGCCCCAGCGGGCAGAGCCAGTTCAGCGTCCCGCTGACCCAGGTGTCCACGACCCGGCGCATCGAGGACCTGCGTCACCACATCCTGCGCCACATCGCCGAACCGCTGACCGTCGCCGGTCTCGCCGAGTACGCGCATGTCAGCGACCGGCACCTGACGCGCCTGTTCAAGACCGAACTGGGCGTGACCCCGCACGCGTACATCGAATCGGTGCGGGTGGAAAAGGCACGCCACAGCCTGGAGTCCTCGGACGCCACGCTCGAACGGATCGCGTCCGACTGTGGTTTCGGCACCGTGGACACGTTGGTGCGGGCGTTCCGCCGCCGCCTGAACACGACGCCGAGCGAGTACCGGCGCGGGTTCCGGGTGCCGCAATTGCCGTGAGAAGCGGCGCAGTTCGACCGGTTGTGGCCGACCGATAGCCGCCGACCGGTGGTGGCCGACCGCACCCCGGGCCGCGGCATCCCTGCACGCGCGAGTCGGGGGCACATCCATGGCCGCCGCCCCAATTCCCGTGCCCCCGCGCCGCGCTGACGGTTGCTTGCAGCGGCGAAGCCCTCACTCGCGTTCGTTCCCTGGCAGCGCTCCCATTGCAGTCGGTGGAGCCGAGCGCTTGGATTGGCGCACCGAGAGGCCCGGGCCGGGCCGGCGTGCCGTCACCGACAACGGCGCACGCACAGCCACCACCGGGAGAACCGCAACGTGAGTCGTTCAGCCATGTAACCCGGCGGCGAGAGGGATCAGCATGCGGACAGGCATCGTCATGGCTGCGCGCCCGGGTCTGGAGCACCTGGCCGCACGCGCGGAGGAACTCGGCTTCAGCAGCTTCTGGGTGTACGACACGCCGATGGTCCATGGTGATCCGTTCGTCGCCCTCGCTCTCTGCGCCAGGTCCACCAGTCGGATCAGGCTCGGCATCGGGGTCACCTCACCGGCACTGCGCTCCGCGCCCGCCGCGGCGGCGGCGCTCGGCAGCCTCAACGCCCTCGCTCCCGGCCGCGTCATCTGCGGCGTCGGCACCGGCAACACCGCACGCCGCACGCTGGGCATGCGCCCCACGAAAACGGTGGAGCTTGAGTCGTTCACGGCCGCCCTGCAAGATCTCACCGCCGGCCGCGAGACGGACCACCGCGAGGGCGACCGGACCAGCAGGGTGTGCTTCCTGCACACCGGCGGCCACGTCAACACCGAGGACCCGGTGGAGTTCGTCGTGGCGGCGTTCGGCCCGAAAGTCGCCGCCGTCGCCGGCCGCCTGAACACCGGAATGATCTCCTTCGCGCTGCACGCCCCCGCGGCCTGGTCCGCGCTCGTCCAGGCACGCAGGGCGGCGGCACAGGCCACGGACAACGCTGACAACGCTGACAACGCTGACAACGCTGACAACGGAGGCACCGCAGGCAATGCGGGCAACAGCGAGAAGACGCAGTCGTACCTCATCTCCTCCCTGTACCTTCTCGCCGACGGCGAGGACCGGTACGGCGATGCCGTCAAGGACGCGATGGGGCACATCGCGGTGAGCGCGCTGATCCTCGCGGTGGAGAACCCGGCCTTCCGCGCGGCCCTGCCCCCCGAGGAGTCCGCGGCCGTCGACCGCCTCCTCCGCCTGCGCGGCACCACCGCCACCGACCCCGGCCGCCACCACACGCTCTACCGCAACTACCTCGGCCGGCTGTCCACCGAGGACCGCGATCTCGTCGTGCCGTCACTGGTGGACAAGTTCGGTCTGGTCGGCACCAGGGACGAGATCGGACAGAAGATCGACGCATTGGAGAAGGCAGGGGTCGACGAGCTCGTGATCCAGCCCGTGGCGGACCCCGAAGCGGAGATGACCGCGCTCGCGCGACTCACCGCGCCCAGCGGGTTGCCACCGCGTTCCTCGCGTATCTGAGCCGCCAAGCCTGCGCCTGGCTCCGGTCCGTGTCCGGCAGGCCCGTCACTGACACCTGTACGGCTCGGGGCTCACGCTCCTGATGACGCGGGCAATTCCACGGTGATGCGGAGCCCGCCGGCAGGGCGTGGGGTGAGCGTGAGGGTTCCGTCGTGTGCCTCGGTGATGGTCTTTACGATGGCCAGGCCCAGGCCGACGCCCGCCTGGTCGGTGTGAATGCGCTCGGTGCCGCGCCGGAAGGGTTCGGTGAGGGTCGCGACCAGCTGGGGAGTGAGCTGCTCGCCGGTGTTCTCCACGGTGAGCACCACGGTCTTGGGGCGGACGCCGGTGTGGACCCGGACGGTGCCCTGTTGCGGCACGTTGTGGACGATCGCGTTGTGGACGAGGTTCGTGGTGAGCTGCAGCAGGAGCGCGGGCGAACCGCTCGTGGGGGCGATGTCGCCGCTGGTCTCGAGGGTGACACCGTGCTTTTCCGCGAGAGGGTGGAGCGTTTCGGCTGCTTCCTCTGCGACGAGTGACAGGTCGACGTGTTCTCGGGTGAAGGACCACTGGTTGGCGCGGCTGAGCAGGAGCAGCGCCTCGGTGAGGTCGATGGCCCGGGTGTTGATGGTGTGGAGGCGGTCGACGAGTTCGCCGGTGTCGTGGTTCGGATCGGCGCGGGCGACGTCGATGAGTGTCTTCGAGATCGCCAGCGGAGTACGCAGCTCGTGCGAGGCGTTGGCGGCGAATCTCTGCTGTTCCGCGACGTGTGCTTCGAGCTGGGCGAGCATCATGTCGAAGGCGTCGGCGAGTTCGCGGAACTCGTCCTTGCGGCCCGGCAGACGGATCCGGTGGCCCAGTGATCCGGCCGTGGCTGTGCGGGTGGCGTGGGTGATCCGGTCCAGGGGGGCGAGCATGCGTCCGGCGAGGATCCAGCCGCCCAGGAGGCCGAATACCAGGAGGAACACCATTGCCGTGGCTGCCGTCGGGGCGAAAGCGCGCAGGAAGAGGGTGGCCGGATTTTCTCGCAGCGCCCCCTGTTCGTTGGTCTGCAACCACCCCGATCGCAGGAGGAACACTCCCACGGCGACGAGCAGCAAGGCTCCCGCGAGCATGAGGAATCCGGCGTAGCTGAGGGTGAGTTTGAGGCGGACGCTCAGGCCGGGCCGCCTATCCACGGCCACCGCCCCCATGCCCGGGGGCGGGTGCTGTGTCGATGCGGTAGCCGACGCCGGGCACGGTCGCGATGAGCCAGGGTTCGCCGAGGCGTTTGCGCAGGGCGGAGACCGTGATGCGTACGGCGTTGGTGAACGGGTCGGCGTTCTCGTCCCACGCCCGCTCCAAGAGCTCTTCGGCGCTGACGACACCGCCTTCTGCGGCGACGAGGACTTCAAGGACCGCGAACTGTTTGCGGGTCAGCGCAATGTAGCGGTCGTCGCGGTACACCTCGCGGCGGAACGGATCGAGGCGCAGGCCCGCGATCTCTCGCACCGGCGGCCGGTTGTGGGCGCGCCTGCGATCGAGGGCCCTGAGTCTGAGCACGAGCTCCAGGAGTTCGAAGGGTTTCGTGAGGTAGTCGTCGGCGCCGAGTTCGAACCCGGATGCCTTGTCGTCGAGACGGTCGGCGGCGGTGAGCATGAGGACGGGCATGCCGCTGCCGGAGGCGACGATGCGTTTGGCGACCTCGTCGCCGGAGGGGCCGGGAATGTCGCGGTCGAGGACCGCGATGTCGTAGGTGTTGATGTTCAGTAGTTCCAGAGCGGTGTCGCCGTCACCGGCGATGTCGGCCGCGATCGCTTCCAGGCGCAGGCCATCGCGGATGGCTTCTGCCATGTAGGGCTCGTCCTCGACGATCAAGACACGCATGTTCTCAAGACTATGAGTCGGCACATATCGTCCGCGTATCGAGATGTGCATACGCGCAGGCAACACTCCGCCGCCTTGACTCGCGGCATGTCCTACAGCGAACCAGTACGAGCAGCCGGGAATCCGGTCGTCAGGCCGATCAGCGCCGCCGAGCATTTGGCGTTCGTGCGGGCCCAGCGGTCGGTCAGCTTTCTGCAGACTCCGGCGTGGGGCCGTGTCAAGACCGAGTGGCGCAGCGAGTCCCTCGGCTGGTTCGACGGCCGGCGCCTGGTCGGCGCCGGACTCGTCATGCACCGGCCAGTGCCGCGGCTCGACCGCTTCACGCTGGCGTATCTGCCCGAGGGACCGGTCATCGACTGGAGCGGTGAGATCGGTGCGTGGCTCGACCCGCTGGCGGCGTATCTCAAGGAGCACGGGGCGTTCGCGATCCGGCTCGGCCCGCCGGTGGTGACGGACACCTGGAGCGCCGCCCAGGTCAAGGAGGGCATCGCGGGACCGGACATCCGGCGGCTGACCGACCTGCCGGGACAGTGGGGCGACCCGGTCGGCGCCCGGGTGACCGGCCGGCTCAGCGGGGCCGGCTGGCTTCCGCAGAGTCCCGAGGACGGCTTCGGGGTCGGGCATCCGCAGTTCAAGTACGAGATTCCGCTGACGGGCAGGACCGAGGACGACGTACTCAGGGGCATGAATCAGCAGTGGCGCCGCAACATCAGGAAGGCGGCCGGGGCGGGGGTCGAGGTCACGGTCGGCGAGGTGACCCTAGGCGAGGACCTGAAGGCGTTCCACGACCTTTACGTCCACACCGCCGAGCGCGACCGCTTCACGCCCCGGCCGCTGCGCTACTTCGAGACCATGTTCGCGGAGATGCGGGCCGAGGATTCCGAGCGGATCAGGCTCTACCTGGCCCGCCACCAGGGCGATTTGGTGGCCGCTGCCGTCCTGATCCGCGTCGGCGTCCACGCGTGGTACTCCTACGGCGCCTCCGCCACCGAGAAGCGCGAGGTGCGCGGCTCCAACGCCTGCCAGTGGGCGATGATCCGCGACTCGCTCGCGGCCGGCTGCGACGTCTATGACCTGCGTGGCATCACCCCTACCCTCGATGCGGACGACCCGCATGTCGGGCTGGTCCAGTTCAAGGTCGGCACCGGCGGTCGGGCTGTGCGGTACGTCGGCGAGTGGGACCTGCCGCTGCGGCCGATGATCTACCGGGCCTTCGACCTCTACATGCGGCGGCGCACGCGATGATCATGAAGGTTCGACCGGTGCTGCGGACACATGCGACCGAGCGGGAAGTCGTCCCGGTGCCTGCGAAACCTGCCAGCAGCCTGCCAACAGACGGGTCCTGGCCATGCCGTCGAGCGTCCGCTTCCGTCCCGCCGAGCTACGCGAGCGCGGCGGCGACCTCGTCGAGGCGCGCCCCGCGGGAGGCTTTGACGAGCACCACGTCGTCGGCGGCGAGGCGGACGCGCAGCCAGTCGACGGCCGCGGCGTTGTCGGCCAGTGCCACCGCCCGTTCTCCCGCGCCGTCGGCGATCAGCCGGGCGGCCTCGCCGACCGCGACCACCACGTCGGCCCGGGAGGCGGCGTACTCCCCGACGGCGCGGTGTCCGGCCTCGCTCTCCTCGCCGAGCTCGAGCATCTCGCCGAGTACGGCGATACGGCGGCCGCCCGCGACCGCCGCCAGCGCGTCCAGGGCGGCGCGGGTCGAGTCGGGGTTGGCGTTGTAGGAGTCGTTGAGCAGGGTCGCGCCGCCTGCGAGGGTGCGCAGCTCCATGCGCCATTTCGACAGCGCGGTGGTGGCCAGCGCCGCCGCGGCCAGGTCGAGGCATACGCCGGCCGCCAGCCCGGCCGCCGCAGCAGCCGAGGCGTTGAGCGCCTGGTGAGCGCCCAGGAGCGGCAGCGCTACGGGGGCCGAGGCGCCGGCGGTACGTAGCGTGAAGGAAGGCCGGCCGAGCCGGTCCAGCTCCAGGTCGAGCGCCCGTACGTCGGCGTGGGCCGCCTCGCCGAAGGTCAGCACCGGGCCGTCGGTGAGCGCGCGCATCGCGACCACCCGGGGGTCGTCGGCGTTGAGGACGGCGGTGCCGCCGGGCGCCAGCCCCTGTACCAGCTCGCCTTTGCCCGTCGCGATGGCCGCGCGTGAGCCGAACTCGCCGAGGTGGGCTTGGCCGACATTGAGTACGACGGCGATGTCGGGTGCGACCAGGCCGGTGAGTGCGGCGATGTCGCCGACGCGGCGGGCTCCCATCTCAAGGACGAGGAAGCGGGTGGCGGCGTCGGCGCGCAGCATGGTGAGTGGCACGCCGAGCTCGTTGTTGAGCGAGCCGATGGTGGCGATCGTCGGCGCGGTGGGTGAAAGCACCGCCGCCAGCAGGTCCTTGGTGCTGGTCTTGCCCTGCGAACCGGTCAGCCCGACGACGGTCAGCTTGTCGCGCAGCCGGGCCACGACGTGGGCGGCGAGGGACTGCAGCGCGGCCCGGGCGTCCTCGACCACGACGGTGGGGAGCGGCGTCGGCCGCGAGCCGAGTACGGCCACCGCGCCGGCTCGGCCGGCCTGGCGCGCGTAGTCATGACCGTCGACGTGCTCGCCTGCGAAGGCGACGAAGAGGCCGCCCGGTTTGGCCTGCCGACTGTCGAGCACGCCTGGCGCGGTCACGGTCACGGCACCATCACCCTCGACCGTCCCGCCGACGATTTCGGCGATCCGGCCGAGGCTGAGCGGGATCATGCCGATTCCCTGGACGTCATGTCCGTTGTTGTGTAAGTCATGGCTCCAGCCAAGGCAATGGGGCGTATCGCGGGCATATCGAAAACCACATACGTTCCGGCAACAGCACGCCGCCTTGACTGGAGGCATGACCCACAGCGAAACAACCCGCATCACCATGTACGGGTGCGGCCCGGACGAAGCCGTTCTGTTCCGCGAGTTGGCGCCCGGCCTCGGTGTACAGCCGGTCATCACCGACGCGCCGGTGTCCGAAGCCAATACCGAACTGGCCGTCGGCAGCCGGTGCATCAGCGTCGGCCACAAGACGCCCATCACCCGCGCCACTCTGCGTGCGCTCGGCCGAGCCGACGTGGGCTATATCTCCACGCGGAGCATCGGCTACAACCACATCGACGTGGAATACGCGGACAGCATCGGCATCTCTGTCGGAAACGTCTCCTATTCACCGGACAGCGTGGCCGACTACACGCTGATGCTCATGTTGATGGCGGTACGGGATGCGAAAGCCATCATCCGGCGCACGGACATGCACGATTACCGGCTGAGCGATGCGCGCGGGAGAGAACTGCGCGACTTGACTGTCGGAGTGATCGGGACGGGCCGTATCGGCGCGGCGGTCATGGACCGTCTCCGGGGTTTCGGCTGCCGCATCCTGGCCCATGACAACCGACCCGTGGAGCGATCCGGTGCCGCTGTCGAGCTCATTCCGCTCGATGAATTGCTGCGGCGGAGCGACCTGGTCACGCTGCATGTGCCGCTCACCGCGCAGACGCACCATCTGCTGAATCGGCAGCGCCTGGCACAGCTGAAGAACGGTGCGCTGATCGTCAACACCGCACGTGGTGCGCTCATCGACACCGAGGCACTGGTGCAGCAATTGGAAAGCGGCAGGCTGGGTGGCGCGGCACTGGATGTCATCGAAGGCGAGGAAGGAATCTTCTACGCCGACCGCCGGGACAAACCCATGGAAAACAAAGGGCTGTTGCGACTGCAGGAGCTGCCGAACGCGCTCATCAGTCCGCACACCGCCTACTACACGGACCACGCCCTGCGCGACACCGTGGAGAATTCCCTCACCAACTGTCTGACATTCGAAAGCAGGAATCACCATGGCTAGGCTGAAGGTTGGCGTCATCTTCGGTGGCCGTTCCGAGGAGCACTCCGTCTCCGTCAAATCGGCGCGTGAGGTGGCCCGGAACCTCGATCTCGAGAAGTACGAACCCTTCTACATCGGGATCACGAAGAGCGGCGCCTGGAAGCTCTGCGACAGTCCCGACGCGGAGTGGGAGAACAGAAACTGTCGCGCCGTCGTCCTGTCGCCGGACAGCAGCGTGCACGGGCTGCTCATCCCGGGGCAGGGGAGCTACGGAACGATACGTCTGGACGTCGTACTGCCGGTGCTGCACGGCACCCTCGGCGAGGACGGCGCGATGCAGGGTCTGCTGGAACTCTCCGGCATCCCCTACATCGGCTGCGACATCCAGAGTTCCGCTCTGTGCATGGACAAAGCCCTTGCCTACGTCGTCGCCCGAAGTGCGGGAATCGCCACGCCGGACTTCTGGACCGTCACGGCGGACGAAACCATCGATCCCGCCCGGCTCACCTATCCGGTCTTCGTGAAGCCGGCCCGATCCGGATCGTCCTTCGGCGTGACCAAGGTGTCCCGGGAAGAGGAACTTCCAAGTGCGGTGGAAACGGCACGACAGTACGACGCGAAGGTGCTGATCGAAGAGGCGGTCGTCGGCGACGAGATCGGCTGCGCCATCCTCGGGAACGAGTCGGATCTGATCGTCGGCGAGGTGGACCGGATCGCGCTCTCGCACGGATTCTTCAGGATCCACCAGGAAGACTCCCCCGAGACCGGTTCCGAGAACTCCATGGCGATCGTTCCCGCCGACATTCCGGACGAGTCACGGAGGCTTGTGCAGGAGACGGCCAAGGCCGTGTACCGCGCCTTTGGATGCAGCGGTCTTTCGCGAGTGGACATGTTCCTCAAGGAGGACGGAAAAGTAGTCCTCAACGAGGTCAACACCTTCCCCGGAATGACCTCGTACAGCCGTTATCCGAGGATGATGGCCGCAGCGGGGCTGCTGCTCACCGATGTGATCGACCGGATGGTGTCACTCGCCCTGACGGGACAAATCCGATGAAGCCGGTGCAGTCGATGGAGCCCGTGGGGTCGGCGGAGTCGGCGGAGTCGGCGAAGGGTGACTTCGTCTTCGTGGACGAGCTGGCGTCCGGCATACGCTGGGATGCCAAGTACGCCACGTGGGACAACTTCACCGGAAAGCCAGTGGACGGGTACCTGGCCAATCGAGTCGTCGGTACGAGGGCTCTGTGCGCGGCTCTGGAACGGGCCAGAGAGAAGGCCGAAACCCGGGGATTCGGCCTGCTGCTCTGGGACGGCTATCGCCCGCAGCACGCCGTCGACTGCTTCCTGCGCTGGTCGCAGCAGCCGGAGGACGGCCGTACCAAGGCGCGGCACTATCCCCATATCGACAGGGCCGAGATGTTCGAGAAGGGCTATGTGGCCGCCAGGTCGGGCCACAGCCGAGGCAGCACCGTCGACCTCACCCTCTACGACTTGGCCACCGGTGAGCTCGTTCCCATGGGCGGCGACCACGACCTGATGGATTCCATCTCGCATCATGGCGCACAAGGGATCACACCTCTCGAAGCACGGAATCGGCAGCACCTGCGTTCCCTCATGGAGAGTTGCGGTTTCAGTGCGTACGAGTGCGAGTGGTGGCATTACACGCTCAAGGGCGAGCCTTATCCGGACACCTACTTCGACTTCCCCATCACGTAGGACACCGGGCTCGCGGCCGCGGAGCCGTGCGAGCGCACCCACCTGACTACTTGCCAGTTGGGTCAGCGAGAGTCCGACGGTTCAGCGCATCCGCCCCCGCGGCTTCAGGGCCACCGGCGGCAGTTCCGGGGTGGGCAGTGCGGGGCCGTCGTAGCCCTTCACCTCGCCGAAGCGGGAACACGTCATCCAGTCGGTGCGGGCCGTCTCGATCTCCTCCTGCGAGCGGCCCACGAAGTTCCACGGCGTCGGCCGTATCTTCGACGCAATGGCTTCTTGCCCGAAGTACCAGGTGGTCTCGGGCAGCACCACCGTCGACATGACCACTCAAACCGCGACCGCTCCCGACCTCGGCGACGATCAGTGGAGCCAGCTGCTCACCTACTCTGCCGGGCAGCGTAGTGCCAAGGCCCGCTCCCATGGCTGAGTCGTCCGCCCTTGGGGCAGCGGAACGGCACTGCTGTTTGGCCTGTTCACCTCATCGTTCACCAGCAACGCCCAGTGGTGGCTGGTGGGCGTGTCGGGGGGGGCGAGCGTGGGCCTCATCGCGTTCGGCATCCAACTCATCCTTCGGCACGCTGACGTGAATCAGGACGGGCACCGGCGTACAGGCGGTCTCCGTCTGGGCGAGGCCCTCAAGGGCTCCGGTGGCAAAACCTCTGCACAGTGCCCCTGCTGATGTCGATTACATCCACAGTGGAGGCCGTCGTCTGAGTGCGGCTCGGGGACGACCGTCTCCCACAAGTCGCGCCCTGGAAGACCAAGTGGTGGACGAAGAGCGAGGAGCCCGGCGCCGGTGGCCAGTGGTGCGTCTGGCAGGGCCTCGGCGCCTGCTGACCCGTGCGCGCAACACCCCCTCCTAGCCGGGTAGTTCGAGCCCCGATCTGAGTGAGTACCGCCGTCCGCGCGAGTACGCGTACTCACGCGGACGGCGGTCGTTTGATCAGAGACTGCCCTCATGAGACGAAACCTTTCCTCGACCAACGCGGTCGCCCGCCGCTCCTCGCGCCGCCCGTGGTTCGCCTGCGCGGCGACCGCCGTCGCCCTGCTGGCACTAGGCGCGTGCGGCACCGAGAACACCGCGACGAAGCACGACGGTGGAGAGCGGGCCGGACGCGCGGACACGGTCGGGGGCCGGGCCGAAGCGGCGTTCCCGGCGATGCTGGAGAGGATCGCGCGGTCGTGCCCCCCGAGCGCACCGCCCAAGACGCCACCCGCCGCACCGGTGAACCCGGCGTCGCCCGCCCCGGGAGAGACGCCGTCGGACCGTCCCGTCGAGCCCGTCACCCCGACCTCGGGGCCGGAAGTGGAGCTGAACGCCCGCGACTGGTGCGCGGCCGCCCACCATGAGGAGCGCGTCACCCGGGCACTGTGGGATCTCGCGGACCCCACCCCCGCGGAGGTCAGGACGGTCCTGAACGACCTCGGCTATGTCGACGAGCGCATCCACGGCCTCAAGCGGTCCGGGGGGACCACGCGGTTCACCCTCGACCTGCGCGACAAGGGCGGACGACTTTGCGTGGAGGGCTCCGCGGCCGGCGAGAGGACGATCGTCGAAGCGTGCGTGGCCCCCGAGAGCGGCCCGTTCGGGTCCGCAGGGCACAAGGCGTAAGGGGCGGTAGCGGGGGCGGTTCAGGGACTCGGCCCGAACAGTTCGTCCTGGGCCGCGTCCATGGCGGCGGGCAGCGCGCCGCGCGACACCGCCGAGCCGCCGAGCGCGCTCGCCCGGACCTCCGCGCACAGCGGGGACCTGGCGGTGACGCGCTCGGTGACCCGCTCGGCGAGCACGGCGCCGCCCGCGGCCCAGGCGAGAAATCCGTTGGAGCCGCAGCGCTCGCAGCGCTGAGCCTCGGCAGCGGGCAGCGGGCAGCGGGCAGCGGGCAGCGGATTCGTCGGGGACACCTCTGCCAGGTCTGAGCTGACTGAGCGTTTCGCCCTGCGAGGTGTGTTTGATCCCGGGTCAGACTCCGCGCCAGTTGAAGGTGGCTTCGCCGATGAGACGGCGGGCCATGAGGTCGATCATCGCGAGGTGGACCATGGCTTCGGAATGGTGCGGATGGGGTTCGTAGTCGCGGGCGAGTCGGCGGTGGTGCATGAGCCACGATGCTCCGCTCGATCGTCCAGCGTCTCGGGTGACCGTGAATCCCTTGACGCCTGGGGGGCGTTGAACGCGGTGGACGTCGATGCCCAGGCGGGCGCCGTGGTCGATGGCGGTCGTGCGGTAGCCGGCGCCCAGCCACGCCTTGCGTATCTGCGGGCGCTCCTCGGTCCCGGGATCGCGGCAGCGGCCCCCGCAGCGGCAGGTGGGGTAGGAGACTTCCTCTCCCCTGCATTTGGCTCTGGTCCACTTCTTGTGGTCACGTACGCAACGTGACTGTCGATCTTTGTGTGGCGGCGGTTGAGGTCGCCCGAAAATCGCCCAGTCGGAATGCGGTGTGGTCGACAGTGCCGCGCCGTGAACGACGTACGGCCGCAGCTGGATGAGTTGCTGTTCTCCTCGGTGGAGGGCGTGTTCGTAGAGTCGGTCGAGGTGACCGACACGAGTGTCCAGGTTGAGGCCCGCACGACCGTCAGGCGGGCAGCCTGCCCGGGATGCGGGTGCTGGTCGGGCCGAATACACGGTTCGTACCTGCGATTTCCCCGTGATCTGCCAGCAGTCGGCAAGTTCGTCGTGGTGTCGTTACGGGTGCGTCGATTCGTCTGCGCGGAGGACTCCTGTCCGCGCAAGACCTTCGCCGAGCAGGTGCCCGGGCTCGCCCGCCGGTTCGGCCGGCGGACCGAGCGACTGCGATCGGCTTCGGTCTCGGTCGGTCTTGCGCTCGCGGGCCGGGCCGGCGCCCGGATGACGGACACCTTCGGGGCGCCGGTGAGCCGCAACACCCTGCTGAGACTGATCGCCTCGCTGCCGGACCCGCCTACCGCCACGCCCCGCGTGGTCGGCGTGGACGAATACGCCCAGCGCAAGGGACACATCTACGGAACTGTGCTCGTCGACGTCGAGACACGTCGCCCTGTGGACCTCCTGCCGGGCCGGGAGCCGGACACGCTGGCGGCCTGGCTCGCCGAGCGGCCCGGCATCGAGATCGTCTGCCGCGACCGTGCCCCCTTCTTCGCCGAAGGCGCCACCCGCGGCACCCCGCAGGCCGGCCGCGGCCGCCCCGCGGGCCGGGCCGCCACCGCGGACCGCCCCAACCCCCGTCCGAACCACCCGCTAGAACCCCCGGTCCGGGCGGACCCCTCGTCGGCCCGGACCCCGAAACGAGCCCCCTACGCCCGATCGCACCCGACGCTCACCTTCACCTCACCCTGCACCCCCAGCACCCCAGCGTCGCCGTCGCCACCTTCACCGGCACCAAGCTGCACACCGCCCGCGCCACCCTCGTCTCGGAAGGCTTCCGACCGGTCAGCGACGACACGATGCTCCTCGGCCGTATCGACCACGAGGAGCCCTACTACGCCAACGTCACCGCCAACCTCCTGCGTAACGCCGGCATGACCTGGCTGGACCGCGACGAGATCCGCCTCGTGTCTGCCGAAGCCCAGAAGATCCACGTATGACATCGCCTCCGGGTCCCTCACCATGTCCGGGCCAGTGAGCGCGGTGGCCTGCATGGGTACGACGGTGTCGAGAAGGTCAGCGGTATCAAGCGGCACCCTGCTCGTCGACACCCGCCCGCACCCGTCCGGGTCACCTGCGTGAGTCCGACCGGTGGAGGGGGTAACCGTCGTGCGGGGCCCAGGAGGAAGAGGACCCGTGGGGAAGCGGACGCGCAGGGCAGAGCGGGGCGCCCGCGGCCGCAGGCGCCCCGCCACGGAACGTCAGAGTCCCGCCGCCGCGTTCTCTATGTCCGCGGCGAACGTCGACACCTCGGTGTAGACACCCGGGTACTGCGGCCGCGCGCAGCCGTTGCCCCAGCTGACTATGCCGACCTGGATGTACGCGCCGGTCTCGTCCCTGCGGAACATGGGGCCACCGGAGTCGCCCTGGCAGGTGTCGATGCCGCCCTCGGCGATATAGCCGGCGCAGATCTCCTCGCTGGGCGTGAGGTCGTTTCCGTACGCCGCCTTGCAGTCGGCGTCGCTGACGAACGGGACGGTCGCCTTGAGGAGGTAGCGCTGCTGCGAGCCGCCTTCGCTGGCGGCGCCCCAGCCCGCGACGGTGAAGTCGCCCTTGTTGTACGTGGTGGTCTTGGCGATCTTCAGCGTGGGCAGGTCGATCGGCTTCGCCAGTTTGATGAGCGCCCAGTCCTTGCCCTTGCCGTTGTAGCCGGGGGCCTGGAGGACCTTGGTGGACTTGACCTTGATCGCGCTGGGGCTCCGCAGGTCCACGACACCGGCGGTGGCGGTGATGCTGGTGTTGTTGCCGGAGCCGTCGACGCAGTGGGCGGCGGTCAGCACGATGTCCTTGGTGTACAGAGCGCCGCCACAGCCCATCGACAGTCGGACCATGAAGGGGAATTCGCCCTGCTTGGCGGGGGTGCCCCCGACGACACTCTCACTCGGCTGGGGGCCCGGGCCGGGAGCGGCGGAGGCGACCACGGGCTGAAGGCTGAGGGTGGCGAGAGCGAGCGCACCGAGGGTGGCGGTTCTCTTGACTCCACGCAGCTTGGTCTTCAATTGTCTTCCCTTCGTGGGGGGGGATGAGGGGAGTGCGGGGCCCTGCCTGTCGCGCCGAATGTCCGGGTGACATGAGCCCGACAAAGTGTTGCCCCGGATTATGGAGATCGGCGTCCGCTCACGGCAAGGGGCCGTTTCCGGCCACAGCGTGCCGCGTGGCTACTGGAGTCCCGACAGGTTCACTCGTTCCTCTGACCAGCCATGAACGTGCATTCCAGCAGGTAGATGCCCTCGAACATGAACCCGCTCGATGGTGTGAGATCTCAGCAGCCCGGCGCCTCGATGGCTGTCGAGTCGCCGGTCGATCCGTTCAACCACCCCGTGCACCGTGGTGACTTCGGGCTGCGGATCCCGCCGTCGAAGCGGGCGACGAAGGAGTTCTTCACTCGTGGCGCGGTTCGCTGCCGGACGCGCGGAAGTACCCGGTGGCCTGCCGAAGCTATGTGATGGCGAAGCTGACGTACATTTCGGCGGTGTGGGCTGCGGAGTTGTGCGCCGTGACCATCGGCGACATCCACTGGGAGCTGGGTCAATGGGGCCGGTTCGTTGTCCAGGGTAAGGGTGCGCGGCGGTCCGGTCCGCGCGAGCGGCAGGCGTATCTGTTCCAGGAGGGTCGGGATCTTCTGTGGCGGCGGGCTCTGCCCGCGGGAAGGATCGCGGGGATGGTGCTGGCCGTGCTGCGGCCCAAGCACAACGCTATTCGCCAGGTAACCTTCCGCTGCCGCTGCCCGACCTGATCTACTCGGATGCCACCGCACATCACCGCATCGGCGAACGCTTTGCCCGCTGGTCTTTCACCCCGACGGACCGTTCGCCACCTGAGGGTTTCTCTGCCGCCGCGTCACGCGCGCCCGGCCGACTTCTGATTGTGCGGCGTTCCGTCCGGCTCCTCGTCCGGGGTGCTGGTGCCGAGCGTCGCGACTCCTGGCATGGGCAGGACAGCGACAACGGTCAGGAGCAGGGCACAGGCGGCGAAGGTGGCGATCGCCGGCGTGGAGAGCACGCCCAGCAGGAAGCCCGCCGCGGCCATGCAGAGTGGCATGAGGGCCTGGGTGAGCAGCGCGTCCAGGGCGTAGACCCGGCCGAGCATGTGGTCCGGGGTCCGTTCCTGCAGCGCCGCGCCCCATAGGACCGCGAACACTGACGCTCCCGCACCGGCCAGTGCGCTGGAGGCGATCACCCACGCGGTCGGCGCGTCCACCGCCACGGTGACGATCTGCGGCAGCTCGCACAGCAGGCCGAGCATGGCTACGGTGCCGGGCTGCCGGGTGCGTATGCGGGAGGCGGTGAGGGTCGCTGTGAGTGCGCCGCACGCGGTGGCGCTCGTGACGAGACTGAGCGCGGCCGGCCCCCGGCCGCCCATCACGAGCGGCACGATCACTGCCATCGGGGCGATGACCAGGGCTGCCTGGGCCGTGCCCTGAAGCATGACGCCGAGCATCCACTTCTGGCCGCGGACATGACTGATGCCTTCCAGTGCCTCGCGCACCAACCCGGCCTTGTCCGCGCCGTGCTTGCCGGAGCTCACGTTCGGTTCGTCCAGTTTCACGAGGGTCGCGAGGCTGAACACGAAGGTGAGAATGTTGATCAGCAGGCCCCAGCGCGGTGACGAGGCGGCGGCAACGGACCCACCGACGACGGGCCCGACGATTCCGGTGAAGCGGCTGGTGGCCGAGCGCAGTGCCGATGCCTCACGGCGCTTTTCCTGTCCGGCGAGCTGGGCGATCAGCGCGGTGTACGCGGGGCGGTGGATGCCCGCCCCGCAGCCGAAGAGGGCCCCCAGGGCTGCCAGGTGCCAGATCGGGGCGTCCGGACCCGTGAGCAGCAGGACGGCGACCCCGAGGATCCGCAGCAGGTCGGCCGCGCAGATCACCAGGGATCTGCGGACCCGGTCTGCGACGGCTCCGCCGAAGATCAGGGTGATGATGCTGCCCAAGGCGGTCGCCGCGAGCAGGGTGCCCAGCGCCTGCGCCGCGTCGGCCCGGGGCAGCAGGTACAAGGAGACGGTGACGGCGTAGACTCCGTCGCCGGTCATGCTGACGAACTGGCCCGCCCACACGCGCCCGAGTTTCGGGGTCCGCAGAACAGAGAACACTGTCACCTCTTACTGAGCCTCTTCATGAGCCGTACGGGATACGTCGTACGGGATGCGTCGTACTGGTTGGGGGCGAGGGCCCGGCCTTATGGCTGGCCGGCCGGCCCCGGCGCGGGTGCGCAGACCGTGTCGAGGAGCGTTTCAGCTCGTCGGGCAGGTGTACCGCACAGGCGGTCAACGGGGCCGGCCCCGCGAGTTCCTCATGAACAAGCCGCATGTCCGCCTCGTCCGCGGTGCGCTCGAAGATCGGGGGCATCGGGGTGGCCGGGTCGAAGTCACCGCGCGCCTGCCTGTCCGACGGCTCGACGGGAACGGTCGGTTCGGTCCTGGTGATCCACGGCACGCCGGTCTTGCTGGTTCGGTCCTTCTCGTACACGGCCGATTCACCGAGGGCCAGCCCGATCAGCTTCTTGTCGATGGAGAGCACGTTGGCGATCTCCTCCAGCTCCCCGAAGTCGTTCCACAGGAACTCCCCGTGCTTGCGCGGTGCTTGCACATAGCCGCCGCGCAGGGCGATCAGACGTACGGACGGGAATTGCGCCGCACTGTCGTTCAGGAGGGAGGACAGCAACTGGAGCCCGGCGACCTCCGGCACCTGCGCCTCGGGTACGGGCAGCAGGTTGCCGAAGGCACCCAGTTCACCGGCGGGCGGCACTTGCGCGTTGTGCGTGGCGATGAACACCTCGGGGGCGCAGTCGGCCGGCACGTCCTGGCACACGGCGGTGTCGGACTGGATGAAGACCCCCACCGCCCGCTGCGCCGACGGGCTTTATGTAGAGGCTGGTGACCCGGCTCTCCCAGACCGGCACGTCCCGGTCGCCCTGCGGCAGCGACAGTTCGGCGCCGCCGATCTTCAAGGGTTCGGCGTGGTCGAGAAGGTGCAGCTCCTCTCCCTAATTCCTGCCCATGTCACCGACGCGGAACTTTGGGCGAACAGCTGGTATTGCCCGACGATCATTTGAGAATCACGGATCAGAAGTCAACCCTCTCAAGAGAGTTTGCTGAAATGCGCCATTTCTTTGATTCTGCTTCAGGGCATGCTGAAGGAACCCGGGGTGCGGGCGGACATGCATTGGGCGAGTGTCAGGCAGAAAAATCACGACGGGACGTTCAGGCTCGGCACGGGGACGCCGCATCGTCTCGGCCATGCGGGGCAGACCGTTCTGAATCCACTACCGCTTCGCAGCGAGCAACGGCTGCCGGACCCCCCAAAGTGCGGCGGCCGACCTGCCCGTGGGTCAGTACACGCTCACGCCGTACGCGGCCAGGGCTTCGCGCACCGGCTGGTGGAGGGCCGTGCCGTTGGTGCCCGTGCAACCGGAGCCGCCGGAGTGGATGCCGAGGGCGACCGTGCCCGTGAAGTGGGCGCCGCCGCTGTCGCCTCCCGCGGAGCAGGCGGTGGTGCGGACCAGGCCGTAGACGGGCCCGTCATCGTAGTTGGCCGTGACGTTGACTGCGGTCACGGAGCCGCTCGTCACCTTGGTGGTGGATCCGCTCTTCTTGATCGCCTGACCCACGACGGCGTCGGCGGCTGAGGAGATGTCCTGGTAACTGCCGTTGTACAGATTGACGTTACCGGCAGGGGAGGAGCCGTTGGTGTAGCGGACGAGGCCGTAGTCGTCGATGGGGAAGCTGGTGTCCTCGCGCACACCGATGGTCGCGCCACCGGACGTGGCGGACCAGGTGGGGCTGTTGTCGGTGCAGTGCCCGGCTGTGACGAAGTATCGCGTGGAGCCCTTGGAGACGTTGAAGGCGGCTGAGCACCGTGAACCGCCGCCGTAGATGGCGTCTCCGCCCGCTATCTCACGCTTGAAGGTGCCGGGCACGCGACTGACGCGAACCGCACCGTCCAGCGAATCGACGACCCGGTGCAGCCGGGCGAGATCACGGTCCGACACCGACTGGTCGGCCTGCACGGCTATCTGGTTGGTGCGGGGGTCGACGCCCCAGGAGGTGCCGGATATCTTCGCGCGGGATTCCAGCGCGTCCATGGCGGCTTGGAGTTGGGCTGCGCCGCGTCGCACCCGCTCGGGCCTCGCGCCGGTGGCGCGGACGCGTTCGGCGGCGGAGTCGCTGGTGACGGTGACGACCAGCTCTCCGGTCCTGCGGTCGAGGTAGGTGCCAGCGCTGTCGTCGCCCAGTTGCCGCTCGATCTGCGCGTTGAGGGCGTTTACCGCGGAGGGGTCGGGCGTCGGTTCGCTCTGCGCGCCGGCGGGGGTGGCGCCCAGGGCGAGGGTTCCGGAGACGAGCAGGGCAGACAGGCCCAGACGCGCATAAAAGGTACGTCTCATGTGGGGGTGCTCCTTAGGCGGTGGCGTGATGTGGGGGTCCCGCGGTGCGAGTGGGACGTATCGAGGAAGGAAAGTGGCATGCCCGTGACAGTCACGCAAGGGCCTGATCTGCTTCGCCCGGTCCGAAGTCCCGGCCTGGGGCACCCCGTTACCCCCCGGGCCACTGACTTCCCGAAGGCGATTCAGAGTGATCGGCGCAGCCCAGAGCCCGATTCCTCAGCTGTGACACGAATCCCTGCCCGGAAGGAGGTTCGGTCGCTGGCTGGAAACAAATAGGTGCTGCTACGGATTGCCGCGTTCCGTCGGTGGGGCGGATGCTCTGGGAGGTGCGGCGGCCGCTGTGTCCGTGGCCTTCAGGGATGCCTCCCCGGCGTGACTGGTGGTTACGACGTCTTCCCCCCAGAAGTAGGGCCGTCGCACCGGCGCCGCTGCGGAGCTTTTCCGCAGCGGCACCCCCTTCCGCAGACCGGTACGGCGCTAGCGCGCAGCACGAGTTGTCAGGTGCCCGACAGGGTCGGTCACCTGTGTGCGGTGCGTGTGCACGTTGCGGCGCCTGTCGTCGGAGGGGTTGCTCCATGGCTTCTGGGCCGGGTGGTCCGGTCCGTCCTCAAGGAGGATCTGCATGGTGTCCCAAGCTGTGGCATGGCGCGGTGTTGCTGCCGGTTGTGCCAGTGTTGCCCTGTTAATCGGAGCGGGAACAGCGGTGAGCGCGGCCCCTACCCCCTCGGGTGAGGGAAGGATCGTGGGCGCGGACCGCGCCGGTGCGATCAAGGGCTCGTACATCGTCACGCTGGAGAAATCCGTCGACCGCACGGCCGTGGCGGGCAAGGCGAGAGAGCTGGCCGGCCGGCACGGCGGGACGGTGCGCCATACGTACACCTCCGCGCTGCGCGGGTTCTCCATACGCATGACGGAGGCAGCCGCGAAGCGGCTCGCGGCAGACCCGGCGGTGGCGCGGGTGGAGGCGGACGGGACTGCACGGATCAGCGGCACGCAGGACAACCCCACCTGGGGCCTGGACCGGGTGGACCAGCGGGACCTGCCTCTGGACAAGAAGTACACCTACCCCAACACCGCGTCCAACGTCACCGCGTACGTGGTGGACACCGGTGTGCGCACCACACACCAGGACTTCGGCGGGCGGGCCGTCTCCGGTTATGACTTCGTCGACAACGACTCCAACGCTTCCGACTGCAACGGCCACGGGACGCACGTGGCCGGCACGGTCGGCGGCAGCGCCTACGGTGTCGCCAAGGGCGTGAAGGTCGTCGCCGTGCGCGTATTGGACTGCGGCGGCAGCGCTCCATGGTCCACGGTCATCAGCGGTATCGACTGGGTGACCCGCAACGCGGCCAAGCCCGCCGTGGCCAACATGAGCCTGGAGGGGGACAAGAATCAGTCCCTCAACGACGCCGTGGCCAACTCGATAGGCTCCGGCGTGACGTGGGCGGTGGCCGCGGGCAACAGCGGCAGGGATTCCTGCCTCACCTCGCCGGGCTCCGTCGGCTCGGCCCTCACCGTCGGGGCGACGGACAGCACCGACACCCGCTCCGTCTGGAACTCCGGCCTGTCGTCCAACTACGGTACCTGCCTCGACGTGTTCGCTCCGGGCTCGAACATCACCTCCACCTCGCATACCAGCGACACCGGCACCACGGTCAAGGGCGGTACGTCGATGGCGTCGCCGCACGTAGCGGGGGCTGCGGCGCTGGCGCTGTCGGCGAACCCTTCCTGGTCGCCCTCCCAAGTACACAGCAAGATCGTGCAGGATGCCACGACCGGCAAGGTGAAGGACGCGAAGAGCGGTTCCCCGAACCGGCTGCTGTACGTGGGCACCGGCTCCACGCCGCCGGACGGACCGAAGTTCGAGAACACCACCGACTACCCGATCAACGACAACGCCACCACCGATTCGCCCATCACCGTCAGCGACGTGTCCGGCAACGCACCCGCCGACCTCGCGGTCGCCGTGGACATCCGCCACACCTACCGCGGTGACCTGCGCGTCGACCTCATCGCCCCGGACGGCAGCGCCTACCTCATCAAGAACTACAGCAGCAGCGACAGCGGGCAGAACGTCCAGGGCACCTACACCGTCAACGCCTCAGCCGAGACCGCGAACGGCACCTGGAAGCTGCGGGTCAGCGACAACGCAGCCGAGGACACCGGCTACATCAACAGTTGGTCCCTCCAGTTCTGACCCGCCCGTCCGCCGGGGCAGACCCGTTAAGTCGCCTCGGCCCTTGACCGCACGGCCCGGCCGGCCATGGGAGGTCGCTGCAGGCGCGCAGCACGCGCCGGGACGTGCACCCCGGCCGCACGGACTCAAGGTCCCGAATTCTCAGAGTCCGTGCGGCCCACTCCTTCACCGGCAGGCAATCGTCACCCGAGAGCCGCTCGGGTGACGGTTGCCGCCCTCCTCGTGGCGGCATTGCGCCGGCGCCGCCCTTTGGACACACCCCCCGGCCGGTCATGGGGAAACGCTGTTGGACGACGGCGTGACCGGGTGTGCGAGGTCGCACGGGCCACCCACGGCCCGTGCGGCCACCCCCTGTGACAGGCCGGGCGTCCAGATGGTGAGATACCGGGCGAACCGAAGAATCCATCGTCCACGGCTTGCTAAACGAAAGAATCAGTCACTAAGAATGGCTTACCGGGAAAGATTTGCGGCCATTGTTGGCGGCTTCCCGGCCTACCTTGAGGAGCAGTGCGATATGGGCACCAGGCGGCGCAATGACGGGCCGACGCAGGACCGGCCGGCCGTCGGCCGGCACAGCAGACGGATGACTCCGGGCCGTCTCGCCGCCATCGCCGCGGCCGGGACCCTCGCTGTCGGCGGGATCGTGTGGGTGCAAAGCGATGAGCAGTCCGCTCAGGCCACCGGCCCGCAAGCAGGGGCGGCCACGGTAAAGCTGTCGGGGACCCGCCTTGCGTATACGCCTGACAAACAGGGCAACCGGATTCCGGACTTCTCCTCGGCCGGCTACGGGGGTGGCACCGCGATTCCCAAGGTGCCGGTCGTGGCCCGTGTCGCGGCTGCTGCCGGCGGTGATGACACCGCCCGGATCCAGGCCGCCATCGACCAGGCCGCAGCACGCCCGGCGAGCGGCGGCGTGCGCGGCGCGGTCCTCCTGGAGCCGGGCAAGTTCCGGGTCACCGCGTCGCTGAAGCTTCCCAGCGGGGTCGTCCTGCGCGGCTCGGGCACCGGCAGCCGTGGCACGCTGCTGCTCGCCCAGGGCACACCCGGCTCCCTGATCACCATCGGCTCAGACGCCCCCTATACCCGTGTCGGGCAGCGGGCGAGCATCAGCGACTCCTACGTGCCGGTCGGCGCGACGGAGCTGAACGTGGACAACGCCGCCGGCTTCAAGAAGGGCGACCGGATCGTCGTGCAGCGCCCGACCACGCAGGCATGGATCAACGCGATCGGCATGGACAAAATCCCCGGCGGGGAGGCGTGGAAGCCGAACTCGGGCATCCTAGCGGTGCGCACCATCACCGCCGTGGCGGACAAGACCCTCACCCTCGACGCGCCGATCACCACGGCGATCGAGAAGAAGTACGGCGGCGGCACCGTATGGCACTACACCCTGGACGGACAGGTCACCGACGCCGGAGTGGAAAACCTCGCCGCTGACGCGACCGCCTTCACCAAGGACCCGGGCTACGGCCGCCCTGAAGGCGGCAAGAACCGGGAGGCCGGCGCCTTCGCCTCCCGGCTGCTGACAGTGAAGGCCGCCCGAGATGTGTGGGCCAAGGACGTCAAGCTGACCCGCTTCGGCTCCGGCTTCTACGTCAACGACAACGCCAGCCGCGTCACCATCCAAGGCGCCCAGGACCTGAACATGGCCGTGCCCGACGGGCTGGCCCCGCCACCGGCGTTCATGGTCGGCGGCCAGCAGGTCCTCATCCGCGACACCACCGTCACCGGGGATCGTGTGCACGCCTGGACCACCCAAGCCTTCGCCGCCGGACCCAACGTCTTCACCGACTCCACGGCCAAGTCGGTCTCCGGCCACGGGCAGATCGATGCCGGACCGCACATGCGCTGGGCCTCGGGCACCCTGTACGACCGGCTGACCATCACCAGCAGCGACAGCGCGTTCATCGCCGCCAACGCCTGGGACGGCGGCACCGGCCACGGGTGGCAGGGCGCCAACAACGTGTTCTGGAACACCAAGGCCGCCAAGTACGCCATCCTCGCCCCGCCCACTGCGGACAACTGGGCCTTCGGACCCACCGGCAAGCAGGTTCCCGGCAAGCACGATGCCGACCTGCCAGCCAAACCCGCTGTCGGCACCATCGTCAGCCCGGGCACGCCAGTCGAGCCGGCCAGTCTCTTCGCGCAGCAGGTCCGCGACCACGGCTGAGCACCAGCTGCCGGGCGGGCTCTGCAGGGGGGAGCCCGCCCGGCACCCGACCGCGGTGCCCCGCGCCGCGGGGCACCGTCGTATCCAAGGAGAGTTCGGTACACCGTGAACGTCCCAGAGCTGACACCGGCCCGGCTCATCGGGCGAGCCGATCAGCTGGACCAGCTGGTCCACACCGCCGCCCACCCGCCGGACTGATTGTTCTGGCCGGAGAGGCGGGCGTGGGCAAGACCCGCCTGGTCAACGAGATGCTCAAGGCCGAAGTCCTGCGTGGGCGGCCGCGCCTGGTCGGCGGATGCATCGAATTCCCCGACCCGCCCCCGCTCGCCCCGCTCATCGACGCACTCGCCGATCTACCCCCCGACGCGCTGACCGGCGCTCCGGCCCTGTCCGGAGCGCTCGCTCCGCTTCTGCCGGAACTGTCCCACCTGCTGCCGCCGCCCCCGGCCCCGCTGGGCGATGCCCGGGCCGAACGCCACCGCCAACTGCGCGCCGCCCACGCTCTGCTCGGCCATGTGGGGCCGGCCGTCCTGGTCCTGGAGGACCTGCACTGGGCGGACACCGTGACCCGGGAGTTCCTGCGGTTGCTCACCGCCCGCCTCCCCGAGCACTTGAGCCTCATCCTCACCGACCGCGGCGATGCTGATCCATCCGCCCCTGCTCACGCACTCCATGGCCGCGCCCCGCACGTCCTCGTCCAGGAAATGCGCGTGCAGCCCTTCACAGCCGCTGAGACCGGCGAGTTCGCCGCGCAACTCCTTGGTGCGAACACCGTGTCGGACGACTTCGCTGATCGGCTGCACCAGCGCACAGCCGGACTGCCCTTCGCCATCGAAGAGGTCCTGCGCCTGATCACCAGCGGCAGTGCCTCCTCACTGGACGGAGACAAGCTCGAGCAGGCGGGCCTTCCCTCCCCGGTGCGACACATCCTGCTCAACCGGCTCGCCCACCTGTCGCAAGAAGCACGGCGCATGGTCTTTGCGGCCGCCGTCGCGGGCCGTGCCGTCACCCTCCCCCTGCTCACTGACATCACCGCGCTGCCCGAGCCGGAAGCCCGCCGAGCTCTGACTCTGGCACTCGATCACTCCGTGCTGCACCCCACCGCGGCAGGCACCTACGACTTTCGCCACTCCCTGGCCCGCCAGGCCGCCTACGAGGCGATCTGCCATCCCGAACGCCGCGCCCTGCACCTGCGCACCGCCAAAGCACTCCTTACCCACACATCACCGCTGCCGCTCGCGCAGATCGCCCACCACTACCACCAGGCCGGACGCACCGAGCAGTACCTGCGTTACACCGAAGCCGCCGGTGACCGGGCAGAAGCCCAGGGCGACTCCACCGCCGCCACCGAACACTTCCACGCCGCGCTTCAGGACCATCCCGCGTCCCGCGCACGCATCCGCCTCGGCCTCAAACTCGGCCGCGCCGCCATCGCCGCCATGCCCCACGCCGGGACCGTCACCGCCCTGCGCCATCTGCTCGCCGAAGACCAACTGCCCCTGCGGGCCCGCGGCGAACTGCGCCTCTACCTGGGAACGTTGATGCGCAACCAAGCCGGGGGCGGCCTGAAAGGCATCGACGAGATCGCCCGGGCCGTACGCGACCTCACGCCAACGGCACCGGACCTGGCCGCCCGCGCACTGTCCGCCATCGCGATCCCCTCCCTCAAGGGCTGGCCCCTCTCCCAGCACCTGTACTGCCTCGACCAGGCCCAACAACTCATCCACCGCGTCACCGACCCCGTCCAGCGCACCGCCATCACCGCCAACCGCGCCAGCGCCCTGATGTTCAGCGGTTCCCCAGAGGCATGGGATGCATCCCGGGACCTCCCTGCCCAGACCGACAACCCGGCCGAGGAAGTGCAACTGGCCCGGGGCTGGGTCAACCTGGCCCATGCCACCACCGCCCTGGGCCACCCCAGCGCAGCCGACACCTACCTCGCTCAGGCCGACGCCATCCTGCAGCGCAACGGCATCCCCTACCTCGAAGGGCTCGCGGAAACCGCCCACCTCCTGCTGAACTGGACCACCGGCAACTGGAGCGGTCTGGCCGAACGCGCTGAGCACGCCGCTGCCCTGTACGCGGACATCCCCGACCTGGCGGCCGAAGCACTCCTGGTACGCGGCCTGCTCCGGCTCCACATCCAAGAAGACACCAGCAACGCCCGCCACGACCTGCTGCGCGCCGCCCACATCACCCAGCTGGACACCGGCATCGTTCTCACCGCCTCCGCCGCGGGCATCGCCCGCATCCACCTCGCCGCCCAGCGCCCCGACCACGCACGTACCGCCGCCAACGAGGCCCTGCATTACATCCGCCGCACCAACGGCTGGATCTGGGCCACCGACATCGCCCCCACCGCCGTCGACGCCCTCACCCAGGCCAGCCGCCACGACCAGGCAGCACAACTCGTCCAGAACTTCGCCCACGGCATCGACGGGTGTGACGCCCCCGCCGCCTTCGCCGCCCTGACCACCTGCCAGGCCCACCTTGCCGAGTCCGAACAACGCCATACCGATGCCGAACGGCTGTATGCCGCGGCGGAAAACGCCTGGCAGCACATAGGCCGGCCCATCGACCGAGCGCGCGCCCGCGAAGCACGAGGACGCCGCCTGCTGCCCCACCACCCCCAGCAGGCCGAACAGCACATCACCACTGCCATCGACATCTACCGAGGCAGCGGCGCGAGATGGGACATCGGCCGCTGTCAGCGCCTGCTGCGCCGCCACGGCGTTGTCATCAACCAACGCCCCGGCCCCCTGGGCTATGGAGACCAGCTCTCCCCCCGCGAGACGGAAGTGGCCGTCCTGGCCGCGCAAGGCCGCTCCAACCGCGAGATCGCCGCGCAACTGATCTTGTCCCACCGCACCGTCGAACACCATGTCGCCAAAGCCATGCGCAAACTCGGCGTATCACGCCGCAGTGAACTCACCACCCGCATCCCACCACTCCGAGCCTAGGAACCCCTCACATCAACCAAAGGTGCCGCGTCGGACTCGCGATGCAGGAACATGGGTGGTTGGGCCGACTGCGTGGGATGCTCACGACGGGTTGTGGCGGCTTGTCCAAGCGCGCCGCCGCCGTAGGAAAATCGGCCGTCGGTAGCTGAGGGGAAGTGGTGCCCGGGCCCGGGGTTTTGCAGGCCCTCCTACTCGTGCCGCATACCGTGAAGCAGGGCTTTATCGCTGCCCCTCCCGATGAGTTGTCGCGGATCCCGGCACTGCGGTGGACGTTGTGATTGTCCCAGATCACGACGATGGGCTGCCGAGTTGGATTTGAGCGCGCACGACCAGATCACGGTAGTTCTGCCAGGTGAAGCCTGGTGGAGTGCCCAGGTGGTGGCCCTGGACCGGTGGGTGGCGGTCGTCGCCCGGAACATGGGCTGCCAGGTCGCCTATCTGCCGGGCCTGACGATGCGGCGGATCGCCGACCTCTATCCCGTATCCCGGCGAGGCCAAGACCGACGCCCGCGACGCGTTCATCATCGCGGACGCGGCCCGGTCGATGCCTCATACCCTCCGCTCGGTCGAGCCCGACGACGAGACCGTTGCCGAGCCGGAGATGCTCGTCGGCTTCGACGACGACCTCGTCGCCGAGGCCAACCGGCTCTCCAACCGGCTCCGCGGCCTGTTCACGCAGATCCACCCGCACCTGGAACGGGTCCTGGGCCCGCGCATGCAGCACCCGGCCGTCCTGGCCCTGCTGGAGCGGCTCGGATCTCCCGACCAGATCCGCCAGGCCGGACGCCGGCCACCCTCTTTCGGCAGTCCTGACGTCGATGCCGGGCGTCGGCGTCAGGACCGCAGCCCGCCTCCTCATCGACGTCGGCGACGGCGACGGCGACGGCACCAGGTTCCCCTCGGCCGCCCACCTCGCCGCCTATGCGGGCCTCGCCCCGAGGACCCGCAGCTCGGGCCCCTCGATCCGCGGCGAACAGCAGTCCAGGCGAGGGATCAAGCAGCTCAAGCGGGCCTTCTTCCTCTCCGCGTTCACCACTCTGTCCGATCCCGCCTCCCGCACCTACTACGAGAAGAAGATCAAGGAGAGCAAGCACCACACGCAGACCCTCCTCTGCCCCGCCCTCCGTCGGGCTGATGTGCTCTTCGCGATGCTCCGCGACGGGGCCCTCTAACAACCGCCAACCCTCGTTGCCCCTTGACCGAAGTCATAGAGGCCCCCCCCGGGGGTCTCCGACTCGTGCCCGACCCGGGCCACGTGGGAGGAGTGGTTCCAGTATGAGGTGCCCGGGTGCTTCTTGGAGACCGCGGTCCAGCCCGGACGCGGGCTGGAGACACAGGGGTCGATGTAGACGGGGTAGACGTCTCCGGTGCGTCAGCAGCGGTCAACGCGCATAGGGCGCGTTGGTCTCGCCCGCGATGGCGTCGAAGGCGCGCAGGGCGGGCTCGGACATCTCCTCACGCCAGCGCAGGTCCAGCACGATCGCGGGTGGGTGGCCGAGGTAGTAGGCGCGTTTGGTGCGCTCCAGATTGACGGACCGGTCCGTGGCCCGTGCGGCGCGTTCCCGCGCCACGATGTACTGAGTGCCCTCGTTGCCGCCCAACGGATGCTGGACGCTGGCCCAAGGGTCGAGCATCGCGGGAAGGAAGGAGAAGCCCAGTGTCGCGCTCAGGTGGGACAGGACGTCTTCAGGGTCGGTGGCGACGTCCTCGTAGTGCACCCGGCTGACGATGCCCGGCCAGCGGGCCGCGAGATCCTCTGTCCGGCGGATCTGGGCGACCCACTCCGCGGCCAGCTCCGCCGGGCGGGCGTCGGGGTACTTGCGCAGGAGGGAGTTGACCACCGCCCGGCCATCACGAGCCAGCACCACCAGATGACGGTGGACGGCACCGGGCAGCAGTGCCGCCTGCTGATCGATCCAGCCGACCGCTTTCGTGGAGTCCACGACGAAGGGGCGGCCGCAGCGCCGGGCCAGCACCTCGTAGAGGTCGGGACCGGTGCTCGGCAGCGGGTCGCCCCACACGGGACAACCGTCGGTGCAGAAGTTGCAGCCGACGGTCCGCCCCTGTGCGTCGGTGGTGCCGAGGCGGGTGCTGTTCCACGCCTCGCCGGCGAAGCAGACCGCCGGATGCGCACCCAGCATCAGCCCGAGCAGCGTGGTACCGGAGTGCCCGGCCCCCATGATGAAGATCACCGTCCTGTTGTGCCGCTCACTGTTCATCACTTCATAGCACCTTTGTCGCCGGGGTCGAGGAACCGGTCACCGGTCTTGGGACAGCTTGTGCAGTTCCGCGAACAGCTCGCCCTGCTCGAGGAGTTCATCGAAGGTTCCCTCCTCTGCGATGCTCCCCCCGGCCAGCACGATGATGCGGTCGGCGACTCGGGTGTTGGTGAGGTTGTGCGTGACGAACACGGCGGTCCGGCCTTCGGCCAGCGTCTTGAAGCTGCTGATCACCCGGTGTTCGGCACGCGGATCCATCGCGGAAGTGGGCTCGTCGAGGACCAGGACGCCGGCCTCTCGGTAGCAGGCGCGGGCGACGGCGAGGCGCTGCCACTGGCCGCCCGAGAGATCGTGCCCGCCCCAGAACGACTTGGCCAGCAGTGTGTCGAGACCGTTCGGTAGTCCTGCCAGCACGCTGTCCGCGCCGGCCTCGCGGGCGGCGGCGTGCACGAGGCCGTCCCCGCCGCGGGCCTGACCGAGCGTGATGTTCTCCCTCGCGGCCATCGGCCACTTGGTGTAGTCCTGGGGCACCAGACCGACGCGCGACCAGACCGAGTGCGGATCTGCCTGGGCCAGATCGATGCCGTCCCAGCTGACCGTGCCGTGTGTGGGCAGGTAGAGGCCGGTGAGGAGGTGGGCGAGAGTCGTCTTGCCGGAACCGTTCTCACCCACCAGGGCGACGACTTCGCCTCTGCGCAGGGTCAGGCTGATGTCGTGAACCGCGAAGTCGTTCGCCGGGCTGCCGGGATGTCGGTAGGACACTCGGTGGGCGCGGATCTCGCGTGGCCCTGCCGAGTCGATCGCCAGCGGTCCGCGCGTGGCGCGCAGGGTGTCGGCGAGCGCCAGGAAGTCCCGCCAGTCCTGGAGGTGGAGCGAGGTGCGGAACAGCCGGGCGCTCGCCACCACCAGCGAGTTGAGCGCGCCGGTGGAAGAGCGGACGGCGACCACGGCCGTGACGGCGACCGCGAGCGCGATGGTGCCGTTCATCGCCAACAGCCCGACGGTGAGCCAGGTGAGGGTGAGCATGATGCCGGTCCCGGCCGCTCCGCCGAGCGTCACCAGCAGCACTCTGGGGGCGGCCGCCCGGTGCCTGGTTCTGATCCGCGTCGCGACTTGGGCGTACCACTGGCGCAGGAACGCGGCCATGGTGCCGGCCCTGACTTCGGCGGCCGTCCGGCGGTCCGTGCTGTGCTGGCGCAGGATGTAGCGCAGTCGGTTGTCGGCGAGGCTGGTGTGAGCGGTGCGGTGGGCGATACGAGCCGCGCCCAGAGCGGCCGCCCCCTTGGGAAGCATCGCGAGGACCAGCAGCGGCAGCAGCAGGGGGTTCAGCAGGGTGAGGACGGTCGCTGCGGCCGTCAACTGCGCCACCGCGGAGATCAGTTGCTGGGCGTCGGCAATCAGATCCTGCGTGGCCATTGCCCCCAGCCCGGCGGCCTGGAGCGAATCGTTGAACTCCGGCTGGTCGTACGCGGTCAGCTCGACCTCCGGGGTCTTGGCGAGGATACGTTCCTCGGCGAGGGCCGTCACCTCCGGTCCCAGTTTCACCGCCGCGTACTGGGAGACCCCGTCCGACGCCGCCCGGGTCGCGGCCGCCCCCGCCGCGACAAGCAGAGCCGGCACCGCGGCGTGCAGCCGCTCGGTGGCCTGGCCCTGCCCGACAAGGGCTCCGATCACCTGGGCGGTCGCGGCCAGGACCACCGCGGCGAAGGCAGCCGCGAGCAGCTGGGCCACCAGCAGTTGCAGGGCCGCCCTCCGGTCGGCGACCCAGCTCAACCGGGCGGCGGCGGCGATCGTGGCGGGCAGACGAGCCGCCATCTGCGCCAGTCCCGCCGCCGCGACGTGGTCGTGATGCGGGTCGTCCCAACCCAGGCTCAGTTCGGGCTGTTGAGCGGAGGTCGAGGGAGCATGGGTCGGCACCCGTGTCATCCTGCCGTCACTCCCGGTGCCGCACGGTGACACCGCTCCGGGCCGCGACTCTCCGGGCGCGGAAACCCCACGTGCGGATGACAGTGCGGATGACAGTGCGGTGGAGGATTTCACACTCTCGGGAACGGTCCTGGTGGATTCGGCCGGCCGAGAAAAGGGGCGAGCTTCTCCCATCCCTCGCCCGCGCAGATGTCCAGTATCAGCAGATCCCCGGGGCGTCGAGCGAAGTGACGCTGTACGCGGACGAGTTGTTCCTGGTAGACCCGGGCCAATCGAGCCAGGTCGAGGGTCTCCCCGCCACAGATCCGCGTACGGAACAGATACGCCGCCTCCCTGTGGGCGGCACGCTCGGCCGCGGGCGCCCTCGTCGGCCAGTCGGTGTCCCAGAGCCGCTTCACCGCACGCAACCAGCTCTCCGTCTCCCGTACGGTGACGACGAACCGTGCCCGCGGGTGCCGCGCGTCCAGTGCCGTCAGGGATGCGAGTGCGAAGACGCTCGTCAAGCCGTCGTAGTGCCGCAGCGCCGGAAAGTCACCGTCCCCGCGGCGCAGGGCCGCCAGGTCCGCCGCGCCCAGGGGGTAGTGGGCGAGGTCGAACCCGAGCAGGTGGAGGGCCTCGACCAGGCTCCGGGTCGCCGTACCGGGCAGGCCGAGGGAGAATACCTTGGGCCGGTCGGCGGCGGGGCCAAGGGTCTGCGGGGCGCGGGCCACGGCCTTCCGGACCTTGGCCATGGTCAGCCGAGGACGGCTGGGCAAGCACAGCTCCCCCACCACGCGGGCTGCCAGTTCGGGCAGGCCGTCGAGGTACTGGCCCAGCGCGTGCGGGGTGACATCGGCGGGTACCACCGAGCGGCTGTGCCGTATCGCCTCTCTGGCGACCACGAAGTCCGGGTCATCCCCCCAGCGCAGCAGGGCCGACTTCAGCACCGCGTGTGCGCTTTCGGTACGGCTGCGCACCTCGCGCAGAGCGTACTTGGCGTAGATGTCGTGATAGTGCTGGAAGTGGTCGTGCAGGATGTGGAAGCCCTTCAGCTGCACATCGGGCTGGAGATGGCGTCGGGCGAGGTGCCGCCGGAACGCCTCGGGCCGCAGCATCGGCCCGCGCCCCGCCGCTGGTGCCTCCGCTTCGACATCCACCTCCCTCATCGCCCGGACCAGGTCGGTTCGGGTGATGTGCACCCCGCAGTGGACCCGGCCGCGGAACCGGTCGTGCACGAAGCAGTCGACGTATGCCAGGTCGTTGGCGTCGAGAAAGGGCCTCATGTCCTCGAGGATCAGGCAGTCGGCGTCGACGTGGACGACGTGCGAGGCGTCGCCGTGGTCGATGTGCACTTGGCGGTCCACGGCGCGGGCGAGTGGCCGGATGTTCTCCGCGATGTGAACCCGGCGTGGGCGGATGTGGCGGATCGCGAGGCCGAGAGCGAGGTGGGTGGTGCGCTCACCGACCGTGCGGAGCACCAGGTCGACCGGACGGCCGGCGGGCGGTGACCAGTCACCGGGGAGGGTGCGGATCGCGCCGCTCACGGCCGGTCCTGGGCGGGCGAGGGCCGGTTGACGTTCGGGAAGGGGCCGTCGGGGGCCTCCTTGCCCAGGAAGGGGGCCAGCCGTTCATAGCCCTCGCCCCCGGCGATGTCGAGGACGAGCAGGTCGTCGTCCCGGCCCGCGAAGTGGTGCAGCACCTGCTCGACGTGGCGGCGGTGGACGCGGGCGAAGCGTTCCGGGTTGAATTCCAGACACCCGTAGACGGCAGCGCGCAGGAAGCGCTGCATGTCCGGGTACCCCTCGCCACGGTCGGTTTTGCTGTCCACCGGTCGTGCCCAGTGCGTCGCGCACGAGCGCAGCCAGGCCTGCTCCTCCCGGACCGTCAGGATGAATTTGGCTCCGGGCCAGTCGAGATCGAGTTCCTCGTAGTACGGAACCACGCTGATGTCGGTGATCCCGTCATGGTCCGCCAGCAGCGGAAAGCGCCCGGTGCCCGCGAGCAGGGTCCGGTAGGTGGCGGGGTCGGAGGGGTAGTGCACGGTGTCGAAGCCCAGGGTTCGCAGCGCGGCGGTCAGCGAGCGGGTGCCGGTGCGCGAGAGGCCGATACCGAAGACCTTGGGACGAGGACGGGAGCGGTGTGGTGCCGCACCGGGAGTACTACCGGTCACGTGGCCCCCCTCCACAGGGCTCGCGGGCCGGTGCTTCCGGACTCGGGCCGTCGCGCCAGGTCGATGACGGCCTGGTCGGCCATCGCCGCCAGACCGTCGTCCAGCTCCGTGCGGGGCCGATATCCGAACGCCCGCGCCGCCAGGGCGATGTCGGCCGCGGTGCGCCGGGCGTCGCCATGGCTGCCGGGCCGTGGGTCCAGGTTCACCGGGCCGACGAGACGCTCGACGGCCGCGATGGCGTGCTTCATGGACACCGGGGCGTCACCGCCGAGGTTGGCCACGCCGGTGAAAGAGGAACCGGCCGCGTCCCGCATCGCCGTGACGACATCGTGCACGTAGGTGAAGTCGCGGATCTGCTCGCCGTTCCCGTAGAGCGGGAAGGGCCCGCCGGTCAGAGCCGCTTCGATCAGCCGGGCCAGGGCCATGTCGGGCCTCTGCCGTGGGCCGTACACGCTGAACAGGCGTAGTGACACCGCGGGCAGGCCAAAGGTGATCCGATAGATCTCGCACAGATGTTCCGCCGACAGTTTGGTCACGCCGTACGGCGTGAGCGGCCGGGGGCACACCGACTCGTCCGTGGGAATGACCGGGGCGTCGCCGTACACGGAGGAACTGGAGGCGTAGACGAACTTGCGCAAAGGTCGGTCCCTCACTGCTTCCAGGAGCCTTTGCGAGGCGAGCACATTGCGACGGGCGTACAGCTCGAAGTCCTTTCCCCACGAAGGCCGTACGCCTGGTTGACCGGCCAGGTGGTAGACGACGTCCGCTCCGTCGACGAGGGGTTCGAGAGCGGCTTCCAGCAGGTCCACGCGGTGGAAGGTGAAGGACGGGTGCGGGATCAGGTCGCGCAGGTTTCGTTCCTTGAGTGCCGGGTCGTAGTAGTCGGTGAGCATGTCGATACCGAGGACGCTGTCACCGGCCGCGAGCAGGTGAGCGCAGAGGTGGGAGCCGATGAAGCCGGCGGCGCCGGTCACCACGGCCCGCGTCAAGGCCGCGACCCGGTTGTGTCGCCGAGCCCGGCCAGCACCCGGTCGGCCCGGAGCCGCCAGGTGTGCCGGTCGTGGAGCTGCCCTCGTGCCTCGCCGCCCAGGGTGGCGCGCAGGTGTACATCACCGACGAGCCTCTTGACCGCGGCCGCCCAGGCTTCGGCGGAGTCCGGCGGGCAGAGCAGGCAGTTGACTCCGTCGGTCAGAATCTCCCGGAGTACCGGCAGATCCGAGGCGATGACGGCCTTGCCGTAGGACATGTACTCGAACAGCTTCATCGGCGATACCCAACGGCTGATCTCGCCCACGCCTCCGGCACAGTACGTCCTGCGCTGGTAAGGCGCCAGGACGATGTCGAACGCACGCTGGTAGGGGGCCAGCTGGGCAGGCGGGAGATGCCCGTGGAAGTAGACGTTGGAGTGTGTGCAGCGGCTCTGCCAGTGGGCGCGGTCGGCCGCGGTGCCGCCGACCAGGTGGAAGTCGGCCTCGGGTACGCGGGCGGCGAGTTCGAGGATGACGTCGGTGCCGCGCCCCGGGTACAGATGCCCGACATAGCCGATTTTCGGTGCCTCCGGGCGGCCCGGCAGGTCTGCCACCGGCCCGTCGGCCGGGGCGGGGTCGGCACAGTCATGAGCCGTCACCAGATCCGTCCGCCGCGACGAGTCGAGCTCCGGAAAGACGCGGCGGTAGTCGTCGGCGAGCGCCTGGGACACGAAGACCACGCGGCGCAGGTTCCTTCTGCGGAACAGGACGCCTTCGATCCTCCGGACGATCCGCTGCGGCCACATCAGATGCGTCTCGTACACCAGAGGGGCCAGGCCCGACGAGACGAGCAGGGCACGCAGGTCTCGTCCGTACAGCAGATCGGGGGCGCCTCGTCGGCGCAGGTCGGTGCGGATCCGCCAGGCACGGATCCATACGCCCGGGCCCGGCAGCGCGGGCTGGGCGATGCTCCGCACCTCGAAACGGTTGCGGGTGCCGTAGTAGCGGTGCGTGTCACCGGCGGGCACGGTCCCCGGCAGCGCGTAGAGGACGACCTCGTGCCCCGCGTCGGTGAAGGCATCGCACATCCGCATGACGTGGACGCCGTTCGCGTAGACGGAGGGGATGCTGCCGGAGTGCAGGTAGGCGATCCGCATGGCTGGATGGGCCTCCGGGATGCTGGTGAGGGACACCCATGCTCCGCAGCCGGGCGTCGGGGCACAATGCCCGCCACCGGGCGGCCGTGGCACACAGGGGCGCACAGCAGCGCACGGGCGGGCCCGGCCTCACCCTTGCCAGCCAGATTTGACGGGCCGACAGGGTCCATGGCGCCCCACGCGTCACATGCGCATCGCCAAGGGCCGCTCACCGGAACGCCGTTCGCCTGTTCCATGCTGTTGCGGGCGGGGCCGGAGCACGGAAACCCCCGGCTGTCTGGTTCCCGCACTGGCCGTGCCTCCGCCGATGGTGCGCCGTCCCGCCGTGCGGTACTTCTGAGCGGGGCGTCATCCGACGCCGCCGGGCCCGAGCACAGCCGTGGAGGACATCGTGGAGAACGAGGACATCGAGCAGGTCACCGAGGAGCTCCCCGAGTACGCGCTCATGATCGACATTCCGGACCAGGACTGAGCGGTCCGGACAGTCGCACCCGCCCATCGTGCCGGTGCTCGTGCCGGCGAGGTTCGTTCCGTCGGAGCCCCCGCGCGCTCACCGCACCCGGCAGACGGCCCGGCGGTTTCACCGTGCGGGTTGTCGGCCGCCCGGCGCGCGGGGCGCTGTCCCCCGAAGGGCCGGCCTTGTCGGCCACGGCACCAGTCCTCACCCGGCCAAGGGAGTGAACGCGTGGAGGTGAGCAGTTGCTGCGCGTAGCACCCGACACGCGCGAGGCGGTGCGGGATGAGGGAGCGGTCCATCGAGTGGTCTGTTCCGTCCTGACGGCGGCCGGACTCCCCGCGCCGCCGGAGGCGCATCCCGCCGTGGTGGCGGCCACGTTCACCCTTCAGGCGGAGCCAGGACTCACTCCTCCGGCGATCTTGCGCAGCATGCGTGACACCAAGGCCCGCGAGAGCCTGGCGCCCGCGGAGCCGTCCCCCCACCTCATCCGCTCGGTGACCCGCGCACTGTCCGCTCTGCCAACCGGAGCCGACGCCCCCGGGGGCTCCCGCGTGGTGTCCTGGCAGCGCCCGGACCGGGCCGTGCTCGACGAGAGCGTCGCGCGGCTGGCGGCCGCCTGGCCGCTGATGCTGAGCGAACTGCGTATCGGTGTCGCGCAAGTGGCTCTCTTGGAGGGCCCGGCGATCGACGGCTTCACCGACTTCGCCACTCATGGCGCGATCTACGTCAACCGGTCGCGGCTGCGCACCAGTCCCCGCGGGCTGCCCGGTCCGGTGCGGTGCGCGGAGGCGCTGGTGCACGAAGGCACCCACACCCGCTGCAACGCCGCCCAACTGAGCACTCCGTTCCTCACCACGGACGCGGACTCCGCGCGTCCCGTCCGCACTCCCCTGCGCGCCGACCCCCGGCCTGTGGCAGGGCTGTTCCAGCAAATGGTCGTCCTGGCCCGGAGCAGCGCGCTCTACGCGCTGCTTCTCGGCGGTGACACCACGGCCGCGGACGCGCTGGAGGCCCGCCGGGTCCTGCTGGCGGAGAGGGCGCGGCAGGCGATCGGCTCCCTGCGGGACCGCGCACCACTGCTCACCGGGCACGGGCTGACCGTGCTGGAGGAGTGTGCCGCCCTGCTGAGGACCACCGCCGTCTGACCCGAGACCCCGGAGCCACGCCGATGCCGCAGCCCACAGCTCCCTACTCGCCCACCACCTGGGAGCCTCAGGTCTTCGCACCGTTCTCCGTCGAACCGGCGGTGCTCTTCGGGCGGGTCGCCGCCCGCAGCGCGCTGTTCGCCGCCACGGACAGCGCCGGCGGCGACCACGTCCTGATCGGCAGCGCTTCGGGGGAACACCCCGACGACGTCGCCGTACGAGCCCGCGGCGAGCTGCTGGAGCGCCTGGGCAACGTGCTCGCGGCCCGCGCCGCCGAGGAGTCCTGCTCTCTCCTCGCCGATCACGCCGAGCTGGTCCGTCGAGGCGCTCCCGCCCTGGACCCCGCGCCCTGGTCCGGGCCGGCCACCCGAAGCGTGCGCCAGCTGTGGGTCACCGGGCGCTCCCTGCTCTCCGGTTCGGAAGTACTGGTTCCGGCAGGTCTGGCCTACCTGCAGCACCGTCCGCCCACGGGTTGCGCGGCGCCCGACCGGGCCGGCTCCACGGGCCTCGCGGCCCACCCCGACCCGGGCGCCGCCGTCGACCATGCCGCATGGGAGACGCTCGAACGCGATCTGCTCCGCCTGAGCTGGCAGGATCCGGCACGGCATCCGCCCCGCCAGCGTCCCGTACACGACGAACTGCCCCTCCCCCTGCGCCGCGTATGCGAGCACCTCGGACTGCGGGCGACCGCCTTCACCCTGCCCGCGCCCGGCTTCCACGCCGTCGCGGTCTGTCTGCACACGCCCGAGCACAGCGAGCAGACGTTCGGTGCTCGTTGCGGCCCTCCAGGGCAGGATGCGGAGCTCATCGCCCGCGCGGCCCACGAGGCGCTCATGGTGCGCTGGAGCATGAGCACGTCGGCGGCCCGACGGGTCCGCGGGCGGTCCCTACCCGGCGACAGACCGGTCTCCGCGGTCGAGCACGCGGTGTGGACGTATCTCGGCTGTCAGGACGCGATGGCGCGTTGGCTGCCGCACACCACGGCAGACCGGCGCCCGACAGGGCAGGAGCCGGTGGACCCGGTGCGCCTGCTCGCCGAGCACACCGGCCAGGACGTGATCGCGGTCGACACGACCCCCGCCGCGTTCGCCGCCTCCGGCCCGGCCGTCGTCCGGCTGATCGCCCCCGGCGCCCTGCCGCTGCCGTCTGCCTTTTCCCCCGGCTCGCGCGTTCCGCCGCATCCCTTCGGCTGAACCCCTCACAGAGGAGCAGCATGCCACCGAGTCCCGATTACGCCGTGGACCTGGCCGACCACTACGACGACTGGTTCACCCCACCGACGGCCACCACCGACGCCACAGTGGCCCTGCTCGACCGGCTGGCGGCGACCGCACCGGAAGGGCCCATGCTCGAACTCGGCATCGGCACGGGGCGGGTAGCCCTTCCGCTCGCCGCGCTCGGGCACGACCTCCACGGTGTCGATGCCGCGAAGGCCATGGTCGAACAGCTCCGCGCCAAGTCCGGGGGCGCCGAGATCGCCATCAGCATCGGCGACTTCTCCGATGTGGAACACGAAGGCCGGTTCGGGGTGATCTACGTGGTCAACGGCACGTTCTTCGAGCTGACCTCCCAGGAAGCGCAGATGCACTGCCTGACACGGGCCGCGGCGCGGCTGCTGCCGGGCGGGCTCTTCGTCCTGGACGCGCATCTTCCGGAGGTCCTGGCCGCCGGAGCCGGGGCCGGTGGCCAGCCCGTCCAGACGGCCAACGGTGACCCCGTCACCCGGACCCGCCGGATCCACCCGTCGACCCAGCGCTACACCTCCGACTACGAGGTCGTCCACAACGGCGTCGTTCGACACATCCGGGTGGCCTTCCGCTACGCCTCCCCCGGCGAACTCGACCTGATGGCCGCCATGGCCGGCCTGCGACTGCGCGAGCGGTTCGGCGGCTGGTCCGGCGTCCCGTTCACCGACAGCAGCAATTACCACGTCAGCGTGTACGAGCTGCCCGCGTGAGCGCGGCGGACCTGCCCCGTGGGGCTCGCGACCCAGAGGCGTACCTGCGCGACAATCGTGAACTGTGGCGCGTGTGGACGCCGTTGAAGGCCGCGTCGGCCCAGTACAACCTGGCCGGTTTCCGGGTCGGCGGTTCCCGCATGCGCGCACTTGAGCGTGCCGAGGTCGGCGACGTGCGCGGCCGCTCGCTGCTGCACCTGCAGTGCCATGTCGGCGTCGACACACTCTCCTGGGCGCGGCTGGGTGCCCGGGTGACCGGTGTCGACTTCGCCGCCGAGGGCGTGGCGACGGCACGTTCCCTGGCCGCCGACATCGACCCGTCGGCGGTCTTCGTGGAGGCGGATGTCCTGGCGCTGCCTGCCCACCTGGACGGCCAATTCGACATCGTGTACACGTCCCACGGGGTGCTGGGCTGGCTGCCCGATCTGCGCCGTTGGGCCGAGGTCGTCGCCCACTTCATCACACCGGGCGGCTTCGTCTACGTCTTCGAGTCCCATCCAGCGGCCTGGATGCTCGACAACCGGCTCGACACAGCCGGATTACGCCTCCGCTACTCGTATTTCGGTGAGCCGGAGCCTCTTTCCTTCGAGTACCGCAGTCCGACTGCTGTACCAGACCGGGAGGTGCCGGGAGTCGAATACGCCTGGGGACACTCACTCGGCGAAATCGTCAGCGCCCTGGCGTCCGCGGGACTGACCATCGAATTCCTTCACGAATGGCCCTTCGTGGCTTGGCGGATGCTCCCCTGCATGGTGGAGCACGACGACCATTGGTGGCGACTGCCGGACGGTCTGCCGTCCATGCCGCTGTCCTTCTCTCTCCGTGCTTCCAAGCCACCCGCCGGAAAACAGGTCTGAAACAGGGAGAAGCAGCTTGCCCGCCGTGACCTCACACCGCTCACTCGACGAGCTCGATCTCCGCCACGTCCTCGACGGCCGGATCGTGGTCGTCCGGGACGGTCTCGCACAGCTCACCTCCACAGGGTCATGGACCCGGGCGGCACTGGCGGCCATCGCATCCGCCGTCTCGCCGGAGGCCGCCGAGCAGGTGTCGGAGCGAGGGTTGGAGCACATCCACACCGTCGCCGACATCGATCAGTTGCGCGCCGTCCGCGACGACCTGGACCGTCGCCTCAGGCCCGCCGCACGTCACCTGCTGCTGCGCTTCGCCGACCTGCTCCCGCCGCAAAGCCGCAAGGTGTACGTCAGCGACCACTTGGGTGTACGGATCATGCCCCCAAGGACCACTGTCCACGGCCGGGAAGAAGAACTGGATGGGTACACCGGCTTCATGATCCCGACCGGCGCTCACGTGGACTCGTGGTTCAACACAGCCGTCAATTCCGTCAACCTCTGGATGGCTCTCAGCCGGGTCCGCCGGGACAACGGCCTACTCATATGGCCCGGGGCATATCGGCGCTCGCTGCTCCACGAGGGGATACGACTGCTCCCCGACCAAGCAGTCGGCGAACCGGTGGAGGTCCAGCTCAACCCGGGTGACCTGCTGCTGTTCGCAGGCGACCATCTTCATGCCACTCGTCCCAACAGTGGGCCGGAGACCCGGTGGGTGGTCACCAAGCGCATCTGCCTCGGCCCGCCCCGCTACCACCCGCGCGCCACCGGCTGGGTTCCGTACCTCGACCCGCGCCTGCTCGGCACACCGCTTCGTCCCCTGGCACCGCTGCGGTCGGTTCTGACCGCCGGACGCGCCCGCCAACTCGTTCGTCAGACCCGCCGCCGTCTCAACTCACGCGATGGTTGAGCACCGGCGCAGCAGCCCGAGCGCAGGCGGGTGCCTCCCAAGTCAGCTGTTCGCGAAGGAGCCTTGATGTTCCGTCAGCCGTCCATGTCATGCCCGGTGGACGCCCTCTCGCTGACGGTACGGCCGGCTCAGGCAGGGCGGACCGTTGTCGGCCCTGCCGTTTCTCACACCGGAAGAGGGCGTTCATCGCTACGCGGGCGAGGGCCGTGCAGGTCCGGTCATTCCTGGGCCGTTCGGGCGCTTTCCGATACCAATGCGGGTAGCCTCGGCGGTTATCTCGTCGAGATTTTCGTGCGTCCAGCCCTCGGCGGCGTCGGTTTCGGGGCACCTCACCCGGTGGTCCGCCGACAGTCCCCGATGGTGTCCCACCGAGTGGTGTAGCCGGTCAGGGTCCTGGAACGCGCGGGTGTCTGCCCGGGGCGTACACCCGTTGTGGATGACTGCTCCCTGAACAGAGGCAGGCCATCGCGCACGTCTCCCTGGTGAACGGGCAGTTCAACCGGAGGAGCACGCGATGGCCCTGTCTCAGTCTGACCTGATGCGGCTGCTGGAGTCACTACGTACGGCGGATGGAGTCGAGCCGATCAGGGTGCTGTGCGAGCGCATCCTGCAAGAACTCATCGAGGCGGAGGCGACCGAGGCCATCGGGGCCGCCCCGCGTGAGCACTCGAGCGAGCGCACCACCTGGCGCAACGGGCACCGAGAGAGGCTGCTGACGTCGCAGGCCGGTGATCTGGACCTGAAGATCCCCAAGGTGCGGACCGGGTCGTTCTCCCCCTCGCTGCTGGAACGAAGGCGCCGGATCGACCGGGCACTGTTCGCCGTGGTGATGGAGGCGTACGTGCACGGCGTCTCGACGCGGTCGGTCGATGACCTGGTCAAAGCGTTGGGTGCGGACTCGGGGATCTCGAAGTCGGAGGTCTCAAGGATCTGCGGCGAACTCGACGAAGAACTGCTCGCCTTCAAGGAACGGCCGTTGGATCACACCGTGTTCCCCTACGTATTTCTGGACGCGACCTACTGCAAGGCCAGGGTGAACCATCGGATCGCCTCGCAGGCGGTGGTCATCGCGACCGGCAGCTCCGCCAGCGGGCACCACGAGATCCTTGGGGTGATGGTCGGCGACAGCAAGTCAAAGCCGTTCTGGACCAAGTTCCTGCGGAGTCTGCGGGCCCGCGGCCTGGAACACGTCCAGCTGGTGATCTCCGACAGCCGCAGTGGGCTGGTGGCCGCCATTCGCACCGTGTTCCTCGGTTCGGCCTGGCAACGGTGCCGCGTTCACTTCGTGCGAGACGTCTTCGGCGTCATCGAGAAGGGCTCGGCGGAGATGGTCGCGGCGACCATCCGCACCATCTTTGCGCAGACCACCGCCGAGCAGGTCCGCAGTCAGCTGGACGTCGTGGCGGACATGCTCGGACGACAGTTTCCGCGGGTCAAGTCCATGTTGCTGGAAGCAGCTGCGGACATCACGGCGTTCGCGGACTTCCCGTCGGCGCACTGGAAGAAGATCTGGAGCACGAATCCGCTGGAGCGGCTGAACCGGGAGATCAAACGCCGGGCCGACGTCGTCCAGGTCTTCCCCAACCCCGCCGCCCTCGATCGACTCGCCGCTGCAGTCCTGGCCGAACTCCACGACGAGTGGCAGGTCTTCGACCGCCGCTACCTCTCCGAAGGCTCCATGGCCGAACTCTTCACCGACAAACCGGGCCCGCAGAAGCGAAAGATCCCCGCAGAACCGGAACCACACGAGCTCGACTGACTACACCACTCGACGGGACGCCATCCCAACGTCTGCCCACACACCTCCACATGAGGCATTGACGCTGGTCAGAGCACGTATCTCGTGTGTACCAATCACGCACGAAGAGATCCGGCTCCTGAATGGACTTACGGGCCGAGAGCGCGGCATTGTGAGCATAGCCATCCCCTCCTGGCGGGGACAAACTTTGCGGGCACGGTGCGGCCGGTCATGTTCCGGTGGACTACATTGGCGACTTCTTCCAGATGTTCGACGGCGGGGCGAGCCTCTGGTGAATGTCCAGCGCAGGCGCGGTCAGACCGCGCGAGCGTGGCGCACAACGTAGGCGGTCGATAACCGGGGCAACGCGCTGATCGTCGTGGCCACGTAATTATTCGCCAGCATGTCGCCGAGTGCGCCGCGGGTCGAGCGGACCCGGGCATCTAAGCCAGGCGCCGAGGAGCGTGCTCCAGACGCGGCCAATTCCGGCGACAAGCTCTCATACTCAACGGCCGAAGAGCCTTGGCAGCAGATTGCGGCGGCGATTGACGAGGACCCTGCGTACCATTTCCTTCGGAATATCGTGGCGGCGCCGGCCGTAGTAGATCTCGGCGTACACCTCTTCCGGTGTGAATCGGGGATACTCCTCAGCAACGTTGAGGATGTATCGGGTCTTGGCCGGGTCGAGTTCGCTGTCGTCCTGTGGAGATCGGCGCCGGAGCGACCGACGGATACGGGGACCGGAATTGTCGAAGTAGACCACACACGCCTCCCCCTGACGTCGTTGAATGATCCGACGCTAGGGGGACGGAACCCCGCAGGTCCATGCCTGATCGTGCGTAACCATGACCACCTGCTGGCAGGTTCCTGCTGCGCCTTAAGCTGTCAGCTGCCGTTCCGGCCGGCAGGTCGGTGGTCACAGGGAGGTGCAGGTCACGGCAACCGTTCATGTCGCGATCTTGGACCCCTTGCCGATGTTCCGGCGTGGCGTCGCAGAATCCCTGTCGAGCCTTGGGCACTCCGTAGAAGAGCCCGCGGACGTCGAAGCTTGGTTACGCGAACATCCGGGCGGGCTGGTGCTGCTGACCCTCAATGTGGAGGAGGACTTGAACCGGCTGACCAATCTCTGCAGCCTTCGGCCCCGCCCACTCGTGATGGCGCTGCCGTCTGCTGACGACATCTCACTTGGCGCACTGGCCATGCGGACCGGCGCCCGGTCGGTGATAGCCCGTGAGGCAACGGTGTCGGCGCTGCGCCGGGCGGTGTCCGCGACCCTCGAGGGCGAAGCCGTCATGCCCGCCGATGTCGCCGGTCTCCTGGTAGCCGGCAAGGGCGGCCGGGCCCCACGCAGATCAGCTCCCTCCGCAGAGCAGATCGTCTGGTTGCGTGAGCTCGCCGAAGGCCGGACCGTGGCCGGGCTGGCCTTGGACACCGGCTACTCGGAGCGTGCCATGTACCGGCTGCTCCGAGCGCTGTACCAAGAGATCGGCGTCGGCAGCCGCTTGGAGGCCATCGTGCTGGCACACGAGAACGGCTGGTTCGAGAACTAACCGGCGGGGCCCGGCCGGATGCGCGCCAGCGTGACAAGTACCGGTTCAAGTCGCGCGTCCCCATTGGCCAAGGTCTCTACCATGAACCTCAACCGGTCGTTCAGTCCTGGCGTCCGCTCGACCGGCTCAGGCCGTGCCCGCCGGAACGCCTCCAGCGCCTTCGCGGGTGTCGCATCGTCGAGGAGGACCGAATAACATCGGGCGATTCCAGTGAAGTCCCAGGCCGCCAGGTCGTTCCTGTCCGCCTTGGTGCGATTGCTCGTTTCATCGTGGAGCTGTCGGAAGAGATCCTTCGCCGTGCCTGGGAAGCCGGAGCGGTGCGCGATGATCGCCCGCAGAGCGAGTTCCACGGTTTCCCGGCCTGCCACCCGGTACCGGGCCGACTCCTCGATCGCCTCTCGGGCCATCAGGAAATCGTCCAAGTGCACGTGAGTGAGTGCCTGTATGGCGAGTGACCGCCTCAGGTTGATCGGATCTCGGTGGCCGCGCGCTATGCGGATCGCTTGCCCGGCCGCCGATCGCGCCTCAGTGTGCTTGCCCAAATGAAGGGCAAGGTCGGCCTTCGAGTTGAGCAGATCCGCCCGGGTGGAGGGATTGGGGCGGGCCGTGATGAGATCGCTGCACCTGTCCAGCATCATCTGCGCGTTCCGGATTTCGTTCAACTCGGCGTACCAGCGCGTCAGCCGCAGCGCGGCGGCGGACGCCAGGGCGGGATCACTGTCACGGGCGGCTTCGAAAGCCGAGAGGGCGTCGGCTATCGCGCGCCGATAGTTGCCGTGCCGCTGTTGGCAATCGGCCAATCCGACCAATGCAGCGGCACGGTCGCCACCGCCGTCGTCATCGTCCTCACCTGCCAGCCCGAACGCCCAGCCGTAGCGTTCCTCGGCCTCCCCGAGGTGGTCGTGTTCCCAAAACATCATCCCCATGCCTATGTGAATGCGACGTATCGCCTCGCGGTCATGGCGCTCCTTGGCGATGTTGAGCGCGTCCTCGTAGGTTGAACGGGCGGAGGAGAGATCACCGCCGTACGAATAAATGTCCCCAAGTGCGGCGAGGTTCAACATCTCCCCTTCTCTGTCGTCCCTGAGCCTCCCCCGCACGGCTTCCCGCTGGGCACGCAACTCGCCCCCGCTCCCCCAAAGATCCACCAGTTCGGTCATCGACTCGATGACGCCGTACGCCTGTTCATGCATTCCGGCGCGAAGCCAGACATCGGCGCGCGCGAAGCGCATGTCCATGTCAGCCAGGCCACGCACGTCACCTTCGTCCTTCTGCATGCTCTGCAGCACCCTGGCCGCTTGCAGGAGGAGGTCAAGTCGCGTCGGCGGCTCGCCCTCGTCCGCCCACCGGTCCCCTCCGCCCAACCGGCTGAGGACTGCCTCGATCTCTGTCTTTCGCAAATACCGTCGACCGTCACGGAGTTCCAGCACGAGTCGGGCCGCTACGAGGGATCGCAAGGCCGACTCGACCAGCGCCGCCGGGACGTACGTCTCCAGAACGCCGATGACAGCTTCGGTGCCGACCGGGACACCGAGCGCTGCCAGGCCCTCCGCCACTCGCTGCTGTTCGGAGGGAAGTTGGTCGACGAATCGCTGCACCAAGCGTTGGTGTACCTCGCTCGGCCGCACAGAGGACAGCCACGCTCCGATCTCGTGGACCAACAGCCCCGGCGGATCGCCGCTGAGGATCGCGTGGAGCAGTTCGGCGAACCGCGGGCTGCCGGCCAGACGACCGTGGATGCGCCGCAGATCGACCTCGGGCAAGTTGGCCAAGCCATGCCTGCCGCTCGGATCCAGCATGGCGAAATACTCTCGAAACGACGGTGGTTCGAGTCCCTCGAGGTGGATCTGGGCCGCCGTCTCTGCCCACCCCACGCCCGACGTGGCTTCAGGCACATGCTGCGTCACGAAAACGACCTTGACGCAGGGGAGCGATCGACGTTGCACTGCCTCTAGTGCCAGGTCGAGTTCCGAATCACGCAGGATATGGTCGTCCTTGAGGAGGTTCTCCGCCGAGTCGATCACGATGACCGGCCGGGTGCCGCCAGGGTCCAGGCTGTCCAGGGCGATCTCCAGGCGTGCCCGTGCGGAAGGACCGGCTACCTGCCCTGACCCGGGCGGTTCGATGTCCTCGATGAGGACCGGCACGCCCAGTTCCTCGTAAGGTGTGGCGTCGTGCCAGCGGACCGCCGATGTCTCATCGTCCGGATCGGCCCAGCCCAACTCGGCGAGCACCTCGCGCACCAACGCCGTCTTGCCCATGCCCGCCGGACCGCTGACCACAATGACGGACGTGACCTGGTCGTCAAGCGCGGCGCGAAGGTGGCTCCGCTGGCCCGTGCGGTCGACGAAGACGGATCCGCTCCGCGCGGGTCGGCCATTTGTCCACGGTGCCACCGTGCCGGTCGCCTGGCTGAGCTCGCCTGCATCGAAGGGCATCGCAGTGGCGGGTGGAAGGTCCACGTGGCCGAGCAGCGATCGGGTGAGCCAGCCTGCCAACCGGGAGCACCAACGACGAGCATGCGCCGGACCGGATTTGTAAGCGCTGTGCAGCATCGCTTGAGCGAGGAGAGACACCTTCAGCTGTCGGTTCCAGAGATCCGGATCCCAACCCTTTTCGTCGACGAACCGGAGGGCGGGCTCCCGAAGCGCGTCAATGACCTTACGCACCTTCCCCGTCATACCGTCGTCAAGTTGGTCATCGCGCTTGTCGCGCTCCAGATAGGCGAGAAACGTACACCGACTGTCCGCTGAGGACTCCCCGATCTCACGCGAGCAGAGCGAGATCAACAGTGTGGCGACATCTCGGCTGAGTGGCGCCTTTTCATCGTAGGTCGCGAGGTCGATCAGCCGAAAGCCATCCGGTTCGACGATCCCGCCGTGGACGGGAACCAGGACGTTGTCCCCGTGCAGGTCGCCGTGGGTCCGGCCGACCAAATAGTCGATATCCGTCTGCGCCGCAGGCATGTTCACATCGAACAGCCGCCACGGGTTGGGCAGCGGTGTCTCCTCGTCCGGCAGGTCAAGGAAGGTAGGCGCTAGTAGGCCACGTCGTCGCGCCCAATCGCGTAACCACCCCTGGTCCTCGAAGCTTTCGCCCAGTTCGCACTTCAGCAACTCGGCCAACGTCGACCGCTCACTGTCATAATTATGGCCACTCCACTTGAAGAGCATCTCACTCCAAATCGTCCCGCAGGCACCAGCGAGATGATGGAGTTCCACCCTCCCCAGTGGAATGCCGTCGGCCTTGGACTGGCCGATGACGAGGGCGCCCTGGGGACACCGGACCGGGGGAAATGCGATATCGGTGAGATGCCGTCGACTGAATTCCACGGGTGGCTGCCGCAGCAGATCAGCATGTATCTCACTCTCCCGTCGGTGGTGCGTCGACTCCGGCGGGCAGAATTTGATCACACACCAACGCGGTTCGTACGGCTTCGTGATGTTGGCCAACTGTGCCTTCGCTAAACGGGCACCGGTGAAACCGCGAGGGAGAGCCTTGATGCCGCTACGAATCTCAAGTCCGCTATGGAACAGCGAATCGACGATCTCCGATGCGATGACGTCCCCGAACTCGAGAGCCAACTCCTCCAAGGCGGTCATCACCGAGGAAACCTCGTTTCCAACTCCTGCATCCTGATCCGAAAATCTTCCTTGTCCTGGTCGTGGTAACGCCGGAAGTACCAGGTCGGCAGGCGTGGTTGTAGTCGCCGCATCTGAAAGAGTGCGTCCTGCACCTGACGGGCGAAGCCGGTTAGCGCGGCCGGCGTAGCGATCACAGGCGAGAAGGGATCCTCGATCACAGCACGTACCAATCCAAGGATGCGCAGCCGCTCCTGGGTGCTCGCCATCTGAGTGCGGTACATCTCAAGGCACAGCAGCAACAGTCCGAGAGAGGGGACGAACCATCCGGTCACCAGCCAACTCACCGTCGCCCCCGTGGCGAGGGTGAGCACAACCCCCACAGCGGACCACAGCACCAGAACGCCCAGCATCAATTGGGCGAAGCGCAGCCTGATCCGCGACCCCCAGGCCAGATTCTGTTCCAGGCAGAAGAGCACGTCGTAGGGGGTGGCAGCACCTGCCACGAGGTAGTAGCCCCGCAGCCTGTCCTCGTCGCCGCGAAAGCGCCGACTGAGTCGGCTCACCTCGTCGTCACCGATCCGGTTCCCGACCACCACGTTGTTCCACGGCAATCCAAGCACATCGGCGTCGAACATCTCCTGAAGAGTCGCGGCGAACCGCAGGTACCGCTCAGCCCAGGGCGCCATCACCCCCTTGTAGAGCGCAGCCCAGATCGCGCCGCCCAGGGTGATGACGGTGCCGTACCGCGTGCCCACTCCGGTCAGCAGGCCGGCAACGGCCAAGGCGAGCGAGACTCCGAGGCTCAGTGCCTGCGCCCGCTGGTTGCGGAAGTGTGCCACGGCAATGGCTTTGAGCACGCGCATAGCCGCGATGCTCTCCTGCTGGTCCGAGATGGAATAGGTGCCGGTCAATGCCCCTCCCGCGTACGCAGGTTCACACAGCGAGTTTCACACGCCCGGTACCCCTGGCGGTACAGGTAAGCGCCCCCGGTGTCCAAGGATGGCCCGGGACCAACGAGTTCGCCTCCCGTCTCCGGCTGAACGACCGCGTTCTCGCCGGTGAGGCAGCGGGCCACGAGGTCGGTATCGGATCCGTTTGGGGGTCGGGGTGAATCCCCTGGCCCTGGCAGGTGCGTTGGATGATTTCGAGGTCGATACCGAGGGTGGCGGCGTGATTGATGAAGCGTTTGCGGTAGCCGCTGTCGACCTAGACTTTGCACGGGGTGGGATTGTCGGTGGCAGCCTCTCGAGGGGGGTGCAGACGGCCGTGGAGTCCTGGACGCTGGCTGCATTGACCAGCACCGCCAGCAGCAGGCCGTAGGTGTCGGTGATGATGCGGCGCTTGCGGCCCACGATCTTCTTGCCCGCGTCGGTGCGTCTGGTGGCGGGACGCTGGCGGAGGTCTGCACGCTCTACGCGTCGATCACGCAGGCCGACGGGTGCCCGTCACGCCCCTCCTGCTGACGCACCAACTCTGGCAGCAGACCGTTGAGCTGGGCGAAGATGCCGTCCCTTTGCCACGTGGCGCACTAGCCGTGCACCGACTGCCAGGGCGGGAAATCGTGCGGGAGATAGGTCGACTGACAGCCGGTGCGGTCCACATACAAGATCGCGCTCGTGATCTCGCGCAGGTCGTGCCCAGGCGGTCGGCCGAGGTCCAGGGCCCAGCCGCAGCGCTCGAAGCGCCAGTCTGCCAGCACCGTCCTGGCTGAAGGGCCATCAAGACCTCACGCCGCTCATGTGCAGTACGGCAGCCCCATCCGATAGCCAGCCCGCTCCCGATCATTGCCAAAATCTCCCCCACCCACGCCCATCCTCGCCACCCAGGACTGCCCGGACCAAGATCCGGACCGATTCCGGACCAGCCTGCGCAAAGGATCCGCGCCAACTGTCATTTCCGCTAGTCAGCAGAGGTGCAACTCCTGTACCACCAGCAGACGAAGAACCTCCTGGTGTCGTACTCGCCGAAGAAGCTCGGCTTCTTCTAGAGGCGCGAAAAAAGGCGCCTGACCTGGGCTTTTGCCGGTCAGGCGCCTTCCGCTCGGTCCGCTCAGAGGAGGGACCGATTTACGTCGTAACTACCAGTTTCTCCCACCGCCATCCCACTCCTGACCAGCTCTTCCGGTCTATTTCCGGTCCAAGTCCCGACTCACCCCGCAGGCGCCGAGCCCTGGCTGACGCGATCCCACTCCTGCATGGACTGCTCAATCAGCCGGTTGGCCTGCTCCCTGACGCCATCCAGGAACTTGGCGTAGTGCCGGAAGAGGACCTCGATGCTCTGGCCCGCGCGGCGAGCGCATTCGGCCGGGTCCACCCCGGAGTACAACCAGAACGAGATCCCGGCGTGCCGGAGGTCGTAGGGACGCTTGGCCAGACCGGAGGCGAGTTCCGTGCGGGTCAGGACATGCTTCCGTGCACGCGCCCACGTAATGCCATACGCGGACGCGTCCACGTAGTTGCCGGCCTGATTCCGGAACACCCGACCGTCCGGCGCCACGCCGAACCGTTTGATGTGCGCCCGCAGGACGCGCACGAACTTCGGCGGGATAGGCACCGGCCGGGTCGCGGTAGCCGCACGGCGCTTGAGCGAGTGCACCTCGTGCACCGCGCCGTCGTCCGTCCACTCCTTGCCCGCGGTGATGACGCCACCCGACAGGTTGAGCATCCCCCATCCGGTCTCGGGCAGATGGCACTGGTCGAGCCGAAGGTGAATCACCTCAGCCGGCCGCATGGCCGCGTAGTACATACAGCCGAAGAACGCCTCCAGGTGAGGGCCGCGCCCGCGCTGCTGAGCAACCGCCGCAAGCAGCCGGTCGACTTGGGCCGGATTGGGGACGGCAGCCGGGTCCACCTCCTCACTGACCGCCGGAGCGTTCCACCTGAGCCCGTTGAGGGGATTTTCCGCGAAGTAACCTTTCTCCACTGCGGTGTTGAGCACTTCGTTCAACGCAGCCCGCTTGCGCCGCGCCGTCTTGGCCGCAGCCGCTTTGCCGTCCAGCTTGCGACACAGGGCGTCCAGCGCCCGCCGCAGCACGTCGGCTTCCGCGAGGGCACTAACGGGCAGGGAGTTTCGCTTCAGCCAGTCCAGGGCCTTCCGCCACTCCTCGGTCGGCTCTTGGGCCCATGCGTTCTTGTTGAACGCCCACGAGTACAAGGCGCGCCGCAGCACCCGCGGCTCCGGATACGTTGCGCCAGGGTGCACCAGGGCAGGCGTGATGGTGGCGAATGCGTCGGCCAGGGTACGGCGGGTGTTTCCCGGTGTACGGTCCCACCGTTGATCGATGTATTCATGAGCAAGGTCGTACCACGTCGTCCGCTGCTTGATGGCCCGCAGCTCGGACGCCGGCAGACCCGTGTGCTCATCGAACGGCTCGCCCTCGCGCGCCGCCGTCATCAGCTTCGCATGCCGGCTCTCGGCGAGCCCGACAGTGCTGAACGATTCCGAATTCTCCCGCCCGTTGACCGTCCATCGCACCTGAAAACGACTGCGCCGACCAGGACGCTCGCGTATGTCCCAGAAACGGACGTGGTAACTCATCGCCAAGTGTCAAAATCTCTCTCGCATGCGTCCCACCAGGCATCCAGATCTGTGCGACGGCACCGTAGTTCGCCATTGGGCAGCTTGATCATGCGTGGGGCTTGCCCGCGGGCGCGCATGCGGTAGAACGCCGACGGACTCATGCGGATCTCCGCAAGAACCTCGGCCAGCTTCAGCGCAGGAGGACGAGCCATGCAATTTCACCTTCGTATTGAGAGGCTTCATGCCGAAAATCCAGGCGTGCATTGATACGCATCGCAGACCACCCGTCCTGAGAGATCCAATCCATCGTGGAGTGGCCTATAAAACGCAGCGGGGCATCGCGAATCGACACAGCGTGGGATATTCCTCACGGCACACAGTCGACCGGCCAGGTGGAGACCTGGCGTAGCAATCAACCAGCCAAAGTCATGGGCATGAAGATGCGGTCATTGATAGGGCAGCAGGCGGCAGCGTCCTATACCTCCTCGCGAATGCGTGCGGCACTGCCAACTGCGTCCGCCGCGACTCCACCGCCAAGCACAGCCGTGTGCGAACACCATCAATGCTCTGCACGATCCCCGGTTTCGCTAACCGGGGATCGCCTGCTATGTATCGCGCAGCACGAAAAGGACGTCGCCCATGGGCACCCCAGTCGTCTCCGTCAGAACGACAGCCGGTAGGACCGGAAAGCGGGGGTCGCTTTGTCCATGACGAACGTCAGAAGCTCGTCTTCGGTGAGTCGACTGAGGCTACGAGCCACCACACGCTCAAGGGTGCCAACGGCTCGGGCGACTTGTCGGGGTGCGGCTCCGGGGTGCACCGCGACGTGCGCGACAACCGCTCGATCATGACGGTAGCCCCGTTGCACCAGGTCCTCCCCGAAGAGCGCGGCCGCGCAGACGCAGAGACAGGGCGCCGTGGACAGCGCGCCATGGTCTTCTGTCTCCTGCGCGGGCCACGCGTTCAAGGCGCCGGGCGCCAACAGGCTGGGGCAGTGAAGCGAGCAGATCGGAGAGCGGGATTCGACAGACGAGGGCCTCCTTAGAACGGGTTTCGGCGGCAAGACCGAGCAGAGCGGGAGTACGGGCTCCCAAGGCGTCCGGCCTGCATACCGGTCGCCCAGAAGCCGCATCACGTCGCTGACCTGGCGTTTTCCGGGACGTTGTACGTTGACATGGTCTCGGAGGAGGTTCCAGTCCTTTGGGGGCTCTTTCCCGTCTGCCGTGGGCGAATTGGCGCCGAGCACACCGCAGGCAGCGTCTTCGCTGCCTGGCTTGTCCCCGTCTCTCGGCACCGTGGTCGAGCAACTACCCGCGCCGTGTGGATGACGGTTTACCCAGCGCTCTCCGCCAGTTGCTCTCTATCGCGGCGGAGGTTTCGCTGTTGAAGCCCGACGGCGAGTGCCGGATTGATATTGGATTCGTCACGGCCGCGTCGACAGAGCAGCCTGCGGGGCAGTCACCGCCGCGTCATCTGCCGAGCTCGATGCGCCAGAGGTACTCGGCAGCTTGGTCATCGACCAGTGCTGCAAGACGGCAGCGCTGGCTCGGTGTTCTTCGCGTTCGAGCCCGGCACCCCGAGATGGCGTCGTCTGTCGACGGGCAAGACTGCGTCCGCGCGCCGCGCGATCCGGCGAGTCGAGGTGTGTCAGCCCTCGCGCACGCGGACAGGCACTCCTTGAAGGAGTAAACCTTCCCATTCTTCCCCCTCCTGCCTGGCGCCCGCCGCCCGCTTCGCGGCCTGCCTGTGGTAATCGGCAGGGTTCTCCTTGTACTGGGCAGCCTTGCGGTTCTCCAAGCCGATGAGGCCGAGTTGGCGGTCCGTGAATCCCTGGCAGAACTCGGCGAGCCCCTCCTCACCGCCGGTCAGAGTGCCCGCAGATAGAACTCGCCGGCGCGGAGATCATGTACTGCGGCGCATCGCCGACCCTTCTCCTCGCCGCCGGTCTGGTGGCCGCCTGGCGGCCCTCCCCCGGCCCGGCCGTCGCATCGCGGCCAGTAACGTCCTCTCGTATGGGCAACGTTGAACTGAGCGACGTCATAGCGGACTTAGCGGGTCTCGTCGGTCGTGTCGAGGAGACCGGTGAGCGGGTGTGTGTCCTCGACGGCGGCCAGCCGACGAGTGTGCTCCTGCCCGCGGCGGAGCTCGCCGAGCTGGAACACTTCGCCCAACGGGCCCCCGGCGGCGCGCGGCACCGGCCCAGATCCGGTTCGGGGCAGGGGCACCCGTTCGGCCCGGACCCGCAGGGCCCGTACATCCGGTATGTGAACGCTGACGGGGAGCGGATGACCTTCGTGCGGGACCGGGTGGTCGTGGCCGAGCTGAGGTCCGTGGCGGAGCTCGACTGGCTGGAGGACAGGGCGCGCACAGCCCGCCAGAGTTACATGCCGCCGAAGCAGGTGGCCGCGTTCGAGGAGTTCCTCGCCCGCCAGGGCCCGGTGGGCGACGGCGTGGCGTGGATCGCCGGCAGTTGGCGCAACCAAGAGCCCTTCACGGAACTCGTGTTCATCAAGGGACCGACCGCCGAGGACGTCGCCCTGGCCTACGGGGCCGACGCGCAGGACATCGCCGACGGGCTGCTGCTCCACCAGGTCGAGGAGCAGGACGCGCGGGAGGGCACCGACGATCTCACCCGCGTGCTGGCCTTCGGGGAGGAGAACGGCTGGACGTGGCTGGCCTACCACGACTTCGACCATGCCTTCTCGCGCTCCCTCGACCCGCCTCCCGAGCAGCAGATCACGCTCAGCGCGACCATGGCCAAGGCGATCTACACCTTCGACTACGTCAAGGACGGGGTGTACCAGAACCCCTTCCCGATCGAGGGCGGCGCCGAAGACCGGCGGGACATGTACGAGCTCATCTGGTACACCCCGGGGGAGGCGCCGTTCGCCCCGGAAGCGCCGCTGTCCTTCCTCAATCTGCACTTGCGCATCGCGGAGAAGGCAGGCAACTGGACGGACAACATCGCGCTGTTCTTCGAAGGCCTGGAACGAGCCTTCGGCCTCGCCCTGCCCCGGGACGCGATCACCTCCGGGAACGTGCGCTGCGCCCGTCCGGCCCGCCTCTGAACCAGGGGCGGGCCCGGACAGCGGCGAGGAATGGGCTGCTGTCTGCGATGAGTTTCCACACGGCCGGCTCGACAGGCCGGGCTGGTCGACAGCTACACCGCGCGGTGGTGGGCTCGTCAGCGCAACCAGACGTCATGCGGTGGTCACGACGGGCGCGTGCGATGTGCCAGGTGAGAGCCCGTCACGGGATGGACGTCGGTGGCCAGTCAGGGCGCGCGGCGGCCGCCACGGCGGCGACGGGGGATCGTGGGTCGCCTCGGCTCCAGGTCCTGCACGTCGTGTATGAAGTCGACGCCGTAGTCGGGCGCCAGGAACAGGCCCTGCCATTGCGGCTTGGGCCCCGCTGTATTCGGCCGGATGACCGACTCGACTCGCCTGCGCTGCATTGCCTCGTGCAAGGAATACACCCCACTCACCTTCGAACTCGAGTGGCCACGGGTCGTATCACGTGGCGGAGGCTGGACGGCAGCCCACATATCAATGTCCTGTACCCGCGAACTGACATCGCGCACATGGCCCACGCACCCGGCCCCATGCGCCAACGGCGGTCCGGCGCACGTCACGGCCAGGCAGCGGACCCTCGTCTACACGCAGCAACCAGAGACCGTTTCGCAGCACGCGCCGGCTGCTCACCGGCTGAGGCGGATGCGCGGCCCCCACACGAACTCGAGGTCGTCCAGGAAGACGGTCTCCAGCTCCTTCTCCCACTGGCTGCGCAGGAGGAACGGGGCGCGAGCTTCATCTCCGAGATGGGCGTGCTCAAGCGCGTCGCACGGACCGGCTGGTGGTTCACCGGCAACAAGGCCCCGGAGTCCGTCGCCGAGCACTCCTTTCGGGTCGGGGTGATCGGCTCGGTACTCGCGATGATGGAGGGTGTCGACCCCGCCCGGGTCGCGCTGATGTGCCTGTTCCACGACTCGCAGGAGACGCGGGTCGGGGACATTCCGCACATCGGTCGGAAGTACATCAGGGCCGCCCCGAACCAGGAGGTGACCGCCGATCAGGTCGCCAACGCCCACCCGGCGGTGCGGGCGGGCGTGCAGGGCGCGGTCGACGAGTACGAGGCCGGGGAGAGCGCGGAGGCCATCGTCGCCCGCGACGCTGACAAGCTGGAGTGCTTGGTGCAGGCCGTCGAGTACCGGGAGCAGGGTTACAACCTCACCCAGAACTGGATCGACACCAGCCTCGCGGCGCTGAAGACGCCGTCGGCGAAGGCCCTCGCCGACGCCGCACTGTCGATGCCCTCGTTGGAGTGGCAGAAGAACTTTCTGCCGTCCTGACCTGCCGTACACCCCTTCAAGGCCCCGGCGGCTGCTCCTGCACCGAGCGCTGCCGGGGCATCTCCATGCCTGGTCACTGGGCGTCAGACCTGTTGGGTCTAACGGGTCTACCTACCGAGGGAGGGGCCCCGCGACCCTGCGAGGGCGTGTTGCGGTGGTAGCTCGCCGACTCCTGTGCCAGCGCCCTGGGCCGCTCGGCGGCCACACGCTTCTGCTCCACGATGTGCGCCCGGCGGCCCTGGTCTCGATGTCGTGGAGCTCGGGGTACTTCGTGGCGATCGTCTTGCGCAGGACCTGCTCGGCCTGCCCGGTCGCCACGGTGGCCCCGGCCAGAGGTCTGGTTGGGGCCACCGTCACGTACAAACGAGGACCCGGCAGCGGGGCCCTTGAGGCGGTCAGTCGGCGTCGGGGCGCTGTCCCACGAGCCGGGTCAACAGCTCGATTATCTGGGCCTGGTTCTGGTCGATCTTGTTGCTGAGTGCCTCGACCTTCTGATGCAGGTTGCCGACCTGGAGACGCACCGCGGTCAGATCGGACTTGATGACCCCGAACTCACGGTCGTGCTGCGCCGCAACCTCTTCGGATTCCCAAGGCGGCGCGGAGCAGGAACGGATCCGCACTCACCCACGACTCTTGAAGTAGTAGATACAAATGACAGCGAGACCAATGACACAGGCGCCCAATATCAGCCCTGCTGGCGCATTGAGGGAAGGGGCAATAATACCCGCCGTAAGCAACTCATCCTCCTCCCCGGCCGATGCTTGAAAACCCACATGGAGGCCCTCGCCAAGAGACCTTCGAACAGCACGACCACCACCTCGCCGCAATGTGGCCCTGAACTGTGGACATAGCCCCCATCGGTACGAGTGTCGCTGCCGCCAAATCGCGACGAAAAGTGGTCTCTTGACCACGTATCCTCCCGCCGCAGTACAGTGCCGGGGCTCGCGCGGAGCCCCGGCACCACATCTCAGAGTGCTGTTCCTGTTCCCGCCATGCCCCCGCCGCCAGTCAACCTGCTCGCCAGCCTATCGGCCGCTACGTGCAATCTTGAACTTCGCATAATCGAAGATGAACTGTATGGCGAACCAGGCTGCGAAGGTGGAAATTGCGGAGTAAGCGATATAGGAAGCCGACTTGCCGAGAATCAGGCACAGAACTACTACGAGTACGCACACGCCAACGCCAACCAGTGCCGCATGCCGAGCGATCTTCACCGTTGAACTGTCATGTGTCATACTTGTTACCGTCCCAAAGTGAGGGTGTGGCGCCACCCTCGGGGGTGGCGCCACTAGGGCAGCAATAGAGGTTACTTCCCCGGATCCAGCGTGTACTTGTACGGGTTGAAGCAGGTGTGCAGCTGGCTCAACTCGTGCTTCAGCTCTCCATCATTCGGTTCATCTCCGACCACTGACTTATAGGCGTAGCAGTAAAGACCGAACCGGGTGGGCTTCACCTTTTTGATTATCTCCTTGCCCTCGCCGATAACTGCTTTACCTGCCTTCTTCGCCCAGTCCGGAACCGGCGGCTTCCAGAGCAGGCCGCTGGGGTCGATGCGGTTGACGGGGTCGCCCGCGGCGTAGAGGTAGGGGTTCTGTTCCTGGCCGGAGGGGTCAGGGCTGTTGAAGCGGCCGATGTTGGGGTCGTAGTAGCGGGCCGCGAAGTGGTAGAGGCCGGTGGGGTCCTGGTAGCCGCCGGCGAACCGGTAGGGCTGGGTGGTCTTCTCGGCGCTCGTCGCCCGGGTGACGCCTCGGGGACTGTAGGAGTACTCGTTGATCTTTGTACCGGATTCGTCCGCCACCGCGACGACGGAGCCGAGCGCGTCGGTGAGGTAGAAGTACGTCTTCCCGTCCCGGGTCATGGAGTTGAGAGTGCCCCCGGGCTCGCGGTTGAAGCCCGTGTCCACACCGGCAGTTGAGGTCGCCGACAGACCGAGTGGCCCGTTGTGGAAGTAGGTGTCACCGAGCTTGATGCGCTCGCTCTGGTCCGTGGAACCGTACTGGCCGTCATATTTCTTGCCGTCCACGGTGAGCGAGGTGAGCTGGCTGTGATCCGACCACCTCTCGCCGGTGCGGGTGCCCTCCGGTGTGGAGGCGCCGGCCGTCTCGTGGCCTTCCGCGTCGTAGGACCAGTTGGTGGAGGAGTCGTTCTTCGCGGTGATCTGCTGGGCGTCGTTGATGGTGTAGGTGGTGCCCCGTGGGCAGCCCTCGGCGGTGCCCTGGCTGGTGAGGTTCCCGGCCAGGTCGTAGCAGTACTGCCAGGAGGAGTTGAGCGTGGAGCCCTTCTTCTCCTCGGCGTAGGAGAAGCGCCCTGCGCCGTCGTAGGTGTAGCTGGTCTTCATGCCGGCCACCGCGTCGGTCTTGGTGCGGATCTTGTCGCCGTCGGTCTTGGCGTCAGCGCCGTAGCCGTAGGTGTAGGTGAGGTCGACCAGGGTGCCCTTGCTGGAGGTGGCCTTGATGTTCTTGGGACGGCTTGAGTTGTCCACCTCGACGGTCTGCACGGTGCCGCCGGGGTAGGCCGTCTGCGTGCGGACGTCGTTGTTGTTGTACCTGTACGTGGTGACCTTGCCCGCCGGGTCCCTGAACTCCTTGAGCTTGTTGACCTCGTTCCACGTGTAGTCGGTCTTGCCGGCCGGGTCCTGGTAGTAGTCGACGTTGCCCGCGGGCGTGTAGGCCAGCAGGGTCTGTGATCCGTCCTGCAGGATCCGGACCGTCTCGCGCTGGAGCGGGTCGAACTGGTAGGTGACGGTGCCGGTGGAGTCGTCGCGCTGGCGCAGGTTGCCGTCACCGTCGTAGTGGTAGCGGACCGTGTCGTGGGTGGTGGAGACGGTCTTGATCCGGTCGAGGTGGTCGTAGGTGAAGACCTTCTTCACCCCGCGGCCGTCGGTGAGGGTGTCGGTGCGGCCCAACGCGTCGTAGGTGTAGGTGGTTTCCCCCAGCGGCTTGGGCGGGGTCACCTTCACCAGGTTGCCCTTGTCGTCGTACCTGAAGGACGTCTTCACCGTCTTCGACGCGGACATCTTCGTCTGGGCGGTGCACTGCTGGCCCTCGAAGCCGCCGCAGTCGGGGGTGGCGGGGTTGTAGGTGTAGGAGACGTTGCCGCCGCCGGTGCCGGTCTGGGCCACCGACTTGGTGTTGCCGGCCGTGTCGTAGGTGTAGGAGGTCTTCTCGCCGTCGGCGTTGGTGGAGTCCTTGGGCTTGTCTCCGCCGGCGATCGTCTGCCAGCTGGTGACCGACTTCCCGCCGGTGGGAGATTTCACCGACTCCAGGTTGTTGCGGGTGTTGAAGCCGTAGTCGGACACGTTGCCGGGCGTGGTGCCGGTGCCCATGGCGTCGGTGGCCGTGTCGACGTTGTGGTTCGCGTCGTACTTCGTGGACCGCTTGTGCCCGAGCGCGTCGGTGACCTCGTCGACCTGGCCGTCGCCGTCGTGCTTGTACTTCGTGACGTGCTGCTCGGGGTCCGTGACGGTCGTCGTGCCGGCCGCTGTCGGAGACTCCGCGCTGTACTTGTAGGTCCAGGTGGGGCCGGTGTGACCGGAGCCATTGAAGTCGGTGGCGCGCAGCATGGAGGTGACGCGGTTGGCGCTGTCGTAGGTGAAGACGGTGACGCGGCCCTCAGCTGTGGTGATCTTGGTCAGGCGGTTGGAGGTGTCGTAGCCGAAGGTGGTGGTCTTGCCTTCGGCGTCGGTGGTTTTGTGCAGGTTGCCGTCGGGGTCGAGGTCGAAGACGGCGGTGCGGCCGGAGTTGTCCTTGGCCTGCCACTGCGAGGCGTCGGTCTTGACCAGGTCGATCCAGCGGTCCGAGCGGGTCTCGGTCAGCTTGAACCCCTGGTGCTCGCTGCCCTTGTCATGCTGGGTGACGGTGATGGTGCCCTTGTTCTTGTCGGTGACCTTGGTCAGGGTGCCGTGCTCGTTGTAGGTGTCCTTGGTGTGCGATTTCCAGTTGGTGACGGTGTAGGTGCCGTCGGTGTTCTTCTTCAGCTCCTTGGAGTAGCCCTTGGGCGTGGTGAAGGAGCCGTCGGCGGCCTTCTTGAACCGCAGGGTGTCGCCGGAGGCGTCGTACAGCACCACTTCGCCCTCGAGGACTTGGAGGTAGCGCTCGTACTGCTGCCACCACCGCTGGGAGACCTTGCCCCAGGGCGCGTCCAGCGAGTTGTAGGTACGCGCCAGGGTCAGCTCCTGGCCGACGCCCGCGATGGAGAAGTCGGTGGCCGTCAGCATCAGGTTGCCGGTGGAGTAGTTGATCCGGGCCGTCAGCGCGTCGGTGATCGCGAAGTTGCTGATCCGGTGCCAGGGCACGTCACCCTGCCCCTCGGGCACATGGGCCGGGATCTCCTGGACGGAGCGAGAGGACGCCGACGCCGGCTCTGTCCCCTCGGCGCGCTTCTTCTGCTGCGCGCGCCAGGCCGCGACCTCGTCCGAGGGCGTGCGTTCGGCCTGAGACGCGACGGGTTTGTTGGTGCCGACCTTCACGTCGGGCATCGTGAACGACGGAGCGTCCTTGCCCCACGCCGACCCTGGCTCATCGGCCGCGGCAGTACCGGTCGCCGGCAGCAGGGACAGGGTGAGAGCGCCGGTGGCCAGAGCGGCGGCGGTGGCGAGGCTTGTTCTCTTCCGGGCACGCGAAACACGCGCACCCATGGTGCGTTGCATCAAGACTTCCCCCCACAGGAAGACGGACCTCGCAGACCCCAGCGGTCACGAGGGGCCCACAATCTGGCACACGTCGCTCCCGAGGCACGCGGCGATTCTCTCGAACGGTCGTTCCATGTGAAATGAAATGGCCTTCATGCAAGATCGGTACAAAACGGCCGGAATTTCACGGAGCCCACCCGCCTGAACACGACCGTTGCACCCCGCCCGCCAAGCACCGACGGCTAGGTGGCCGAGAAGACGCGGTCATGGGCTACACGCGCGGGGATTGTCGTCTCAATCCGCAGCCACTTCGGGCTTACCGAAAGGCAGAGCTGCGGCGGGCATCGGCGAGCGGCGGCTGCCGCTCCGCATGGTGCCACCTGGTCGGCAGGAGCACCTGCGCACCAACATCTGCCTCGAGCGCAACGCGGATGACCGTAGACGCGAGGAGGCCCGTACACGCTGTGCGTGTACGGGCCTCTGATCGAGCGCCGGGCAGGCCTTGCACCTGCATTTCCCCGCAGGAAGCGGGGCGTCTTTCCTTGGACTACCAACGCATCACCGGCTGCCGCGCGTTGTGGCGACCAGTTCAAGATCTACTGTATCGGACAGAGGGGTGGGGTGCGACATGAGGCAGGCGTTGGGCGCGAAGGCGGAGTCGGGAGACCGGGCCAGTGCGGCTCGTGCGCGGAAGCGTTTGAGGTAGTAGGCCATGGCGGTACCGTCCGCACTGCGGGCGAGGATCGCCTTTTCCCAGCAGACAGCGACCGCTTCCTTGAAGAACACCCGGGCTGACGCCTTCTCGTGGTCGCCGACGGTGACTTCCACCAACAGGCCCTCGGGGCCCTGTCTGCGCCCAGGCGCCGGAAGGTGACGGGTGGTGCAGCCGCTCCGGTTGGGCAGTTCCTCGGCCGGCGCGGTCTCAGTAGTGTCGGGACGGTCAGTCAGGGACGCCGCGAGGATGACCAGTTGTTCAACGAACTGGGGGCCCAGCACCGGGAACTCGAGGTCGGGGTGTTGGTCGTAGCTGGCGGTCACGGAAGCGGCGACGAATTCGATGACGGCCTGGGCTGCCTGTGTGCGCGGGCTCGTGCGGCTGAGCCGGCTCCGGACACGCAGGAGCGTGGACAGGCTGGTGTCGGCGGTCATTACCTGGCAGGCCGGGGCCTGTTCGCCGGTGTCGGCGGTGTCACCGTCTTGCGGGGAGTGAACGACGGCCTGGTCCTGCCACAGTGCAGCGGCGTAGGTGTCACCGCGGGCGAGGTGTTGCAGGTAGAGGCAGTAGGAGGCGGCGGGGACGTCGCCGGCGCCGGCGGCGTACTGCCACCAGAAGCGGGCGCCGTCGTCAGCGCCGGCGAGTTGCAGGGTGCAGCCGAGGATCCAGGCGGCGCGCGGTTGGGGGACTTGTTCGGTGAGGAAGTCGGCGAACTGATCGATGGTGCAGTGGGCGATGACCGCTTCGCACAGGGCGGTGAGGCTCTGTGCGGCGCGGTCGTCGGCCAGGTCGGGGCCGTCGTCGTCCCGCAGCAGGAAGTCCTCGGTGAGCCGGGTGTAATCCAGGTCGTCGTGGCCGACGACGTCGGAGGGGACGTGAGGCTGGTGCAGCAGCAGCGACTGGGCGAGGAGGGCGTCGACGGTGCTCATAGCGGGGTGATCACTCCTGGGAGTCGGGGTCGGGGCGCAGTTGGTCCAGGGCCCCTCGGGCGTGGTGGTCCAGGGTGTGGGTGATGGCCGGGGGCAGGCCCACGATGCCCGGCACGGCGTGGTCGGGGATACCGCACAGGTAGCGCAGGACGGTGACGTCCATCTGGTCGGGCGGCAGGCGGGTGATCTCGTCGAAGAACTGTGCGAGGACATCGATGCGGTGCAGGCGCTCGGCGAGGTCGCAGATGCCGGCCTGCGCGACGGTGGAGAACGCGGCTGCCCGCAGGTCGGGGCGGCCGTCCGGGCGCCGGGGGGCCAGGGCGAGCACCGTGCGGTGCAGTAACTGCCAGGCGTGCCGGGGTGTGTCAGGCGTGGCGGTCGCTTCGTCCCAGGTGAGCCAGAGAAGGTCGAAGGTGCGTGCCACGACCTTGCGTGCGCGCCGCTCGGACTGCAGGAAGGCGCGTGCGTAGGCGGTGTAGGGCTGCCACATGGCCTGGGTGAAGCCGCGGTGGGCGACGGGCTGGTTCTCCGGGGGGAGGGGCGGGACTTCGCTGATCCGGCTCTTGATCCAGCCGGTGTCCTTGCCGGCTTCTTCGGCGGCGGCCGCCCACAGTCGCAGCAGCGGGCTGACGGAGATGTCCAGGGCGCGTATGACGCTGTAGGTGATGGCCCAGCCGGGGTAGTAGTCCTTGCCTCGCAGGAGTTCGGAGAGGCGGGTCTTGGAGTAGCCGGAGCGGCTGACGAGGGCGTCGAGGGTCAGGCCGCTGGCGACGAGCCGGTTGCGGACCGGCACCAGCCAGGTCCTGTGCATGTCACCCGCCGTCTCGCTGATCGGGCCCGGTGGGCGGCCGAGGCGACTGGGAAGGTCTCCTCCGGGCTGGGCGGGTACCTGAGGCGGCTTCACCGTGACGGCCCCTCAAGTCCGGGCGGCACGGCGGCAGGATCGGACGCCGGCGTCGGGCTCTGCTGTACCTGCGCACCGCCGAGTGCGGAAATGATCTGCTGGACCAGGAGTCCCAGCGAGGGCAGCAGCGCAGCCACGGCTGCGAGATGCCCCAGCACGGTCATCACCGTGCTCCACATGAGGACCGCAGCCAGCACCGCCACGGCTATCACCTGCTTGCTTGTCATCGCACCTTCCCTACGGCTTCAGGATCTGGAAAGGCTCCCCCGGCGCGGTGCTCAGGCGCGCCGGAGGAGTTGGACGACAGCATGGTGCGCCGGGCGCACACCACTCAACGTGATCATGGAGTTACGGAACAATGACCTCGGGCCCCCCACCCGGCGCTCATGCCGTGAACTACCAGTGACAGCGACAAATTGCGGCCGATTGAACGCTTTTGAAGGCTAAAGCGTGCTTTTCATTGCGGCGCCGCCGCGATGGCGCACCATGGAAGACGACGCCTCCCCGGCGTCGCACCTTCCGGTCTGGAAGGCGTGCGGCCCCCTTGTGCTCATAGAACCAACCGAAGGGGACCGCCCCGCTTCCGTCCAGCCACCCACGCGCTGGGCGGAAGCGGCCGGCTCCTGGCCGACGTCCTGGCCATCGGCACGCCCTACCCCCTGGTCATCACCGGCGGCTACGCCGTCCAGGCCCACGGCCTGGTCGAGCGCCTCAGCCAGGATCTCGACGTCGCCACCGAGAACCGGGCGCCCATGGACGAGATCACCTGCACTCTCAGCAGCGGCTCGCCGCGCGCGGCTGGAGGGTTCGGCAGATCGAGACCAGCCCGCTCTCCGGCCGGCTGATCGCCGCCGACCCTGCCACGGGCGAGGAGTGCGAGGTCGACATCCTCAAGGAAGCCTTCTGGTCCCCCGCCCACCGCGACCGAGCATGGCCCGGTCCTCGCCTTCGATGACGTGATCGGCACCAAGGTCCGGGCGCTCGCCGGCCGCGGCGCGGTCCGCGCCCTCAGCGACGTCCACGCCGCCTCCCAGCACCGCACCACCGCCGACCTGGAGATGCTCGGCCGCCGCCACGCCCGCTTCGAGTTCCATCTGCACGACCTCCGCGACCGCTTCGCATTGTGTGGACAGCCGCTGTGCCCTACCCCGGAAACCGGAGAGCGGCCGCATGGACGCGCCCCACCCGGCACCTTTGAGGTGATGCTGCCCCGAGTGCTTCCGGTTCAGCCCGGCGGCCGGTGGTTCGCGCCCAGCTATGGCAGTCAGCCGGCACGGCGGCCGCCGGTTGTTCTTCTTCGCCGCACCCTTCTTCGCAGACGCCTTAGCTTGTGTTTCAACCTCGGAGCCCGAGGTTGGGGTTGTCCGGTGATCTACTGGGGCTGCTGGGTGATGTTGACCATCCAGGTGATCCCGAACTGGTCGATGAGCGAGCCTGCCTCGTCGCCCCATGACTGCTTCTCCAGGGGCAGCGTCACGGTGCCGTCGACGGACAGCCGCTCGAAGTAGCCGCGGATTTTGGCATCGTCGCCGCCGAGGAAGACCGCGACATTGTTGCCTGGGGTGTGGGGCATGTCTTCCCGAACGTCCCACGCCATCAGCGTGTAGCCATCCGGGGTGCGGAGGGTGGCGTGCATAACCTTGTCGGGGTGAGGCACGTCCGTCGAGCCGTAATCGGCGTAGGTGCCCATTTCCAGCTGGCCGCCGAGGACATCCCGGTAGAACTCGATCGCTTGTCGTGCGTTGCCGCTGAAGGCGAGGCACGGGTTGAGCTGAGACCCCATCGGATGCTCCCTGGCGTGAGTGGTTGCGGACGGCTTGAACGTAGCAACGGGCACCGACAACCGTCCGGGCTCTGTCGACCCGTCGGTGGGCAGGCATCGCGAGCTTCAAGGTCTTCGAGGGGTTCGCTCAGCTTGATGTTTGGCCTTTTCGGCCGTTGAGGCGGTTGCGTTCGGTGATGGTCTCGGGTCGTCTGGTTGTCTGGTTGTCTTGCCAACGTCGTGGCGGGGTGGCGGTTCTTCGATCCGGGTGGCCTGCCTGGTCCGGTGCTGAGGGTTTCGGTGCACGGGCCGGGGGGTGCGGGCGGAGGTTCCGAAACCCGCGGCGCACCCGGGCGGGGGTGAGACTGGCAGGCTCGGCCGCTTTCTCCCAGGGGCGGCGGAGATCGGCGGCGGCCGCGCGGACGAGGCGGAGCTGGGTGTGGGCGGCGGGCTCTGACGTGGGCAAACGGATCGTCGGCCGCAAGCGGAGCGTCATCATCGACACGACCGGCCTGTGACTCACCGTGCTGGTGACCGCCGCCAGCATCCAGGGCTCTGCCGCCGGCGAACGTCTCCTCAACCGCCTCGCTGCCGACCACCCCGGCCTCCGCAAAGGCTGGGCCGACAGCGGCTACCGCGAGTACCTCGTCGACCACGCTGCCCGCCTCGGGCATCGACCTCGAAGTCGTCCGCCGAGCCCCCGGCAGCAAGGGCTTCAAGATCCTGTCCCCGCAGGTGGGTGGCCGAGCGCACGCTGGGCTGGCTCATGCACCACCGCCGCTTGGCCCGAGACTACGAGGCCCTGCCCACCCGCTCCACCGCCATGATCTACATCGCGATGATCGCCCTCATGGCCTGCCGCATCACCGCTGAATCAACACCAACCTGGTGAGGAGCATGAACCCCATCAAGTACACAGAACGGGATGAAACAACGGGTCAAAACGCCCTCTTACTGAGCGTTTCGCCCTGCTTGATGGCACTATGGGGAGGTTTGTGGGGGCTGTCCGACTGACGCTGAAGTGAGAGGCGAGCCATCAGTTCGCCGTGAGGCGCCAGAGGGCTGTTTGATCCCGATGCCTCCTGTCTGATCCCAACCGGGGTCCGCTCGACGGTCTTTGACCGCTGGCGGGGCCGACCGCCGCGCAGTACATCTGAAACATGACCGCCGACAGCGGCTATCCGAGCGACCTGTCCGACGAGCGCTGGCAGCTGATCGAGCCGGTGCTCACCGCCTGGCGGGCCGAGCGCCGCGGCCGCGGCCTGGACATCGGCCGCCCGCCCGAACACGACCTGCGCTTGCTGATGAACGCGATCCTGTACGTGGACCGCACCGGCGTCCCCTGGCGCTACCTGCCGCACGACTTCCCGCCCTGGCCCACGACCTACCACTACTTCGCCTGCTGGCAGGAAGACGACGTCTTCGCCCAGCTCACCGGCCTGCTGCGACGCCTGGTCCGCGAAGCCGAAGGACGCGACGGCGAACCGTCGGCCTGCGTCCTGGACTCGCAGACCATCAAGACCTCCGCCAACGTGCACCTCGGGGACCAGGGCACCGACGCCGGCAAGCGGATCATCGGCCGCAAGCGCCACCTCGGCTGCGACACGCTCGGCCTGCTGCTGACCGTGCTGGTCACCGCCGCGAGCGTTTCCGACACAGCGACCGGCGTGCACCTGCTCTCGCGCATCGCCGCGGCTCACCCCCGCATCCGCAAGGTGTGGGTGGACGCCGGCTACCGCACCACCGCCATCGAGCACGGCGCCCGCCTGGGCATCGACGTCCAGCCCGTCCAACGCCCGCCGGGCGCCCGCGGTTTCACCATCATCCCCAGACGCTGGACCATCGAGCGCAGCATCGGCTGGCTCATGCACCACCGCCGCCTCGCCCGCGACTACGAGCGGCACCCACACCGTTCCGAAGCCATGATCCACCTCGCGATGATCGACCTCATGACCCGCCGCCTCACCGGCGAAAGCACCCTGAACTGGCGCGGAACCTAACCCGGGATCAAACACACCTCACAGGGCGAAACACTCAGTTAGGCCAAGGCCGTACTACAACCGTGGAACCCTGTCCTCCGCCCCAGGGACGGCAAGGGCCGCTTAATCGAGGCCGACGGCGTCTCAAGGTTCGGGTGCGGGCTTCGAGAACTCACGACACCAGCAACGGCCCACCGCCACCACGGTCACGGGGAACACCCCGACCACCTGCAGGCCAGATCAGTTGCCCTCCAAGTGCGCGCTCTGCCTGCCCGACCATGCGACGTTGACATCGCGGCGCCCGCGGTCGCAGCGCAACCGCCAAGGAGCTCACGCCAACACACCCTTGCTCCATGTGGCAGTTGAGTGCAGTGTGCGCGAGACCACACTCGTGGCCGTTGCTGTCAGGGTTCGGCGCCTGTCGGGACTGAGCGGCTCGATTTTCGCCACGCCTCCGCCAGGTGAATTCAGCATTGCTCCGGGGCGGTCGACGGCGATGCCTACGTGGTGGACCGGCCTGCCCGGTCTCTGGAAGAAGAGGAGATCGCCTTCGGACGCATCCGCGATGGGGATCAAGTGGCCTGCGCCGATCAAGTCCTTCGCATCTCGCGGCACCGTTCGGCCGAGGATTCTGCATGCCAGATGTACGAGACCCGAGCAATCAACTCCGGCTTCGGTCATGCCACCCAGCACATGCCGGACCCCAAGCATCGTCGACGCCGTCCGAATGAGTTCCGCGGCATCGAGCAAGGACGACCCCAGGTGCGGCGCATCGCGGATCAGGCAGGTCGCCATGCTGATGGATGCGTCGCCGCCACCGGGGAGGCCGACTCGCACAGTGCCGGGGAGAATCTCGAGAACGGGGAGAACGGCAGCCCACGGCGCGCAGCATGCCGGTGCGCCCGCCGGTACGCCGGCGAGTTCGGACCGTCTCGTGACCACTACGGCGTAGTGCGAACCGGTTGGGGCGGGGGTCGCCAGGGAGCCGGAAGCGACCCAGCCCGGGTACCCTCCGGCGCCCTTGCGCGAGGGCTGCCAGGGAGTCCGCACCCTGCTCCATACTCCCCTCTCCTCAATGACCTGCACCGGTTCACCGAGGAGGACCTGCGTCTCGACCATGTCGCGCCGGAATGCCGCGTCGAGATCTCCCAAGGCAGGTACCTCGGCAGGTTCTCGCGCCGGGGGGACCCTCCACACCGTGGAAACAGGCACACACACAGCCTGCTCGATCCCATCAGCCGTCACGTGATCAAGCCACTGCTGCGCAGTTCACTGACGGAAGCAGCCACACGCTCCGCGGCCTCGGCGGGATCCATGTCGACGTCGCGGGCCAGACAGCGGGCGATGTCGTCCTCGGCGTGCGCTCCATCGCACAGCGACCAGATGTATGCGCCGATGTCACCCGTGCGGTGCCTGGCGACATCGGCGATGGTCGTGTTGCCACCCCCACGGAACGTGCGGACTCCGAGGCGCCGGTCGATGCCGTGCGGATTGCCGGCACCGCATGGCGTATGGCCCGCGATCCACTGTTCCACCACCAGGAACAGGAGATGAGCCTTCCTGGCAACGGCCATCGGCCAATCGCGGTCAGAGCAGTCACGCATGGTGAGGATGGGCCAGGCCTCTTCCACGGAGAGACCCTCGAATTTCGCCTGAGCCAGTCGGTGGGCTACCCACTTCTTGCTCGGTGAGATATCTCCTTGGAAAGCGAGAATAGCCTGGACCGCACTCAAGTAGGTGTCGCGCGCCATCAGGACGGCCGATTTGACATCGTTCGACGCGATCATTCCGATCAGGTCATCGAGTTGGTTCTCCCCGTCGACCTTATAGGCCTCGGCGAGCCACATGGAAAAATCTGATGCTTTGATCCGACGATTTCGCTCCGCCAGCCAGTCATGGCCCGACAGGGCATGTCCGATCGAGATCCGGTAAAGGAGGTCTTGTTCCACTTCATCCGGCTCGCCGGCGCGCCCCAAATATGGCTCATCGCGTGGCTGCGTCTTTCCTATCAGAGCGTCGACATGTTCCTCCGACCAGAACTCGATATCGGCCCGAAAACCTCCCACGGTACCCATTGCATCGAAATGATCGACTGACCCGCCCGCGCCGATTCGGTCCACTGAATCGGGTATCACTTCGGACATTCGATCCCTGGACGCGATGACGAAGATGTCCAGATCGCTGCGCTCGTTCCCCCAGCCGGCCACGAGCGATCCGCTGATGAATACGCATTCAGCTGCGGCCAACCGCGGGTACCGTCGAACGACTTCCTCGTAATCCGGCAAGGGGGGAATGGGCTCACCGTCAGGCCGCGGGGCACTCGCGTGTTCATTCGAATCGGAGTCGATGAGCAGCTTGAAGGTCGGCGGCAGGGTATTCGCCACGGATGTCCCTCTCTTTGTCAGGCTTGCATGTCGAATGCAGCGCGCTTCCTGGCCGCATGCTCGAAATAGCGCAGCAGGCCCATCGCCACGATGCCGTAGCACAGGCCGACGACGAGCTCCAATCCCAGGAACCCGAGAGAGAAGTCGCCCCGGATGATCGTCCGCGCCGCTTCGGTCGCATGTGTGAGTGGAATGAAGGGACCGATTCCCTGAAGGGCCGCCGGCAAGACGTCCCTGGGCACGTTGGTACCTGTCAATAGGATCAGCAGGGTGTATGCGACGTTGGCCACAAAGACATTGTTCGTCACCCGCAGGCCGATCGAGCCGACGGCCATTCCCAGCGCTGTAGCGGAAGTTGCCGCCACCACGAGCGTGAGAAGCAGTTCCGGAATTTGCGACATCGTGATCAGCGGACCCAGGAGCAGAGTTCCCATGCCGAACGTGAACATCATGCTGAAGACCGCCGTGCCGATGTAGGGAAACGCGCGTCCTCCCCAGATCAGTACGCGACTTCGCGGACTGAGCAGCACATGCGGCAGCGTCCCGTACTCCCGCTCGTCCGCGATCGCCATGGTGCCGCCGATCACAGCGGCCCCGGTGGTGGCGAGCAGCACATTGCCGATCACGTAGAACTTGTCGTCCGCTACACCGGTGTGACGGCCCAGGTACACGAAGAAGAGCATCTGGAAGACCGGGGCCGACATCAGCGAGCCCACGAACATAGGTGGTGAGGTGCGGTTGAACAGGGCGCGGAAGGACAGCACACCACCTAGGACAACCAGTCTGAGACTCCGCATGACCGCCCTCATCAGCTCAGCGCCAGCATGGCTTTAGCCCTCGCTTTGTGCTCGACGTATTTCAGTGCCACAGCGGCAAGTCCCAGGTAAACCGCGCCCAACAGGAGCGCCATCGCCATGCTCCCCCACGCGGAACCACCGTCAATGGAGGTGTGCAGAGCTCGAGCACCCCAGGTCGTTGGCAGGACGTCGGCCACCGGCCGCAGCCATATGGGCAGAGCAATGGGTACCAGCATCCCGGACAGCAGCCAGATCGGGTGGTCCAGGGTGTTGTTGAGCGCGTGGGCATTGCGCAGGTGCACGAATGTCGATGTAAGCAGCAGCCCCATCATCCCCATGGACACGAGGCACACGAGAAACGACAGCAGCACCGGCACCGTGGCGGCGAACGCGAGCGGGACCTGGAAGAGCAAGCCCCCCAGCACCAGGGTGGCGCTTATCGAATAGAGACCGACGATCGCGTAGACCAGTGTCACCGGCAGCAACGTCAGCAGCAGCGGAGCCGGGGCGATGACCACCGGCTCGAGCACACCCATCCAGCGCATGCGTTGCACGGTCGCCCCGGATCCGAACAGCACAGATGTCCAGACGCCCATGATGCCCGCACCGGCAGTCGCATGTACCAACTGATCAGGGCGGTCCCCGGCGCGCAGGAGGTAGAAGGCGATCATGGCGTAGACGACGGGCGTGAGCGTCGTGAAGACGATCCACATGCCCGACGACGCCTGGTACTTGAGGTACGTGCGCACACCGACGGCCAGCAGCCGGACGACCCGGCGAAGGTCTGTCTTCACGCGCTGACGACCCCCTGTTGTCCCTGTGGCGCCGCTTCGCCCAGAATGCCGACGTAGGCGTCCTCCAGGGTCGGCTCACGGCTCGTGAACCGTGTGACGTCCACCCCGTCCAGCAGGCCCGCCACGGCCCCGAAGAGGTCGGCCCCACGCTCGGCCTGAATGGTGATGAGTTTCCGTTCGCCGTCGGCGTCCGTGGCCCGGACATCGCGAGCACCCGGCAGAGCCGACAGCACGGACAGGTGCTCATCGGTGACGCCCCGGGCCTCGACCTCGAGCACCGCACCGGTGTCGACGCGCGCCTTCAGCTCACCTGGTGTGCCCAGGGCCTGAATCACTCCCTGGTTGATGATGGCGATGCGATCGCACAACTCGTCCGCTTCCGCCATGTAGTGCGTGGTCAGCAGGATCGTCACACCCTGGCTCTTGAGGTCGGCAATCATCTGCCGGAGGTCCCGGGCAGCGACGGGGTCCAGGCCGATGGAAGGCTCGTCGAGAAAGAGGACCGCGGGGCGGTGCAGGAGGCCGCGAGCTATGTGGAGCCGCTGGCGCATGCCCCTGGAGTAGCCCTCCACCCGCTCCCGCTCCCGGCCCGCCAGGCCGACGAGTTCCAGCAGTTCCTCGATCCGGGCGCGCTGGTCACGAGGCTCGAGGCCGTACAACTCGGCGAAATAGCGCAGATTGTCCAGGGCTGACAGCCGGTCGTACAGGCCCTTGTCGCCGCCGAAGACATATCCGATGCGGCCTCGCACCGCCATGGGCTGGGCGGCCACGTCGCATCCGAGGACTCGCGCTGTTCCGCTCGTCGGCAGCAGCAGCGTGTTCAGCATCTTGATGGTCGTGGTCTTGCCGGCTCCGTTCGGACCGAGCAATCCAAAGAGCTCACCGGGTGCCACCGAGAACGACACTCCGCGTACGGCTTCGATTTCTGTGTAGCGGCGGGTAAGCCAGCCCGCATAGGCCCGGTAGGTCCGCCGCAGCGCCACCGCCTCGATCGCAGGGCGACCGGAGCTCTCACCATCTCGCAGCCTGCTCATAGCACCCTGAACTTCTCTCGCAATATCGGCTTGGGTCGGCGGTCGCAGTCTCGGCAGGGACTCCGCCGACTGTCAAAGTTCCGAGCAGGGACAAAGACGTGCAGGCCGGAGGTGTCGACAAGGAGGGCCGTCCCGCTGGCGGGACGGCCCTCTTGACGCTGCCTCGGACACATGAGCCGAGAATTCCCCATTCATCCAACTTGGCCTTCACGCCGTGCTGCAGCTCGGCGTCGTCTGCTTGCGCGCGTTGTCCTTCGGCGACTCATCGGCTGCATCCGCCCTGTGGCAGGATCTCCCAACCAATGCTGACCGGGCGCAGGAGGAAGCGGGTGCATCACCTGATGCAGGGGAATTCACGGCAGGCTCTGACGGAGGACCCGGACAAGCTCGATGCGTTCATCGGTGATCCGGATTTCGAGCAGGGATACGCCTATGGTCACGAGGTCCTCGGCACTGAGCTGGGTGCGGCACTCCGGCGTCATGCCCTTCTGCTGATCCAGCCCGACTGCCTGGCGCGGCGTCAGGCCATGGAATGCGTCGTGGCCGCGGAGCAGCACGGGTTCCAGCTGGTGACGAGCGTGAGGGTGCATCTGAGTCCCCGCGTCGTTGGGGCGCTGTGGTTCTACCAGGAAGATTCTTCGACGCCGGACAGCTGCACCATCGGAGAGCTGGTCTGCGGTCATACCGACTCGCTGCTGCTGCTGCTGCGCGATGAAGCTCCCCTGCCGGACACTCCGGCGAGCCTGCGAATGACCCGGCTGAAAGGACCCTCGAGGCCGGAGCAGCGGACGGCTGAACACCTGCGAAGCGCCATCGGTGCCCAGGACCGGCTCGTGGTGCTCATCCACACCTCCGACGAGCCGGCCGACATGATCAGGGAGTCCGCCATCATCTGCGGCTCGTCCGCGCGCGAGCTGTACCAGAAGATGGCCGAACCGGTGGCGGACGACGCCCGATCGCAGTTGACCGCTCAGATCGAGTCCCTCTACGAGCAGACGGAACCCCACGACCTCGAGCCACAAGCGGCCCTCACCCGGCTTGGTGAGGCATTGAGCAACCGCGCTACCGATCCGCAGTACGAACTCGTCGCGCGCGGCCTGCTCTCCACGCTGACGTCGGTCCAAGCCGGCGAACACCATCTGGACTGGCAGCCGTTCGCCCGCGATCTGGCCGCCGTCGGAATCGATCCCACACAATGGGACCCGGTGCTGGTCGGAAGCCGCTACATCAAGGTGGACACGTCCGACCGGCCGCGCAGATTCGCCGTGACCCACAACGGGCCGGCACAGCCCTGACCGACTTCTGCCGCTCACATGCCAAGGCGTCGGGTACTCCGAGGTGTTCAGCCTTGTCGGCATGGTGCACTCCATCTAAGATCCAGCAGCCGCGACATCTGCTGCGGAGGCCACGCCGAGGAAGGTTTCGCACCGATGCAGGAGTTGGCCCGCGCACTTCAATTGCTGGGCGCTGTCGTCGAGACGGAGTGCGGGACGTCGCTCAGCGAGCTCGCCGCCAGAACCGGGATCCCGGTGAGCAGCACCTCACGCACGCTCGATGCCCTGTGTGAGGAAGGGCTCATCGCCCGGTCGCAGCACAACCGCCGCTACCACGTCGGCTCTGCCGCCCTGGCCCTCGCACCAGATGCCGTCAGGCGCCCCTTCGCCGTGGGGTACGACGAGGCCATGCGCCTGGCCCAGGAGTGCGGGGAACGCGTGATCGTCTCCGAGCTGTTCGGCAACCAGGTGGTGTGTACCGCGGTGACTGAGCCGCGGACCTGGTGCGGCATCAATCTCTTCGCCCGCGTCGGTCAGCCGATGCCGATGCATGCCTCTGCGGCGGCCCGCATCCTGCTCGCGTACCAACCGGGAGCGGAGGTCATGGACTGGCTGAGCCAGCGCCCATTGACCAGATTCACCGCTCGGACTCCGCAGACCCTGGAAGATGTACAGCGGCTGCTCGATGTCGCTCGCGCCAGGGAATTCGCCATCTCGTACGCCGAGCTCCAGGACGGAGTGTGGGCAGTCGCCGCGCCGATCCGGAGTTCGACGGGTCAGGTGTGCTCCGGGCTGACGATCGCAGCTCGGGCGGAGCGCGTCGAAGAGGCCGAGCAGCGGTCCAGGCTGATCGGTCTGGTCAACGAGGCTGCGCTGCGCGTCTCCAGGGGCCTGGGATACGTGGCCTGAACCACCTGGAAACGCACAACAGAGGGGCGCAGTCGGGTACTTGTTCAAACCCTGTACCCGAACTCCGTGGAAATCTCCATGGCGGCGTGAGCGACACGCTCGCCCATCCGGACCGCCTGCTCCCCCGTCGTACGCACTTCGTGCACGACGACCGCAAGGCCGGCCAGCACCTGTCCGGCACCGCCGCGCACCGGCGCCGCGAACTCCCAGACGGCAGGCACATATTCCCCGTAGACGGACTCGTGTCCCCGCCCGCGCATGGTGTCCAGGCGCTGCTGTAGTTCCACCACCGTGCCGGGAGTTCGGTCACGCCTGGGCAGGAACTGGTACTCGGACAGCAGCCGCATCACATGCGTATCGTCCATGTCCAGCAGCAGGGTACGAGCCGCCGCGACCGCGTGGAAGGGCATGAGATCACCCGCGTATCCGCCGGCCCACTCCCCCAGGCCGCGCTGGAGGACAGCCTCCGCCCTCCGCCCGCGCAGCTCCACAAGGAGCGCTCCTTGCCCGGAGGCGTCGGCCAGCCCGGCAACGACCTCGGCGGCCCGCGGCGACGACGTGACACGCGGGCGGCGGGCCGCTAGCCCTGCCTGCAGCGACGCGGGCCCCAGACAGCACCGTGCGCTGCTGTCCTGTCGGCTGACGAACTGGTGCTCCTGCAGCACCGCGACCAGCCGGTGCACAGTGGAGGGTGGAATATCCAGCTCCGCACTCAACTCCGTCATGGTCAGTCCGTCCACGGAGTTCGCGAGTGCCCGCAGAATGCGATGCGCGCGCCGGATGCTCCGCATGTGTCGATCACCTTCCTTGCAGAACGTCGGTCGGGCTCGCGGCCTCACGCCGCCCGGCCGTATCCCTCTCCGCGCCACGGGTTTCAGTCAGATGGAAGCTCAAGCGGCAGTAGTTCCGCCAGGCGGTAACGACGATGTTTCCATCTAGTCGATCTCCATGTGTCCCGGCAAGCTCCCCCGGGAGCAGCGCAGTTCGGTCTCAGGACCGGCGACAGGGGGAGCAAGAACGTGACAGAAGCATCGAAGAAGGCCATGGCCTACGGGGGACGAACGGTGCGGGAGGAGAACTCGATCCGGGTCACCCGCGTCGGCATGGAGATCCCCGAAGTGCTGGCCTACAGCAAGTGGGAGCACGCGGGGCAGCGGTTGTCCGGCATCGCCACCTCGTCCTCTTGGTGTCTGGGTGACTGGCTGCTGTATGGCCAGCGGGCCTACACCGACCGTTATCACCGGGCCATCGAGGCGGCCGGACTGGACTATCAGACCCTTCGAAACTACGCCTGGGTGGCCCGACGCTTCGAGATTGACCGACGCTGGGAGGCTCTGAGCTTCCAGCATCACGCCGAGGTTGCCGCCTTGCCGGCCGAGGAGCAGGACCGGTGGCTGGGCCATGCCACGGAGCAGGGGTGGTCGCGCAACAAGCTCCGCGAATCCATCCGACTGGCACGGGAGTCCGACGCCGGCCCGGGGGGCCTGGGCACGAGCGCGGTACTACTGCCGCGGCTCAGCGTGGAGGCCCGGCTGGCGGCACGCTGGCGGGAGGCGGCGGAGGAGGCCGGGTGCAGTCTCAGCGACTGGATCGTCGACACCCTTGACCGCTGTGCCACCCAGCTGCTGTCCGGCCAAGAGCCGGACAAACCGAGGCCGTCGGCGATCCTGCCGGGGTGACGGCCGTGCCCGGGGGGGGCGCCGCGGGCTCACGGCCAGGATGTCAGCAGAGGCCGAAGGGCGGCTGGAGATACTCCGGCCGATCGCGGTCTGCTTCCAGGTAGGTCTGCGCAGCCAGCGGGGCGAACGTCTCCTGCGGCACGGAGGAGTCCCAGCGTTCCCCGAGTACGACGCCGGCGGCGAGCCTGCCGATCTCGTCGGAACCACGGGCACCATGCCCGTTGCCGCCGACGGCGACCGTCAGGCTTTCGTCCTCTTCGACGTGCCCTACATAGGGGTATCGCGAGGGGGTCTTCTCGATGATGCAACAGGCGGCCCGCACAGATTCCGCCTTCAGGTCCGGGATCAGCATCCCCATCATGGAGGTCAGCAACGCCTCCTGTTGGGGCGTCACCCGCTGGTGCGCGTACCAGGAGACCATCTCGTCCACCGTACGCAGCTCCTGGACACAGGGCTGCATCCCCGGGCCGATGCGGGCGTACCAGCGGTCGTCCGGGTAACGGATGGGGGGCAGTAGGTAGATTGACATGTTCTCGTCGCCGGTGTCATCGGGGTCGACGGTCACCACCGGGGGCAGGCCGCGCAGCTGGTCGACCTGGCTGTCGGCAACCTCGAACAGCAGGTTTGGCTCGGCAAACGTACGCAGTGCGAGCCGGCGCGCTTCGGGCAGCACCTGGTTGTGATTGGTGAACGCACCAGTTGCGATGACGACCTTGTCCGCCGCGATACGGGTGCTGCGTCCCTGCTCCTCCACGTCGAGCATCCAGCGGCCGGAGGACGCGTCCTTGGCGACCGACGACACGGCGGCCCGCAGCAGACGGCCGCCGGCGGCCGTGGTCAGGGCAAGCTGCGCTGCCACCAGCCGCCGTGGGTTGAGGCAGCCCGCCTGCTCACGCTCCAGCAGGCCCTCCACACCGCCGGCCAAGGGTGGGAGGCCCAGCTCCGGAAATTGCCGGCACAGCTCCGCGGCCCCGAGCCGTTCCACCGCCACGCCCGTCTCCACGCAGTGCCGCCGGATGGCACTGGTCCGCTGCGCGATCGACTTCGCCAGCAGCACGAGCGATCCCGACTCGTTGAAGAACTCGATGCCCGATTCAGCCTCGATGTCGCGGAATCGAGCAAGTGACTGGGCATCCAAAGCCCCCCATACCTCGTCCCAGCCCAGCCGCCGGGTGATCCGGGCTTCATCGAAGTAGGCACCGAATGCCTGCCGGCTGACGGGCTCGCCGACCGTCGGCTCGGACGGACCGATCACCAGAACGCGGGCGCCCCCACGGCTGAGGTACTTGGCCACCGCCGAACCGAACAACCCGGCCCCAACCACCACGACTTCACACGCCTGCAACTTGGCCTCCCCCATTCGGACATGCCTGTGTCCCGCCGGCGGGACACACAGGGGGCTGGTCTACTCCGCGGTCGATCGGTATGTCCAAGGAAGCAAGGACTGGAGGCCCTGGGTACGCACGGGACGTGGCCTAGGATCGCGGCCATGCCGGACAATGAGAGTGAACTCAGGGAAGCATGCGGGGTATTCGGCGTCTGGGCCCCGGGAACTCCGGTGTCCCACACCGTCTACCTAGGCCTCTTTGCCCTTCAGCACCGCGGGCAGGAGTCCGCCGGGATCGCTGTCAGCGACGGCGCGAAGATCTGGGTCGACAAAGACATGGGGCTGGTATCGACCATTTTCGACGATCATCGGCTGCGCGCCCTGCAGGGGCACTCGGCCATCGGGCATACGCGCTACTCGACCACCGGCGCCAGCAGTTGGATGAACTCCCAGCCGGTCTACCGTGCCGCGGCCGAGCAGCACTTCGCGCTGGCGCACAACGGAAACCTGGTCAATACCGCAGAGTTGGCCCAGGCAGCCGGTATGGCGGTCGATGAGATCGGGAGCGACAGCGATGTGGTCGCCGCCCTACTGGCCAAGGAACTCTCCGCCGACGGCCAGGACCACGGCAGCGACGCGCTGATGCCGTCGTTTCTTCAGGTTCTACGCCGCCTTGAGGGCGCCTACTCATTTGTCATGCTCACCGATCATTTTCTGGTGGGCGCCCGGGACCCGTTGGGCTTCCGCCCACTCTTCCTCGGAAGGCTCCACGACGGCTGGGTGCTGGCGTCGGAGACCCCTGCCCTCGATGTGGTCGGCGCCGAGCTCGTCCGCGAGGTCGAGCCGGGGGAAGTCGTTGTCATCGCCGAAGGGGAGTTGGTCTCCCACCGCCCCTTTTCGGGTGAGGCGGCCACACCCCGGCTCTGTTCCTTCGAGTACGTGTACTTCGCCCGGCCCGATGGATATCTGGGCGGCCAAAACGTCCACCGGGTGCGGCAGCGGATGGGCGAGGCGCTCGCCCGGCAGGCGCCGGCACCCGCCGACTACGTGGTGCCTATTCCCGAGTCGGGCATTCCGGGCGCGCAGGGCTACGCGAAGCAATCAGACCTGCCCTACGTGGACGGCTTCATCAAGAACCGCTACATCGGCCGGACCTTCATCGCTCCCACGCAGGAACTCAGGCGCAATGCTGTCCGAATCAAGCTCAATCCGATCCGCGAGAACATCGAAGGCCGACGACTCGTCGTCGTAGAGGATTCAATTGTCCGGGCAACGACGCTGCGCGAAACGATGCGCATGCTGCGCAGCGCCGGTGCCGCAGAGATCCACTTGCGGGTTCTCTCCCCGCCGTACCGGTGGCCATGTTTCTACGGAATGAACACCACCGACCGATCCCAGCTCATTGCCGCGAACAGGGAGGTGGAGGAAATCCGCACCTACCTGGGCGCGGAATCCCTCGCCTATCTGGACATCGACGCCATGGTGGAAGCCATCAGCCCGGACAGCGCTCCTGGTCTCTGCACGGCCTGCCTTACGGGCGAGTACCCGACACCGCTCCCCAGCTGACTGACGAGGTCAGGGCGCGGTCCACTGCCACCCGCACCCTTGGGGTGAAGCGCGCCAGCTGCGCTTCGTCCATCCCCCGGATGTAGCCCTCGAGTGTGGCCAACATGACGAGCACGGCGAATGGTTGGGCCCGCCGGTAGTCGGCGCGGCACTCAGCCATCGGATAGTCGATGTCGCTGTGCGCCGTCAACGTGGCGTGATACAGGCCGAGTAGTTCGTCATCCCAGCTAGCGCAGGCGGCCGCGTCCACGGAGGACATGAGGAGCAGGGCGATATCGGTGAGCGGGTTCCCCCACATGGTGAATTGCCAGTCGATCAGAAAGGCCCGAAGGCTCCCCGCACTGCTCCCGTGCGCGAAAAGGATGTTGCCCGCCCAGGCGTCGCCGTGGCAGATCGAGACACATGACGTGTCGACGTTCGCCTGGGCCAGCACCCCGGCCACATGGACGTCCCGGATCTGCCCCGCCCGGCTCCCGGCCCCGGGTTCCGGGAGGAGCATCGGCAGCACCCGCCGAAGGTCGTCCAGACCCATTTCCACCGCGGCGACCAGCCCTTCGGAGGCCGCCGTGTAGAGCCACGGGTACGGAGGCGTCAGCGGATCGGCGCCCGTGGCCGCCTGTGCGGCATGCGCGAGGGCGAGGCTCCGGACCGCGGCGGCCGCCTGGGAGCGGTTCAGACCGGCTGCCATCACCTGGGCGAGCTCCTGAGGGGCGCCGAGATCCTCGAGGGCGAGCGCACCCCGGCCGTCCTCGTCGAACTCCGACCAATAGCAGGCCGGCGAGATCTTGGGTGCGTGTGGCCCACGCGCGCCGAGGAGACGGTACGACTGCACCTCGCGCATGGACATGTCGCGCAGAAGAGCCCCCCAGGTGCTGTGCTCGGGTGGCGGCCCTTTGAGGACGAACGAGCGTCCGGCGCAGCTGATCCGGTCCACAGGACCCATCTCGCCCGCCGAAAGAGAGATCGAGCGGACCGTGATCGCTTCGTCGCCGGTCAGCTGCCAGCCGAGGTGGTCGGTGAGCCACCGGTGCCGGATGTCCTTGGCATCAAGCACCGCGGCCGCCCGGCTGAGTGGCCGTCACGTCGGGCCACGGCAGATAGCCTGCGGTGCTGTACCGGTCGAGATAGCGCGGCACCAGTTCGAGCAGCGGAGGGCAGGGTCCGGCCTTCGCCGTCGTGTTGCGCACGTCGAGCCGGGCGCGGCGGAACACCGGCGCGGACGATTCCGTGAACAGCGGCATCAGTGGGTAAAGCGCGTTGCCGTCCTCGTAGCGGAGCTTTTCGAGGTCGGTCAACCATCGGTACAGAGGGACAGTCTCCACGTTGTAGCCTGCGGCGCGAACGGCCGACATGAACTCTTCGTAGGAGACGGGCTCGGGGTGGGTCAGATGGAACGTCCCGCCGGCCCCCTGCCGCAGGGAGAGCTCGACGATCGCGCGCGACACATGGTCCACGGGCGCGAAGTCGATCGTGGCATCCAGCTCAGGGCAACTGCCCAGTTGAATGACGCCCTTGAGGAACCGGGTGAAGAAGTCCCCGAGCTGTCCGCAGCCACCGGTGAGCGCCCCGGTCAGCGCTCCCGGCCGGTAGACGGACGCGCGCAGCCCTGCGGCACGGGCATCCGCGACCAGTTGGTCGGCCACCCACTTGCTCTCCGCGTAGCCACCTCCGTAAAGAGTGTCGGCGTGCGCCAGCGGTTCGTCCTCGTAAATCCGTGACTGCCGCAGGTAGCCGTAGGCATCGAAGACAGCGTCGGACGAGATGTGATGGAACGCCTTTGCTCCACCGTGCGTCGCGAGCCGCAACAGCTCTCGGGTCCCCTCGACATTGGCGGCACTCAGCCTTCCGTACGGCAGAAGCGAGTTGACGTGCGCGCCGCAGTGGTAAATCGACCCTGTCTGCTCGGCCAGGCGCTGCCAGGCGCCTTCAGTCAGCCCGAGCCGCGGCTCGGCCAGGTCGGCCGGGACTCCCGTGAGCCGCGCCCGCGCCTCGGCGTCGAGGCTGTCCAGACCACCCTGTACGGCCAGATTGTCCAGTACCCGCTCCCGCGCCTGCTCTGCGTCGTCGGCCCGTACCAGGCAATGAACGCGCCCGGCGGTACTACGCAGCAGGTCGCGGGTGAGATAGGCGCCCAGGAACCCGGTTGCGCCGCTGAGCAACACGTCCGTGCCTGCGGCGGGCACCCGCGGCACGGTGTAGGCGTCGCCCACGCGAGCGTCCTCGGTGAGCCGTGCGGCCGACGGACGCTTGGCCGATGTGACGGCCTCAACGCTCCTGGTGGGTGCGGTCTTTGGAGGGGCGGGGAAGAACCCGGCGCGGCGCAGTTCCTCGAGGCATTCCTGCGCTGTCCGGGAAATGAGGCGCAGGTCCTCCCGGGTATGGCTGGTGGACAGGAAGCAGACCCTTGTCTCCAGGACATAGATGCCCTTGAGGGCGAGCAGATGGAAGAACAGATCGATGGCCAGAGGAAAGCGCTGCAGGCTGTATTCCCCTTCGCCGATGAAGCGGAAGACGGAGGAGAAGTGCACAATGCGCAGCGGGTAGCCTTCCTCGAGGCAGAAGGCATTGAAGTCGTCGGCCAGCCAGGAAACGCGGTCGGCCAGCTCCGTTTGCAGGCGTTCCCCATCCGTCTTGATGGTGGTCAGGACCGCATGGGCGGCGGCCATGGTGAGCGGGTTCTTGTTGAACGTGCCGCCGAAGAAGGTCGTGGGAACCGTGGGCGCGGAATCGTCGCCGTATGCCCAGCGCCCGCCGTCGACGGTGTCCAGATACGCGGCCCGGCCGGCGACCGCGCCGACGGGCATGCCGCCGCCGAGAATCTTCCCGTAGACGGCGATGTCCGCGTCCACGTCCGCCCACGCCTGCGCGCCGCCTGGATGAAGGCGGAAACCAGTGACCACCTCGTCGAAGATCAGCGCGGTGCCGGCTGCGCGGGTGAGCTCCCGCAGCTCCTTCAGGAACCACTTGGGCTGGAGATCGGGGCGCCTGCTCTGCACCGGTTCGACCAGTACCGCCGCCAGCTCCGGGCCGAGTTCTCGGATGGTGGCCAGGCTCTCGGCGGCGCCGTACTCCAGGACGACGACCTCGTCCATTGCTCCCGTGCTCACGCCTCGGGCCATCGGGATGGAGTTCCGGGGGCCGGCGGGCAGCGCGAGGGTGTGGTCGGACCAACCGTGGTAGGAGCCTTCGAACATGACGAATCGGGTGCGCTTGGTCGCTGCCCGGGCAAAACGCAGGGAGGCCATGACCGCCTCGGTCCCGGAGTTGCAGAAGACCGCCCGGTCCATTCCCGTCAATTCACACAGCAATTCGGCGACACGGCCGGCCCTCTGGTCCTGCGGGCCGATGTGGAAGCCCTGGTGCAGCTGCTCCTTGAGGGCGTCGACGATGAAATCGGGCTGATGGCCGAACAGGTGGACTCCATAGCCCATGGAGATGTCGAGGTAATCGTTCCCGTCGATGTCGCGGAAGCGCGCCCCGGCGGACGACTCAGCCACGATCGGGTACGAGATCTCCTTGCACAGCGGCTGGAACGGCGGCATGCGGCAGTTCGCCATGACGGAACGCTCCCGCTCCGCCGCCGTCTTCGAGCGTGGGGTCCGCGCGGTGAATCTCTCGGTGAGGTCGGAGAGGAAGCGCAGTTGCTCCGCCGTCGGCTGCCCGGCCGGCTGCCGCGCCTGCTCGGATCCGCCCTGCAGCGCACTTGGTTCGGAGCGGACGCCGGACTCCGTCACGGGTGGCGCGGGAGTCGCCGGGATCGCGGCTTCCCCGGCTTGCTGGGCCGGAAGTTGCCCGTATACGAGGGTCACGAGTTCATCCAGCGACCTGGCTTCGTCGAACAACTGCTGGAACGCCAGCACGACCTTGAACCGATCGCGGACGAACTGGCTGACCCTCATGAAGGTCAGCGAGTCCGTTCCCAGGGCATCGAAGTCGGCGTCGGGTTCGAGGTCTTCAGGCACCACCCCCAGCAGGGACGCCAGATGCTCGCGTAGCGCTTCCAGCACGTCGGCTCGGGCTGCCTGCTCGGCGGCCTGATTCGGCATCGGGGGCGTGTGAGTGTTGTTGGGTGTCGCGGGCAGAGCAACCTCCGTGGACGATGGGAACGAAGCCGGCGGGGCTGAAATGCCGGTGGAAACGGCGCTGTTGGGCGGGGCGGAAGGGCCGGACGGCACGAATGAGGTGCCTTTCTGGGCGCCGGTCCACAGCCGTTCGCGCCGGAACGGTTGCGTGGGGAGCACCACCCGGTGCGGTGCCACCTCCCCGTACTGCGTGCGCCAGTCGATGACTTCGCCCGCGCACCAGCGCCGGGCCAGGTCAGCGGCGGCCGACTCCGAGGAGGGCCCCGTGGTGGGCCGGCCTCCCCCTTCGGCCGCTCCCGCCTCGCCTCGGAACACTTGGGGGTCCTCGCCCAGGCTACTGCTCTCCAGCCGGGTACGTAGCTCCGCGATGTCCTGGGCCACGACCGCCAGCCTGCGGGCATGGTGTCTGCGGCCGGACTGCAGCGTCCAGGCAACCCCGGCAGGGTCCTCGTCCCCGCCGAGAGCGGTGATGAAGCGCTGCACGACGAGTGCGAGTTCGTCTTCATCCCTGCCGGTGAGAACGAAGACGAGCCGGCTCGGCCGAGCCGTCGGCGGCGCATGTGCCGACCGGTAGGACTCGAGTACCGCATGGGCATTCGTGCCACTGGCACCGAACGAGCTCACGCCGGCGATCCGCGGAGCGTCCGCCGGCCAGGCGGTTCCTTCGCGCGGGACGGCAAGTCGCAGCGCCTCCCAGTCCACCTCGGGGGTGAGCTCCGTGCAGTGCAGCTGTCGGGGGATGCGTCCATGGCGCAGCGAGAGCACGGTCTTGATCAGCCCGGCAAGACCGGCGGCCTCCTCCAGATGTCCGATGTTGGCCTTGACCGAGCCGACGAGCAGGGGCTCCGGGCGCTCGCCGAGCGCCTCGCCGAGTGCCCGGAGCTCGATCGGGTCACCGAGGCGAGTGCCGGTGCCGTGTGCTTCGACATATCCCACGTCCTTGGCCGCGAGCCGAGCGTCAGCGAGTGCCCGGTTGATCAGCCGGACCTGCGAGCCGCCATTGGGCACGGTCAGTCCGGAGCTCGGACCGTCGTGGTTGACCGCGGTGCCACGGATGACGGCCAGCACGGGATCTCCGTCAGCCACCGCCTGGTCGAGCCCCTTGAGCAGCACCGCAGCACAGCCCTCGCCGCGGCTGTAGCCGTCAGCACCCGCGGCGAACACCTTGGACCGCCCGTCGGGAGCGAGCGCGCGCAATTTGCACAGTTGCACGGTCTCCTCGGGCCCGATCAGCAGCTTCCCCGCTCCGACGACGGCCATGGCGCACTCGCCGTGCCGAATGGCCCGTACCGCGGTGTGCAACGCGACCAGCGACGAGGAACAGGCCGTGGACAGGACCATGCTGGCACCGTGCAATCCGAGCTTGTACGAGATCCGTCCGGCCGCGAAGCTCAGGGTGGTTCCGGTGGCGAGGTAGGGCTCCTCGCCGAGTTGCGCCGCAGCCTGTCTCAGATAGTCGTTGATGAACTCGTCGCCGCCGATGAATACGCCTGTGTCGCTGCCCCGCAGCGTGCCGGGGGCGATGCCGGCACTCTCGATCGCGCTCCAGGCGAGCTCGAGCAGCAGCCGCTGTCGCGGATCCATGCAGGCCGCCTCGCGCGGCGAGATGCCGAAGAACGCCGCGTCGAAGCAGTCGGCGTCGTCGATCAGCGCCGCCCGACGGACGTACATTTTCCCCGGAGCGTCTACTGAGGGGTCGTAGAAGTCAGCAAGCCGCCAGCGCTCGTCCGGGATCTCCTGGGCAGCATCGCGCCCCTCATCGAGCAACGTCCAGAACTCGTCCGGACTCCCGGCACCGGGAAAGCGGCAGGACATGCCGATGATGGCGACGTCTCCGGCGGCGGACAGCTCAGCGGCCGGCGCCGCGGCGGCCTCCTGGACCGGCAGCACGGCCTCGATCTCCACGGCGAACTGCTCCTCCAGATGCCGGACCAGGTCGTTGAGGCAGGAATGCTCGAACGCCAAGGTCGTGGGCAGGTCAAGGCCGAGCTCGTCCTCCAGCTTTCCGCGGAGATCGAGCGCGCCGAGCGAGTCGATACCCAGGTCCTCGAAGCCGGTGTCCGCGTCGATGTCCTGCCCGGCTTCGTCGCCGAGCAGGACGCGGACGCACGCCGCGACGGTGTCACGCACGAGGACGCGGGCCTCGTCCTGCCCAGCAGCACGCAACCGCCGGGTGAACGGCCCTTGCGGCCCGGCGACCGCGGCCGCGTCCTCGGTGGCGGGATGCACAGTCCCCGGGGCCGGGGACAGAGCAGGGGTGTCCATGGCTTCGAGCACCGCGGGGTTCAGGTCCGCGACCACGGCGTGCGGGACCCGGCCGACCAGTGCCGCGAGTGACGCGAGGGCGTGCTGCGGCGCCAGCGGGATCTCGCCGTCGGCCTTGAGAGATTCCTGATGCCGCGTGGAGAGCCGTGTCGTCATGCCGGCTCCGGCCCAGCTTCCCCAGCCCACACTGAGCGCCGGCAGACCGCGTTGCCAGCGATGCCGGGCGAGGGAGTCCAGGAAGGCATTGGCGAAGGCGTAGCTGCCCTGTCCTCCATAGCCGAGCTGAGCGGCCAACGACGAATACAGGACGAAGAAGTCGAGACTGTGGTCCTGAGTGAGTCGGTGCAGATGCCAGGCTCCGGTCACCTTGGGCCGCAGGACGGTGGCCATCCGTTCGTCGGTCTGGCGAAGCAGGATCCCGTCGGCCACCGCTCCCGCGCAGTGGAACACGCCACGCAGTTGCGGTCCGCAGTCGGCCAGTGCCTCCGCGACCCGTGCTTCGTCCGCGACATCGGCCCGCACGACGTCGATCCGTACGCCCGTGGCCAGCAGCGCCTCCCAGGCCGCAGCGTCCTCCGGTGCGGGTTCACCGTGCCTGCTCAGAAGGACGAGCCTGGCCGGTTGCCGGAGAGCGATCTCCTGCGCAAGCAGCAGCCCGAGCCCTCCGGTGCCACCGGTGATCAGGTAGCAGCCGTCCCGGCGGACTGACAGCTGAGGCACCTGTTCCGGTGTGGACAGCTGGTCCGGCGTGGACAGCGGCACCAGGCGCGCTCGGTGGAGCCCGCCATCACGCACCGCCAGCTGGGCGTTGCCGCCGGATACCGTGGAGCCGAGAACTCTCGCCGCCAGTTCAATGTCGGCGTCCCGTGGCTGTACGGGCAACGCCAGCGCACCGCAGCGCAGTTCGGGATGTTCAACCGCCACCGTCCGAGCGAGTGCGGCCAAGCCCCCCTGGGCCAGCTCCCCTTCGGTGGCCGGGACGCCATGCGCGGACTCGGAGCTGACGAACCACAGCCGCACGGCGCCTGACCGCGCGGCGGCGAAGGCGACGAGGTCACGGGCGTCGGCGAGCAACCGCGCGGCGGCGTCCGGGATGTCGTGCGCCTCTTGTGGCCCGGGTGCGAACACGAGGTGCATCGTGTCCGTGCCACGGTCGATCCCCTTAAGCTGCTCGGGCAGGCGTTTTCGCGCGACTGCCTCGACGCGTTCCCCGCCCGCGGCCCGCATGGCGCCGGCCAGCCGCCCCGCGAGCCCGGCGGGTTCGCCAACGAGCGCCCAGCGGCCCGGCATTGGCGACTCCTGGGTAGCTGGGGCCTCGACCGACTCCCAGATGGTTTCGAAAGCCGCGGCCGGTGCGGCGCCTGCGCCTGCGCCTGCCGACTTCGCCGCCGGGAGCGCCGGTTCCACCGGCTGTCGGTCCGGTCGCGGTGCCGCCGATTCGATCCAGTGCCGGCCGCGCTGGAACGGATAACCGGGCAGTGGTACCCGGATACGCGGCGATGCGTGGAACGCAGCCCAGTCCACGTCCGCCCCTGCCTCGTAGAGGCGGCCGAGAGCGGTGATCGCGGCATCGGGGTCCTTGGGACTCAGGCTCGGCAGCCAGAGGGCCTCCGGTGCGGTCACGCAGCTCTTCCCGAGGCCGATGAGCACCGGCTTGGGTCCGAGCTCGACAAAGACATCCGCTCCTTCGGACGCGGCGGTCCGCATGGCGCGGTCGAACCGGATGGTGCCGGTGATGTGCCGCACCCAGTAGTCGGGCGAGTCCAACTCCCCGGGCGCGGCCGGTTCACCGGTGAGATTGGAGATGATCCGCAACTGCGGCGGGCGGTATTGGACAGAGTGGGCGATCTCGCGGTACGGCTCGAGAATCGGGTCCATCAGCGGGGAGTGGAACGCGTGGGATATCCGCATCGGCACACCGTCGACGCCTGCCGCGAGCAGCGCCGCGGAAATGTCCTTCAACGCCGCATGAGGGCCTGAAATCACGGTCATGTCGGGTGCGTTGGCCGCGGCCACCGATACCGCTCCACCGTGTCGGGCCAGATACCGGCGTACGGTGTCCACGTCCGCGTTCACCTGCATCATGCCGCCGGTGCGCGGTAGTTCAGCCATGAGCTTGGCTCGGAGCGCCACAAGTTTCAGCGCGTCCTCGATCCCGAAGACGCCCGCTGTGCAAGCGGCCGCGTACTCCCCGAGGCTGTGGCCGAGCACTAGGTCGGGCCGCACGCCCCAGGACTCCCAGAGCCTGCTCAGCGCGTAGCTCACGGCGAAGACGGCCGGCTGTGCGAGCGCCGTGTCAGCAAGTGCCTCTACGTTGCCCCGGTCGTACAGGGTGGAGATCAGGGACCGGCCGGTCATGGGCCGCAGGATCTCGTCGCACTGCGCCAGCGCTTCACGGAAGACCGGATGACTGTCGTAGAGCGGGCGGCCCATCTCGGCGTACTGCGAGCCGAAGCCGGTGAACAGGAAACAGATCCGCGGCCTGGCGCCGGTGGCGTTGGCGTTGGCCACCAGGCTGTCGAAGCGGGGTTCGGTGGCGAGGGAGGCGAGCCGGGCACGAGCGCTCTCGGCACCGGAGGCCTGGATCGCCAGCCGGGTGCCGAAGTGCCGGCGGCCGGTGGCGGCCGAGAAGCATATGTCCGCCAGGCCCTCGTCGTCCTGCCCCGCCAGCCGCTCGGCATAACCCTGTACGAGGGTGCGCAGCGCCTCCGGCGAGCGAGCGGATATCGGCAGCAGATGCGCGGTCTCGTCCGGGCCACGGGGGGCACCGCGCCTCACGGGTGACTCCTCGAGGACCACATGGCAATTCGTGCCGCCCATGCCGAATGAACTCACTCCGGCCCGGCGTGGCCGCCCGTCGTCCGAGCGCCAGGCGCGCAGCTCCGTGTTCACGAAGAACGGGCTGTCCTCCAGGCCGGCAAGGGGATTGGGCGACCGGAAGTTCAGCGTGGCCGGAATCTGGCGATGATGCAGGCTCAGCACCGTCTTGATGAGGCCGATCACCCCGGCCGCCTCGTCGAGATGACCGATGTTGGTCTTCACCGAGCCGATGGCACAGGCGGCACGGTCCGTCATTCCACCGCGCCGGAAGGCCTCGGTGAGCCCGGCGATCTCGATCGGGTCACCGAGCTTGGTTCCGGTGCCGTGCGCTTCCACGTACGAGATCTCGGCCGACCTGACACCTGCGCTGCGGTGAGCCTGCTGGATGACATCGGCCTGGGCCGCGACGCTGGGCCCGGAGTAGTCCTGCTTGCCCGCGCCGTCATTGTTGACGGCGGAGCCCTTGAGCACGGCGTAGACCTGATCGCCGTCGGCGAGCGCGGCCGACAGCCGCTTGAGCACCACCACTCCCAGGCCGTTGCCGAACACCGTGCCCGCGGCGTCGGAGTCGAAGGCGCGGCAGTGCCCATCGGGTGCGAGCATCATGCCGTCGCGGTAGAGATAACCGGTGTTCTGTGGCGTGATGACAGAGACCCCGCCGGCCAGGGCGACCTCGCAGTCTCCGGCGAGCAGAGCCTGGCGGGCCAGGTGCACGGCGACGAGCGAGGTGGAGCAGGTCGACTGTACGTTGACGCTCGGGCCGCGCAGACCCAGCTTGTACGAAACGCGGGTGGGCAGATGGTCACGGGAGTTGCCCTGCTCGATACGTAGTTCGGTGGCCTCGTCGAAGTGCCGGTGACTGAGGTAGGTCCGGGAGCCGAGTTTCGCGGGCAGCACGTTGTTGATCAGGTAGGTGCTAAGGCTCGCACCGGCGTATACCCCGATGCGGGTCCGCTCCGGACCCGCTCCGGCATCCTCGAGTGCCTGCCATGCGCATTCGAGGAAGAGCCGCTGCTGAGGGTCTATCACGGCCGCCTCGGCGGGACTGTAGCCGAAGAACTCGGCATCGAAGTGGTCGATGTCGTCGATCATGGCGGCGGCCGGGACATAGCCCGCATCCTGCGTCTGATCCCGCTCAAGGCGGAAGACTTCGCTGGTCGAGAGCTTTCCGACAGACTCGACACCCGCGCACAGGTTGGCCCAGAACTCCCCGGTGTCCGCCGCCCCCGGCACGCGGCAGGCCATCCCGACGACGGCGATCTCGCCCCCGGTGGACTCGCCCCGGGTCACATTCGCACGCAGGGCCCGGCCTTCGCCATCACCTGCTTGTCCGCCCTCGTTCGGCTGCTCGGCGAGGAACGTCGCCAGTGCCTCCACGGTGGGGTGCTGGAACAGAGCCACCGCGGGGAGTTCTCTCCCGAGTTCCTGTTCGATCCGCTGATGTGCCCGAACCAGCAGGAGGGAGTCACCCCCGAGATCGAAGAATGTCCTGCGGGTATCGATGTCCTGACGGTCCAGGAGATCGCGCCAGATCCGCACGATGACCCCGGTCGGATCGGCCGTCGGCACCCGCGCGTTCTGTCTCGCCACCGGGTGAGGCTCGGGCAGAGAGCGGACGTCCACCTTGCCGCTCGGGGTGAGGGGCAACGCCTCCAGCATGACCACCGCTCCTGGAATCATGTGCTCCGGCAACCGTTCGGCGAGGCTGCTCCGCAACTGCTCGGGCAGTCGGCCATCATCCTGTCCGGGGTGCGGGACGACATATCCGACCAGGCGTTGCCGCCCGCCCTTCGCCTGTCTGGCTGCGACAACGCATTCGGCGACCGCCGGGTGCCCGGCCAGCGCGGCCTCGACCTCACTCGGCTCCACCCGGTATCCCCGGATCTTCATCTGCCTGTCGGCGCGGCCGAGGCATTCGATCGTGCCGTCCGGGAGATAACGCCCGAGGTCGCCCATGCGGTAGAGACGCTGCCCCTGAGCGGCGAACGGACTCGCGGTGAAGCGCTCCTGCGTCAGCTGCGGGCGCCCGTGGTAACCACGGGCAAGGCAGTCGCCTTCCCCGTAAATCTCACCCACCGCCCCTACCGGCAGCAACTGGCGCTGCTCATCCAGGATGTAGAGGTTCATGTTGTGCACGCTGGCCCGGCCGATCGGGGCGATGGCCGGCCATAGCCTGGGGTCTCCGGACAGGGTGTGCGTGGCGAGGTCGAGGCACTCTGTCGAGCCGTAATGATTACGGATCACACAGCCGGTGCGGCGGGCGAAGTCACGTATTTCGTCAGTCACCCGGAGCACCTCGCCGCCGATGACGAGCTCCCTCAGCGATTCAGGCACTGCGCCGGTCCGCGCTGCCTGCGCCACCTGTTGCAACGAGACGAACGGCAGATACCACTTCTCGATGCGGCGACGGCGCGCGAAATCGAGCATGGCCAAGGGGTTGCGCCGGGTGGGCTCATCCACCTGCACCAGCGTCGCCCCCGTGCACAGCCCGGCCGCGAGTTCATGGAAGGCGACATCGAAGCTGATGGGCGAGTACAGCACGGTACGGAGACCGACGCCGGTCAGCCAGGCCTGCTCATGCCAGGCGACGAGGTTGGCCAGTGCGCCGTGCTCGACGACAACACCCTTGGGCCGGCCGGTTGAGCCGGAGGTGAAGATGCAGTACGCCGCTGCCTCCGCCGCGGGATGGTCCTCGGGGTCTCCCGATTCGTGACAGCGGATGGCACGCTCGTCCGCGTCAAGGCGGACCTGGCGCAGGTCGTGGAACAGCTCGTCCAGTCCGGGGGTGTGCGCCAGCAGCACCCCTGTGGTCACGACGCTGCGAACGTCAGCCTCTTGGAGCATGATGCCGAGACGTTCCTGTGGGTACGCGGCATCGAGGGGCACCACCGCGCAGCCGGCCTTGAGCACGGCGAGCACCGCGACGACCAGATCCGCGGATCTGTCCAGACAGACGCCGACCATGTCCCCCGGTGCGACCCCGAGGGCGCCGAGATGGTGAGCCAGCCTGTTCGCACTCCGATTGAGTTCGGCATAGCTCATGCTCTGGTCGTCATGCTCGACCGCTACAGCGTCGGGACTGCGTGCGACTTGCTCCTCGATCAGCTCATGAACACTGCACCTTCGGTACGTGGTCCGCATGGTGTTCCACCGCTGCTTGACCGCATCCAGGTCGCTCTCGGAGAGATACGGGCTTTCCGCAACGGGTCGTTCCGGCTCATCAAGTGCGGCCGCCAGCAATTGCTCGTAGTGGGCCGCGAACTGGGCGACCAGCTGCGGGTCGTACATCTCGGGCCGATAGTCCCAATCGAGGGCCGGACCATCGGGCAGGCGGCGGATGGTGACGCCCATGTCGCCGTCGATGGCCGCGAACGCGGTTGTGTAGTCCTCCGTGCCGGTCCGGCTCTCGGTCAGTGGGTCGTTCGGCTGCGCCCAGTCGAGTTCGGAGCGGAAGTGCAGTCGGTAGGGCGGCACGAGGCCCGGCTCGTCCGCCCCTTTCAGTTCCCGCGCCAGCTTCTGGAAGGGGTAGTCCCGGTGCGTTTCCGCCTGGCCCAGTCGCTCGGCGGTGTCCTGTACCGCCTCCAGGAAGTTGGCAGGAGCCTGGATCCCCAGGCGTAGCAACGCCGTGTTCTCGTACGGGCCGAGCTGAGGGCCGCTCGGCTGCCGACTACGTGCGGAGAACGAGCAGCCGATGACCGTATCGGCGCCTGCCGCGTACCTGCGCAACAACGCCATGAGCCCGGTCGCCAGCACAGCCGACAGGGAGCATCCGGCACGTTCCGCGAACAGCCGGGACGCTTCCACAAGGCTCGGGGGAAGGACGTGGCGCTGTGTGTCGATCTGCCCGTGTGACGGTGTCGCTCCCTCCTGGGAGACGGGAAAGCCGGCCGGCTCCGGTCTCTCCCCCAGCTCGTTCCGCCAGTACGACCGATGACGTGCCAGCTGTTCCGCACTCAGCTCAGCCTGGCGGGTTGCATGCTCCTGGTACTGACGCGGCGTCCCGGAGGGACCCGCCTGTGCCGTGAGCTCCCGGAGCAACAGCATGAGCGTCTCGTCGTCGGCAACGGCCGCATGGGCGCTCAGCACCGCGACCTGGCGGTGCGGGGACAACCGCACGAGGAGCAGACGCCACAGCGGCGGGGCGGCAAGGGCGAAAGGGCGCCGGACGAACTCCGCGATCAGCAGTCGGACTTGCGGTTCAGGGTCCTGACCGCTGTCCGCAGACACATCTGCGACGACGACCTCCGGCTCGACGCCCTCGTGCACGACCTGCACAAGCCGGCCGCCCTCGACGATCAGTGCGGTGCGCAGGATGTCGTGGCGGTCCAGCGACCGCCGCAGCGACTCGCGCGCGGTCTGAGCGGAGAGTCCCTCCCGCAGCATCACCGCCCGATGAACGTGGAGCGCGGCGTCATCAGGGCCGACTCGGTCCAGGACATAGGCGCGCTCTTGCTCGAACGATGCGGCTGCGTAGGGTCGATCGTGCATGGTTCGGCGGACTGCCTTCCCTGGGGATTCGAGCACGTGGGCGCACGGTGGTGGCCGCCATGGTCGTCGATCCCGCATCCTGGCCCGCCTCAGGGCCAAACCGTCAACCTTTGTGTCGGAGCTGTAAGGGCGATAGGTGTTCCGGGTGCAGATGATCGGTGAGACCTCAGTGCGCCTGTTCTGCCTGCCCTACGCGGGTGGCTCCGCTCGCGTGTACCAGCGATGGAGTGATGCGGTCGGACCTCGCTTCCCTGTGTCGGCAGTCGAACTCCCGGGCCATGGAAGGCGGATCCGCGAACCGCTGCACACCTCCGCAGACAGCCTGATGGACCTGCTTCTGTCCGAGCTCACCGGACAGTTGGGCGCAGGGCCGTACGCCCTGTTCGGCCACAGCATGGGCGGCCGGCTCGCCTTCCAGCTGGCGCATGAGTGCGTCCGCCGCGGCCTGCCCCGACCCGTACAGCTCTTCCTCTCGGCAGCACGATCCCCGGCGGCGGACATGACGACGCACAGGCTGCACGATCTCCCCGACACTGAACTGCTCACCGCCCTCGGCACGTTGGGCGGCTCCCCGGCCGAAACGCTGGCGCACTCAGAACTGATGGCGGTCATGCTTCCTGTACTGCGGGCCGACCTGCGCCTGGCCGAGAGCTGGTCGTTCCGTCCGGAACACCCTCTGGACATACCCGTCTCGCTCTTCAGCGGACTGGCCGATCCTCTCGCGTCACGCACGGAAGTAGAGCGGTGGCGGGACTTCTTCTCGAGTCAGGCATGCCATCGGAGCTATCACGGTGATCACTTCTTCCCGTTCCCTGCCGCTGACAAGGCTGTTCCGATGCTCAGCGACCTCAAGGACGCACTGACCCGGGCGCTCAACGCGACATCCGGCCCCGCCGCCACCCCCATAGCCCCACGAGCGTCCCGCCGGCGGGACACCACCCGCTCGAACATTGAATTACGGGAGAGACATGAGGATTGCGTTTTCTGAACGCCCGCCTGATTATGAGAACTATATTTTCTCCTATCACGTCTGGGGATTTCTGGAAAAGGGTGAGAGTGTACGCTCCGCCTACACGCAAGGCTTCCTTCCGAGCGCATACGACCTTTCGCGCTTCTATCTTGCCAGAAGTGTCCGGGTGAACCTTGAGGATCTTTCAAAGACCGGCCGAATTCGGTATGTAGAGAGAAAGTGTTCGAGCATCGATCAGACACTTGTGACGCGGGCCGAGTTTCACCTCTCGCCGGAATGGCGAGCACTGGCGGACGGATACTTCGACGCACAGAAGACTCGCGCGGATTATCGCCGGTCGCGATTCTTCGAGATGCTCGACTCTCCCCTCGCCACCCACGTGTCGCACCTTGTCGACAGAAATACAGGGGCAGCCGTCGGGTTCGTTCCCGTATTGATTCGCGACGGCATATCCCAGTACGGGATACCCGTATACGACCCAGCGTACCGGAGAGTCGAGATAGGGAATCACCTGATGGCCGCGACGCTCTTTCGCCTCCGGGACGAAAGTGTCGATCATTGCTATCTGGGCCTGTGCTACGACACAAGAAGCCTCTACAAAACGCGATTCCCCGGGATGCAATTCTTTAATGGATCAAGGTGGTCCGGAGATCGCAATGAGCTGCATTTTCTACTCGATCACCAGGACGAGCTGAAGGAACATCATCTCCTGAATTTTCCTCCCTACGTGGATACGTATGGCGATCTTGACCCCTCCTCGCTGGAATCGCGGATGGGGCCAGACAGGGAAATCCAGTCGAGGTAAATATGGCCATGCGTATAGCGATCATTGGAGGCGGGGCAGCGGCTGTCAGCTTCATTGACAGCCTACTCAGCCGCACCGAGAAATTCACACAGGAGGTGGAACTCTGCATCTACGAAGCAGGGAATCTAGCGACCGGCCAGGCGTTCGGCCCGGACCTGGATTGCGCTCTCCTCAACCTACCGAACGGCGATCTGTCAATTCGCGCCGATAAGGACGACGATTTCCTCTGCTGGCTCGCCGCGCAGCCGACGCGATCCGGCTCGACCTACAACGGGTTGGACCTGGGAAATTCCTTTGCCCCACGCAGATTCTTCGGTCAGTACCTGGAATCGAGACTTCGCGACTGCCGCGGAACCGCGGAACAACGGGGGTGGGATGTTTCCGTCCACAGGGAAACCGTCGTGGACGTTTCGGAGGGGAGCAACGGCACTCTGCTGGTGCGGAGTGATCGCAGGACCAGGGCCTACACTCACGTGATCCTGGCCATTGGGGCCGGCAGCCCTGCCGACCCGTTCCAGTTGAAGGGTACTCCTGGTTTTCAGTGCAACCCTTACCCCTTGAGTCATGTACTCCCCCGCCTCCGTGACCCACATGCCCCCGTACTGATAGTCGGAACCGGCTTGACTGCCGTAGATGCCACGATGGGTCTGCTCCACCTGGGGCACCAAGGGCCTATCACCATGGCGTCACGGAACGGAATTCTCCCTCAGGTTCGTGCGGCGAAAGAGATCAAGCCTCTGGGTCATGTCACCGATGAGCGTGTGCAGTCTCAAGTCAGCTTGACCGGGAAACTCGAGATCAGCGCCATTCTGGAATTGCTTCAGGAAGAACTCAAGGCTGAAGGAACGGACGTGAAGACCGAGTTCTCCTGGTTCCATTCACGTGTGTCCGCTCATGATCACATTCGTCATCAACTGAAGCGCCCGAATGTGAATCCTCTTCAAACCATCCTGTCGAGGGTCTCCTTCGACTTGGGGGAAAAGATTCGCTCCTGCTTGTCGGAGGCGGCTGCCCGGGAGCTCGCCTCACATACGCAACGGATGAAAAGCCTGCAGTCCCCGATGCCAGAGAAGACAGCCTCGGCTCTGCTCGGCGCCATGGATTCGGGGCAACTATCAGTCCTTGCAGGGTTGACGGATGTCCACTTCCAGACCGGCACCTTTCTCGTACATTCCGCCGGCAAGGCGCGGAAGGTCCGCGCCGCGATCGATGCGACTCGGACCAGCCCAGGCGCGACCAACGGACGCTCCCGCCTTCTCATCTCGTCCCTCAAGGCGAATGGCTTCACAACCTGGGACAAGGCCGGTGGACTCCGCGTAGACCCGGGAACCGGTCGAGTCAGACTGCCATCCGGCGATGCTCATCCTCACCTGTACGCGATAGGTGAAATTACTGCCGGAGCCACGTACTACGCTGGTAGCTTGCCCGCTATAAACCGCGGAGCCGACGCAGTGGCAGGTACCGTTGCCCGCATGCTCTCGCTGGATAGGCAGGAGCACCCCGTAGTTCTGTAGCCAGGCACGTACATTTCGTCTCCTGGTGCGCCCACTATTAAGTCTGTCAAGTTTGCGAGCCAATTTCTCGGGGGTTCAGGCGTGCACATCGAGCAGCGGGGGACGATCATGTGCCAGGCGCGTGGATGCTCAGCGACCTCTCGCGCCCGCAGGGCAGGTATACCGGCCGGTCTTGACCGCACTCTCAGGGCGAGAACGGGCCATGTCATCGACGAATTCGCGGGGTACGAGCCGCAGACGACCCACGGTTCACAACCGCAGCCTGGAGTCATCGCCTTCCGCGATCTGGTGCTCTCTGCTTTTCCAGGAACGGGCAGCATGGGCATCCTGCGCCCCCCTGACGTAGGTGGCCGCAGTGAGCACAAGGAGGGCCGCGCCTGGGACTGGCGCGTGTGCAGCGCATGCCAGGGACGGGATGCCGCCGAACTGCTCGACTGGCTCCTGGCCTCAGACGGCCTGGGACGGCCCTGCGCCGCCGCCCGGCGTTTCGGTCTGATGTACATCATCTGGGACTCGCGGATCTGGGGTTCCTACGCGGCGTTGGACGGCTGGCGCGCCTACGAGGGCCCCAACCCGCATGCGGACCATGTGCACTTCTCGTTCAGTTGGAAGGGAGCTACGGGCACGACCTCGTGGTGGCACGAGGCCCCCGTCGTCCAGAGCCCGCTGAGGTGAGTGTTCAGGGGTGCAGGCCCGTGTGCAGCGCACGGGTGAGTGCCTCTTGGAATGCCGTCGTGTGATCGGCGGGCGGATCGTCGACGAGACCACGGCAGTGGAACGCGAACCGGGCGATGTTCTCCGCCCGGAAATGGCGCCAGCCGGAGGGGGCCAGCCGCTCGCTGACCGCGGAGCCGTCCGTGGTGGTGACGCACGCGAAGGGGGCTCCGCGCCCACGGTTCAGCAGGCGCATGCCGTGCCGCGCGCACCAGGCCCGCAGGGCGTCGTCGACATCGATCACGGCCCGGTTGAATATTCTCCCCTCCGCGTCCTGCAGCGCTTGTTCTGCGGCGCGCAGCAGGTCCAGTGACTGGGCGCCGGACTCTGCCACGCCGAACACACGATGTACGAGCTCCAACGCCGGCGGGTCGGTGCGCACGAGTGCGAGTCCTAGCCCTACTGCCAGCCCCAAGTGCTTGTGCAGGGGCGCGAGCACGACGTCGCCATGAGTGAGTGCCGCTGAGGTGAGGGTCGTGCCCAGGGATTGGGCGGCGTCGACGATCTTTATGCTGTCCCCGGCCAGCTCGTCCACGGTGCCGGCCAGTGGCGACACATGGGTCCGCAGTTCCCACTCCGCTTCCGGGCCGCCGTGAGGGAGTATTCCCGCGTAGGCCGGATAGTGCTGGTGGTCCGGACCGCATGTGCGCACGGTACGGCCGGAGGCACCCGCCGCGAAGAGCGCCGTCAGCAGGCCCGACGTGGTGTTGTGCACCAGATACGGGGTGAAGTTCGGTGCGCGCAGTTCCTGCCGCAGCCGGTCCGCGATCGAGGCGCGCAGGGACACGGCCTCGGCGAAGTGGTGTTGTGCGCGGCTGGGCAGCTGCAGTCCGGGGTGGAGGGCGGCGGCATCAAAAGCGCCCATCAGCCGACGTCCCGATCCTCGCGGGAACGGCGGGTCACGTCATGCAGCACCGCCGCGACATCTGTGTCCTCCGCACGAACCCGTCGTACGTGTCCAGCACGTTCGAGCCCGGGAAGACCACCTCCGACGACGACCGCGACGTCGGCCAGGCCCAGCATCTCCTGATCGTTCAGGTCGTTGCCGAGAAAGGCCACCGTTCGCGCGCGCGCAGCTGCCTGTCCGGCGAGCAGCGCCGAGAGGGCTGCCGCTTTCGTCGCCCCGGCGGAGGTGACGTCAACGACTCCATCCGCATGTGCGCACACCTCGACTGCCGCCCCGGCGGCTGCCCGCAACTTCTCCACGGTGGGAGCCGCCCGGGGGGCGTGGACGCTCAGCTTCACGACCCCCTCCAAGGAGGGAACTCCTGCCTTGCCCAGCTGGGTGCGGTCGGGGTAGTCTATCCACGGGAATCCCGTACCGCTCACCAGGAAGCTGTCGCCGTAGTCGAGGTAGAAATCGGCCTTCTCGGCGAGCAGGCCGTCGACCACGGCGCCCAGTGGGTCGGAGGGCAGAGGGACACGGTTGATCACGCGGTCGCGGAAGGCGCAGCGGGTCGGGCCACCAGGGCAGCATTTGGCCGACGAGCGCCGCGACTTCGCCCCAGCCGGCCTCGTACTCGATGCCCGGGTGCGCGGTGTCGGCAGCGACCAGCGCCGGCCCGCCAGAGCCCATGTCCCCGTACAGAGCGCAGACGGTGACGACGCCGTTCCTATTGCCGCTGCTGACGATGGCTGAGGCGACGTCGGTCGCGGCTTTGGAGTCGTCGCAGTGCACGAGACGGATGACGCCGAGGTCGGTCTGCCAGTCCAGCGCCGGCCCTCGCGCCGTGTCCTTGTATCCGAGCCAGCGGCCAGGAGCCGGTTCCTCGGGCAGGGGGCGCAACAGGAGGGCGCCGCGGTGGGCGAGTTCCACGGTTTGTGCCGCCCAGGAGTAGACCTCGGTGGCGTCCCACACTTCCTGGGGGGCCTGCCGGTTGAACGGGCTGTAGGGACGCTCCGTCGGCTTGGGGAACTTGTCGTACTTCCGCGCCAGCCGCCGCATCCCGAACGTGGTCACGCCCAGCAGTTGCTGCACTTCCGACTTGGTCAGATGGCTGTGGCTCACGCCCATACCGCTGCTCCTCACCGTCCCCGGGCCGATGCGGCCCCCAGGCCAGATCATGGGACAGATCAGCTGCTCGCCACCCGCAAAGTTCCGTGCCATGCCCGGTTCCCCACTGGCATTGGCCGAGAAGGCGCTGTTGCCGAGACCGGCCCCTCTGCCACTGCCGGGTGCATTTCCCGTGCCCGGTACGGTGCCGGGGAACATGGCAGCGGCCAGAGTGGGGTGGAGCGTGACGGCAGAGCCGGTTCGACGGCGCGGAGATGTGCTCGGCTTCGGCCTGGCGGTCGTGCTGTTCCTGCCCGGGGTCGCCTACCTCGGGATCACCAACGGCCGTGACTTCATCGAGAACGGCTTCTTCGCCTTCATGTACTGCCTGGCCAGCGTCGGCTTCGCGTCGGCCCCGCTGCTGGCGTGGCGCAGGAACGGCAGCTGGTACGCCGACCCGAGCTTCGGCCGGACGACGTGGTTCCCGTGGCTGTTCACGACCATGCAGGGCGTGGCCTACAGCATCCAGCGGACCGACTCCAACATCTTCTTGCTGGTCCTGGGCTGGGGAGGGTTCATCTCCGCGGGCTTCGTCGCCATGTACTACCTCGGGAACGACTTCTGGCTGAACGCGCAAGAACTCGCCGCGCACAACACGGCGAAGCCCCGGAACGTCATAGTCTCGAGGATTCGCCTGGCCCGCACTCTGTCCCCGGGCCGTCCCGGGGCCAACTCATCGGCTGAGGACGACGCCGGGGCCTGGCAGTCGGTGTCCCGCCCTCTACCTGTCGGCCTCGTCTTCGGGCCTACGCGATGACCGCCGCTTGCGGTGAGGTGAGAACGCGCCTCACAGATCGAGAACCGCGCGCAGCGCCTGGTCTACCCGCGCCATTGTTTCGGCGGGCACTACCCCGACGCGGGTCGCGTCCGTGAAGCGTGTCGCGTGCAGTTGCTGGAGGTTCACGGCAACCGCGGTGCACGGCATCGGGTCGCCGATCACCACGCTCATCGCCGTGTCGGGGTAGCGCCCGCTCGGATGCAGCACGATCGCGAGTACCGCCTTGAACGACGTTTCCAGACCGTCCAGGGAGACGATCAGGACGCCGCGTCCATCGGCCAGAGTCCAGACCTCACCCCGCCTCACAGAGCGTCGCCCTCGCCCGCCAGGTCCTCACCCAGACCCAGCGAGGCGAGCTGCCGCGCGGCATCCAGTGTGGCCTGGCGGCGAGCCGCCCGGACGATGTACGCGTTCAGGGACAGGCCCGCGGCCTCGGCACCGGCGCGGATCGAGGGATCCAGATCGTGACGGTCACCGCCGACCGGGACTGGCTCGCCTCCCGCCACGGCACCGACTCCACCGAGACCATCACCCTCGACCTGGCCAAGCTCACCAAGAACGTCCACTACGTCGAGCCGACCGCAGCCCAGCCGCACGGTTTCATCCGCTCCGGTGTCCCCGTCGGCCGCATCACCGCCTCCGGCCTGTACGGGGCCTACGATCCCGCAGCCGATGACGGCCGCGAAGTCCTCACCGGCCTCGTGTATGCGGAGGCGCCCTTCACCCCCGGCGTGACGAAGGTGCCCGCGGCACTGCTCTGGCACGGCACCGCCCACGCCACGAAGATCCCCGGCGGCCTCGACCCGGCCAAGATCACCCCTAACCCGGCCAGGGCGCAGATCCGCTTCCTCGGGGCGGTGAGCGCGTGAGCGTCGCCGACCTCCTGAACAACGTCTCCGTCACCGACCTGACGGTCTACGCGCGCACCATCCCCAGCCCGGACGACTTCCTGCTCACGCAGAAGGTGTTCCCCGAGGCCCGGGTGCACGACGTGAAGTGGCGCGTGCGGCAGAACAAGCGGCGCGTGAACGCCGCCTCCTACCGTGCCTACGACACCAGCGTGCCGTTCGCGAAGCGGCAGGCCACCTCGACGCAGACCGAGGGCACCCTGCCCGCGCTGGGCCAGAAGCTCCTCGTCGGCGAGATGGAGCAGCTGCTCCTGGACGCTGCCCGCGGCGCCGACGAAGACCGGCTCGTGGAACTGCTCTACGACGACGTGCAGCGGCACGTCGAAGCGATCCGCTCTCGCCTCGAACTCGCCGCCGGTGACGTGCTGCTGGACGGCAAGTTCAGCCTGGCCGGGGAGAACGGCCTCACGGTCGAAGCCGACTACGGAGTGCCGGCCGCGAACATGCCGACCGCGCCGAAGCCGTGGTCGGACCCGACCTCGGACCCGATCGCGGATGAGCTGCGGTGGATCGACTACCTCGACGCCATCGGCGCCCCCGCCCCGGAGATGGTGCTCACTTCACGTAAGGCGTGGTCGCATCTGGCGGGCACCCAGTCCTACCGGGCGGCGTACTACGGCACCCCGGCCGGAGGCCAGACTCCGACGGCCACGCTGAACCCGCAGCAGATCAACTCAGTGCGCGGCAACTACGGCCTTCCGCCCGTCACGTTCTACAAGGCTCAGGTGTGGCAGGACGACGTGTCCAAGCGCGTGCTGCCGGAAGACCGGTGGATCATGCTGCCCCCGGACCGTGCGAAGTGGGGCCAGACCCAGTACGGCACCACCACCGAGTCCCTCGCCCTCTCCCGTGGCACCACCCCACAGATCGAGCGGGAGGACGCGCCGGGCATCATCATCACCCGCGATGTCGAGGACGACCCGGTGCAGATCTGGACCAAGGGCGCAGCCGCCGCGATGCCGGTGCTGTACTCGCCGGACTGCCACATCACCGCCACCGTCCTGTGAGCGCCGCCGTGAAGTCCCTCGGCGTGCTCGCCGCGACGGTCCACATCCTCGATCCCGCCGAGCGGGTCCCGGCCGTGCTCCTGGCCGGGACCGAAGTGACGGATCCGGCCGTGGCTGAGCAGATCACCAACCCGAAGTGCTGGCACATCCCGCCCGGGCCGGCAGGTGAGTCCGGCAAGACGATCCGGAAGCCGAAGTCCGCCTAACCTCGCGTGGTGGGGAGCCCCGGCTCCCCACCACGCCCCTTCCCTGGAGCGCACCGTGACCGGTGAGGTTCTGCACTGGCTACAAGCCCTGCTCGGCAGCGACACCCCGCCCGAAGAGCTGGCCAGCCGCTACGAACGACTCGGCACCGCCCGGGCCGTGGCCTTCGAGGTCCTGCAGGAGCGCATCACGCAGCTCCTCGCTGACCCGCTCAAGGTCACCGTCAACGGCATCGCCACCGTCGACAACACCAACAACCTCACAGCCCTAGAACGGCGTCTAGTCCAGCTGGAAGCCGGTATCGCGCCCGACGATCCTGCTGCCGCAGCCCCGGCCATCGTGTCCGTGATCGCGCTGCGCGCCCGCACTCGAAGGTAGCCATGCACCGGGCACCCGGCCCGAAGCCAGCAGTGGGATCGTCCGAGCCTGGTCTTCTTCGTCCTCCCCTTTCGGCTTGCCGCCCTTTGGGTGTGCCTTGATGGCCAATCCGTATCTGGTCACATCGAGCACAGTGGAGCACGGCCGAACCTTGCGTCCATGTGAGCAGTTGGCAGTAGCGTGTTGGGTATGGATGGTCATACGGCACGCGAGCAGAGCATTGAGTGGCGTCAGATAGAGGACGCCTGGCAGCGTATTGAGTCCTGGCTTGAGCGGAACGCTCCGGCGACATTCGCGAGCCTGCTGCCCGGCGCTTCCGAGGCGGAGCTCGACGAACTGCAGGAGTCTTTGGGTGTGCGTCTGCCCATGGGGCTGAGGGCGTTGTGGAGTCGTCGGGCAGGTGCGGGACCGGATCCAATCCCTCAGTTCATGCCGGAGGAGTGTGTACTGATGTCGTTCGAGGACGTCCGCTCCGTCTATCAGGGAAAGATGCGGCTGCGTCAGCAAGATCTAAACGCGCAGCAGCGGACGGGGAGTACAGAAGAGATCACGGTGTGGCGGCCCTCCTGGATCCCCTTCGCTGCGAAGGACTCAGATGCTCTGTCTGGTCTGTGTGTGGACGCTGAGACCGGCAGGATCTGGTACTGGGGTGAGTATGCGGAGCGCAGTATCCAGTTCGAGTCGCTGACGGGCTACTTGGAGGAGATGGCTGACGTCCTGGAAATTCCGGAGCTCGTAGCACAGGCAAGGGTTGGCCTGATGAACGGGTTCTTGGTGTGGGGGGTGCCGGTGGATGCTGCCGAGCGAGCGGCATGGGAGCCGTTGGCTGAGTGAGAAGTGTGGGGTGAGCGTACGTACTCACCCCACACGTCACGAGGATCTAGCTGATCTTCTTCCACGCGCAGGTGCTGCTGGTGGTGGTGCAGTGTTCGAAGCCAGGGTTACTGAGGTAGAAGGCGTCCTTGTCGAGCATGCGCCAGGCAGGGGCCGGGAACAGGTGGAAGGCCCCCTCGTTTTGAACCTTGGGGATCGTGGCGCGGCCGCACTTCTCGGCGTTGGAGGGGCCGTTCTTGTCCTCGCGTGTGTCGGCGAAAAGACCGAAGGAGCTCCCCGAGGGGTTGGCGTAGAGCTGTGCGCACTTGTCTCCTGAGGAGACCTGGTACTTGTTGCCGGCGTCGGGGTAGCCACCGCTCTCGTGGGCCGAGGCCATAGCGAACTCATCGCAGGTCGGCGACCCTATCGAAGCGTGCATGGGATGTTTTGGCCACGCGGTCGGGCAGACCACTTTTCGACTGTCGCCACTGGTCCACTTGTTGCCGTCCGCGTTGGTCTTGGTGGTGTCCGGGCCGAGGTAGTGCATGGGCGTGTCGCCGGTACCGGGCTTTCCGGTCATGCGCTGCTGCATGAACCAGTAGTAGGCGCCGGCTGCCGGGTAGAGGTTGGTGTCCATCGTGTAGGTCGGGGTGTAGTACGGAAGTACACAGCCGGGTGTGGGGCTGCTCTTGCTGAGATCGTCGCAGCGAACCTTGAGTTCTTTACCGCTGGTGCCGAAGTTGGCGCGCGCGGCGAGGTCAAGATCGACGTCGACAGCGCCAACCATGTCCCACGTCAGGCCGATGGTCTCCTTACCGGTGCCGGTCCACTTTGTGGTGGTGCTGGCAACCTGCGTCTGGCCGACCTCGCTGTCCAGCCAGTAGCCCCTCTCGGGCTCCCCCGTCTTGTAGTCCTTCCATGCCACCGGGGTACTGGTGCAGTGGTCGCAGACCGTTCCTGCGTTCCAGGTGAGGCGGACGCCAAGAAGCTGCGGGTCGATGGAGGTGGGGGTGACGAACAGCTGCTGGTCGAACTCCGCGAAGTCGCTGCCGCCGGACGTCTTGTTCGGGTAAGCCTTCAGCCGCTGCTGGAAGTTGAACGTCGCCACACCGAAGGGGGGCTTGTCCGGCTCTCCGCCGGAAGTGAAGATCAAGTCGGCGCTGCCGACATTATTCAGGCAGCCGTCGGTGCGGTTGATGTAGTCGTGGCCCGACGGCTTGTCGGAGCACCACGGCACGAGGTCCGGAACCTCTGCTCTGGGGGAGAGCAGAGACTTCTGCTTCTCAGATGCCGGGTGGAACTTGAGGCACACCTGGCGGCCTTGCGCGTCGGCCTTTGAACAGTTCGTTCCCCCGGCCTTGCGGATCGCCAACGCGCCGGGGTCGCTGCGGAAGATCTCTTGTGTCTTCTGGGCCACCGGGTCGATGTTTGAACTCGCCTGCGGGGCAGGGAAGGTCGCGTAGGGCGCGATGCGGAACTTGGCCCATGGGGACCACTTGGTCTCATACAGAGAGCCGTCGTACGCGGACGTGTGGAAGGTGTAGGTGACGCCCGGCTTCAGCTTGCCGGCGGGAACGGTGACCTCGGCCGTACTGCCGGAAGATACATACGGGGAGACGAGGACTCCGTCCTCATTGCCGGGGAACTTGACTTGATCCTTCGCCTTGCCGTCGGCGTCAGTCGTGAAGACTTCGAACGTCTCGGTGCTCTTGTCGCCGTCCGCGTCGGTCACAGTGTTGCGGAGGACCGTCTCTGGGCTGGTGACGTTCCACACGCCGTTGGTCTGCTTGAACTCCGGTCCGGCCTTTGGAGTCTTGCCGGATTCTGGCCTGTCGCCTCCAGGCACGGCGCGGGACTCGGGGCCTGCTGCGGGGCGACTGGAAGGTGCCGCATTGGGGTCGATTCTTCCCTCGGCTCCGGCGGCGAGTGCCGGACTGGAACCGAGTAGGAGAGCGAGGGCGGCGCCTATGGCTGCCCTTCGTACTAAATTCGATATTTGTCTGTGCCTCAACCCATGTCTCCTCACGTGTAGGCGAGTTGTGCGGGCCCTCGCCGTGAGCCGTTCTATGCGAGTTGAGGCGCTGGAGCAATGCCACCAAGTGGCTAATGCACCTATTGATGCCGTGTGTTAAATGTGAGAGGCGTCACGGTTGTATGCAGTTCTGTGACCTTGCCGTGGAGATTTAGCACCAACGCGTGCCGTTTCCGTTGCACAGTATGCAATGCAACTTTACTGGGCACCGCGGCAGTTGAACCCGAGCCAAATCGCCATGCTCTGGGTAGGGCAGCAGCCCGCACTGGCTCTGCAGGTCAAAAGCAAATGACGCGAGCGCATCTGTACAGAACCGTTCGCGCACCGCGACGCATTCAAGCCAACTCTAGCCTCCACTGCTCCTAAAAGGTGCTAACAAAGCCGTTGGACGTGGCGGTGGGTGATCAGGCAGACGGCGAGGCCGAGGAAGGCTTCATGGATGTCGTCGCGTCGTTCCCAGCGGATGCGCAGGCGGCGAAAGCCGTGGAGCCAGGCGATGGTGCGCTCGACAACGTAGCGGAAAATGCCCAGGCCAGTGCCGTGTGGCTCGCCTCTCTTCGCGATCACGGGGCGGATTCCGCGCCGCCAGAGCAGGCGACGGTACTTGTCGTGGTCGTAGCCGCGGTCGGCCAGCAGCGCGTCGGGGCGCCGACGCGGTCTGCCGACCCGGCCCGCGACGGCGGGAATCTTGTCGAGCAACGGCTCGAGTTGAATGACGTCGTTGCGGTTTCCGCCGGTCAGCGACACCGCGAGCGGGATGCCCTGGCCGTCGACGACGAGGTGGTGTTTACTGCCCGGCCGTGCGCGGTCGACCGGGCTGGGCCCGCTTTGGGGCCCCGTCGGACGGCCCGCACGTGCGAGGAGTCGATCACCGCCCGCTCCCAGTCCAGCCGGTCCTTCGACCGCAGCTCGTTCAGCAGCAACTGGTGAAGCTGGTCCCAGACGCCGGCCTCGTTCCAGGCCGCAAGGCGCCGCCAGCAGGTCATGCCCGAGCCGAAGCCGAGCTCCTGGGGCAGGTACTCCCACTGGATGCCGGTGTGCAGAACGAACAGGATCCCGCACAGGGCCTGCCGGTCCGGCACCCGCGGTCTGCCCTCGACCAGCTTCGGACCCGGCTTCGGCAGCAACGGCTCGACCAGCGCCCACAGTTCGTCCGACACGATCCACGGCCGCGATTCACGGTTTCCCATACCCAGACCTACGAGACAGCAGGCCGAGAGTCTCATGATCAGCAGCTTTAGAGCCTTTTACCCCAGATAGAGAGCTGCCAAGCGGGGCAGTCGGCGAGTCATTTCGTCGTGGTCGTCGAAATCGAAGTTCCAGGTGGGGTCCAGCTCCCGGTAGCGGAGAGTGGATGGGCTCGCGGGGAGTTGATGACCGGTCGCCGAGATGTGTGCGTCCCAGGCGATGCCCAGCATGTCCTCACCCTCCAGGTCGACACCGTCGGCTGCGGAGGCTCGAACGATGGGCAGTTCCGCCAGGGCATCGGGATCAGTGACTACGCGCTCGAAGACGTGACGGCCCTGAGCGATCAGCCAGCCGCGGAAGTAGTCGAAGCCGTCGTCAGAGCACCCACCGTTGGCGATATAGGCAGCGGCCCACAGGGGATTGGTGTAGGAGTCGACCATCAGCTCCCACAAAACCTGCTCTGCTGCGACGATCTCCTCGACCGGCCGGGAGGCCAGCAGCGAGGTCGCCTCGCGAGCGACCGCTTCGCCGTCGTTCGGGTTGGACGCCTGATTGCGGGCTGCCTCAATGAGCTGCCAGAACTGCTGCTTGTTCATGGAGGCAGAGCCTGCCACCTGGTACTGACATCGGGCCGGTCGCGGCCCGGCCGACCCTGTGAGCGCCTCCATCGCGGCCTCCACCAATGCCGCCCCGCGAGGCCATGTCACTCGTAGATGCGGCCCGCCATGACCATCTGGGCCACCAAGTTCCAGCTTGGACTGTCCGGTACGGGCTCGCCCCGGTTGGCGCACCCCTGAGGCATGGCTTGCAACCAGGCGCCCCAGGCCTCCAGGAAGTCTGCCAGTGTCACGTTCTCCCAGGCCGACTCATTGTCAGAGAGGTCTGCAACAGCTTCATGGAGAAACCTGGCCAGGGCCTCTCGACTGTCCACATCCTGCGCCATCTCGAAGAGGTCCAACTACCTTCCCCTGACCGAGGGACACACGCGATCTGTGCCTTGAGGGGACTCAAGCGCATTGCTCTCTTGAAGCACCGGCTCGCCTCTTCCCTTGCCGTCGCGCCCCCACCCTCGTGGCAGGGGCCTGGGCGCCACGTCTATCCATCCGCAGCCCCTGTGCGCAAACCGTTTTCGATCACCATCTCACTGTCGGCGAGGTAGCTGAAGAGGGAGGGCGGGTCGTCCAGAAGGCGAGGACGCAGCGCAGAGTTGAGCGTCAGCAGCGGCCGGGCGGTGACGCGAGTGCGCTGAAGCCGCAGCAGCCGTGCCTGGACGTGCTCCTGCCGGGCTGCCGGACGGCAAGAGCGGCCGCGATGCCGGACGAGGCCCATGAGGAGGCGCTCGCGCTCATCCACTCCGTGGCCGACGAGCGCGAGCGTGGCGCCGGGCCGATGACAGCGGCCGACGCCGTACTGCGGGGACGGTGCTGGATCGTCTACGCAGCACTCGGCGGCCTGCTTGCGGTCTCGTTGTGCGTACGGGCCTGTTGCAGGCACCCCGCCAGGTTGGTGTGCACGTGATCGCCTGTGCGGTTCTTCATTGATCTTCCGTGCGTGTCGGCCAGCTGGCGCGGCATGCTGCGCGGGCTTGAGAGTCGTCACTCCTGCCCTCTTGGTCGCGCAGTATGAGCGTTCGGTGTGTGGGTTGTGTGTGACCGCTGTCCGACTTGGGGCAACTTCCGTGTGATGCACGCCACTTGCTGGCTAGAACCCTTCACGCACTGATAAACGGCCGTTCACCTCGGCTGCTCACTGCGCCTTTCTGGACTGATGTACACCCTTCGTAAACACGTTCCGCAGTGGAACATGATCACGCCGTCACATTTTTCCGGGTCGCGTTGAGTGAGCGGCCCCGATTCTCGACAAGGTGGTCGTAGAGCCGCCCGGCTCACTGGTGAGCGCCCCGGTGGGACACGCGTGCACCAACTTCCGTACGTACAGGGACGTGTGATGACCACTGTGAGACTCGCGTGAGCAATGACGATCACGCGCTGACGGATGCGTTCGGGGTGCCGCTCCAGCGCCGTTCCGACCCGCCCGCTGCGCCTCGCAGCAAGCTGCCGATCGACTTCGAGGGCTTCTTCCTGGCCCAGCAGGAGTTTTTCCACGCGTTCGCCGAGCTCCATCTCGGCCACCGCAGCGCCGCCGAACTGGTGGTGCATGACGTGTTCTTGGAGATACTGGCGACGTGGGACGAGCTGCTGTCCGAGGCTGACCTCGAGCAGCGCGCAATGGCGGTCCTGAGCCGTCACGTGCGTGAGCGCCTGGAGACGGAGAAGCGGCCGCCGGCGTTCGTCATCAACGCCCCGATATCGCGCAACCTGGCCGCGGTCCGCGCCGAGATGGAGCTCGCGCCGAGCAACGCCGGGCTGTATGAGGCGATGCTGGAGCTGCCGACGCGCCAGTACAACGTGATCGTGTTGCGGTACGTCCTGAACTATCCGGTGACGCGCATCGCCCGCTTCATGGGGCTGGATCCGCGGACCGTGGACTACCACATCCGCAAGGGCCGCGAACGCCTGCGTGTCCTGCTGAACCTGCCCGTCGAGCAGGACCGCCGTAAGAAGGCCGCCCGGGCCAAGAACGCCAAGGAGAAGAGGGGGAACGATGAAGACGCTCGATGATGTGCTGGCCGACGCCGCCATGCCGGTGCGCACGCCCAGCAGGTTCGACGTCGGCGCGGCGCTCAGGAAACTGGCCGCCGACGCCGGCCGGGACAAGGCCAAGTCCACCCTGGACACCCGCCGCGCGGCTCAGGCCGGGCAGCGTCTGACGGTGATCGCCCGGTGGATGCTCAACGCCCCGCACGCCGCCCATCACGTCGACCGGCTCGCCCAAGGTGAACCGGACGTGCCGGTCGAAGAGGACAACCTCGACGTCGAGGGGGCCGCCGTGTTCGCTTCGCTCCTTCACCTGACCGGACAGCACCCCGAATCCGCACAGTTCTGGTGGCAGCTGGCCGCGGGTGCCGGCCACCGCGCCTCCGCGTACTGCCTCCATCTTCACCACACCTCTCTGGGCGAGCAGCGCGAAGCCGCCCACTGGCTGCACCAGGTGCTCTACGACCTCGGAGACAGACTCGACGACGGCTTCTTCGACACGGTCGAGGCGATCGCCCGCTACGTCTATCCCCGCCCCGACAGCGCCGCGCCGCTCACCGGTGGTCTGGAGATGGAAGTCGACCGCCTCGCCGACGACGGCGCCCCCTGCATGATCGTGCCCCGCCCGGACCGGCGCCTGGCCCAGGCTCTGCGCGAGCACACCCGCGGCTGACCCGGACAGCAGCAAGGAGCCCCATCACGCGCCCCCGGTTTCCTAGGCCAACGGGACGCAGGGCTCCTCGCATCGCACGACATCCCCCACCAACTCCCAAGCAGCGAAGGACATCCATCATGCAGACTAGCCCCTGGCGCCGCGCTGTACACCACGTCCGTGACACCGCCGCCCTTGCCGGCCGCGCGCTCGCCCGCCGCGCCCGCCGCCTCCGCGGCTGGGCTCGGGCCCGTCGCCGTACCGCACTCAGCCAGCTGCTGCGCGGTATCTGCTTCGGCAGCGGCAGCGGGCTGATCACCCTCATCGTCTTCTGGCTCACCCACCGCTGACACGCCCCGCCCCGGACCGACGCATCCCCGGGCCCGCGAAGACGGCAGTTCCCGTACTCGGCGGGTCAAAGTCCCGCTAGGTCCGGTAGCCACCCCAGGCACCCCACGTACGCCCCAAGGTGCTTGAGCAGCCCCTATGCACCAGCCCGAACAGCCGAAGAACAAGCCTTCTTCGGCCTCCCCCGGCAGTGCCGGTCAGGTTTGACCTCATCTGGGTGAGGGAGCGCTCGCCTGCAGCGCATCACCGAGCCGGGGCGGGCACGCTACGAACGGTCTTCCAGCTCGTCCCCCCTTTTTCCGAACGGAGCGCCGTGCGTCCTCGGTCCCGCCCCGCTGCCAGTGCCCGGCCGCGACCAGGCAGTGCTACCCGTCCTGTGCACGACGTAGGGCATCTTCGGCGCAGGCCGGGCCTCGTGCTGCTGATGGGGACGCTGCTTGCTCTGTCTGTGGTCACGGTGCCTTCCGCATCGGCCCATGCGGCGGCCGCGGCGCAGTGCATGAACGGCCAGCGGGATTCACGGGGCCGCTCCTCCGTGGACAGCGGCGAGATCGCGTGGGAAGACGAGTCCGTGTTCGACGATGCGCGCGCCCACGCCCACAGGGTGTGGTCGCGGCGCGGCCTCGATCGGGTGAAGTTCCCCGCTGATGACGCCGGCAGGATCGCTGATCTGGAATGGTCGGATGTGTCCCGGACGCGGCCGCCGTGGAAAGGGGTTCTGGGGCGCTGGAAGGGGATGCGCGGCACTGACCTCCTGCTCTTGAACAAGGCTTACCTCGGGGCGGGTAAGCGGTATGGGGACCGCGCATCGCGGCGCATGATCGCTGCGCACGAGCTGGGGCACGCCCTGGGGTTCTGTCACAAGAACCCGGCCCGCTACCGCTCGTTGATGGCTCCGCACACGTTCGACATGCCCTCCAACGGCGCCCCCACCGCACGGGACCGCAAGAACTACCGTGCCCTGTGGGGCTGAAAGGCAGCCTCATGAGCTCGTTTCGTCGCCGACTGGCGCTCGCTGCGGCCGGAGTGGCGGTCGTCGCCGGAGCCGTGCTGGGGGTGTACCGCCTCACCGATGCGGCAGATGCGACCAGCGCGGGCGAGGCGGTGACCCTGTACGACGAGCAAGATGCCAGACAGGTCGCCGGAACCGCGGAAGACGTCTTCGCCGGCAAAGTCGTGAACCGTGACGGGCAGCGCGACATTGACGGCATCCTCTCCGACCTCTACCAGGTGCGGGTCGAGCAAAGCTTCAAGGGCGGCCTGCACGGCACGGTCACCGTCAGCAACGAGCAGGGAGCCACGTCGCTGTCGCCCGGTGCCTCCTACGTCTTCGCCACGGGCCGAGTACCCGGCCAACGCACCCACGCCGTTCTTCTGGAAACCACACCGGCTTCCTACACGAGTCTCACCGCTCCACTCGGGCCGCGCGCCGCCGGCGAGGAAGCAGCGAATCGGACGGTGGCCGAGTACTGGACGTGGGCCGTTGCCCACGAACGTGACGTCGTCTCTGGCTGATCCTCATGCAGGGGTCACCACCGCGGTCCTCGCGGTAGCCCGGGGCGGTCGACCGCCAGGGCCTGTGTGGGGGTCGTTCGTGGCTGTGGCGGTTCCTGAAGTCCGCGAGAGCGGCCCGCAGGTAGGCTCATCCGCTCTGCGTGCTCGAACTCGACCGGCGGGGTGCCGAGATGCTCTTCCGGGTGTTGACCGAAAGGGAGGAAGAGAACAGTGTGGCCATCGCTTCGAGCGAATCGTTCGGAGGCTGGACCAAGACCTTCAGTGACCCCGGCTCTGCGCTGCCGTCGACCGCCTCACCTTCAACGGCACCGAGTCCATCGCCTCGCCCACACCAGGGCTCAGCAGCAGCTCAAGGCTGTCTGAACCGGATCCGTGGGCGTCAGCCGTTCGGGGCCTCGAACGTATTCACCGCAGTCCGGAAGGTTCCCTGACCGGGCTGAGCAGGGTTGATCAGCACCACGAAGTCCGGAAGGGCCCCCGGAACGGGGTGCCCGACCGCGTCCTGGCTGTCGGCTTCGGCCTGCCAGTCGATCAAGTGGACGACCGCGGCATGGCGGCCCTCGGGCACTGAGTGTTCGATCACGCCGTCCGAGGCGTCCGCGCTGACGTCTTCGATGCCACCCACGAGCGCGCGACCACGGGAGACGAAGAGGTAGGGCTGGGAAGCGACCAGCTGATGGGCTGTCTCCCGATCGGTCAACGCAGCCGGTGCGGCCGCGGTACCCGACCGGACCAGAACAGCGAACGAGCCGTCTGCGCCGACATTGAGCGGAACCAGAGCACCGGCCTGGATATGACGGACGATGTCCTCGTCCTCCAGGAGCTCGTCCTCCCACGTGTCGTAATCGACGACCGTCTCGAACCTCTGCGGATCCCACAAGACGAGCATTCCGGCGTCCGTGACGACCGTCGCGGGGACCTCGTCAAGGGGCTGCTGAGCAGTCACTTGATCCTCCGGTCATTTCGCTGGCCGCACTCGAACCAGTTGATTCTCCCAGCAAAGGACAGCGACCTATCCGGCGGGCCGCATTACGCGGAGACCCGGGTCCGCTTCAGGCCGCCACCGGCCCTGGATCCGCCCCTTGCCGGGGCCGGTTCCAACCGCCCGGCCGGGGCCGACTCAAACGTCATGGCCAGCACGGGCCGCAAGGGCGATGTCCGCCCACAGCGGCAGGTCGACGCCCCAACCGTCGGCGCGGCCACTCATGCCGTTCGGGTCAGTCCCACCAGAAGTCCCAGCTGTTCATGCCGACGATGCGTTCGGCGTAGGCGGCCAGGGTGTAGGGAGGGGAGCCCTGCCAGACGTTGTCCGGGCAGAAGGCGAAGTGCTCGGCGGCGACCAGGAGGGCGTCCCCGGTCCCCATCGGCGGTGCCGCGACGCTGAGGTGGAGGGTGTCGCAGCCGACGGCTACGACGCGGGCCCCAAAGCGGTGCTCCCAGTCGCGTACGACGGCGGAGAACTTGGCGGTGTCGTTGTCGTAATTGGCGGGCCCTGCCCAGCCGAGAGTGGTGAGGGCGTGTGCACCGCAGGCAGCAGCGACGAGCCCGAGACGTGCCTGAGGATGTTGTTCGGTGAAGACCCGTGCATACTGAGCGGCCATCTCATCAGAGCCGGTCACGGGCTCGTGGCAGAGAACTGGACTTGGCCAGGTCTGCCCGAACGGTGCGGTGACAGCGGCACGTTGGTCCGGCGTGAGCAGGTCATCGTCCTCGCCGGTCTTCGTGTATGCGCTCCACCATTGCGCCAGGAGACCAGCCGGGGCGTGCGCGTGGGGTGACGACATGCGCTCGGGAAACAGCTCGCCGGACGCCCAGGGCCTGCACTCGTTGCCTTGGCCGTGGGCATCGAGAAGGAGTGGCCACAGGCCCGAGGTGCCGTGTTCGGCCAGCAGACGGGCCCACAGCTCGCCGGAGGCCGGGGTGTCGCTCAGCCATAGTGGCTGCACAGCGCCATCGCCTTCGTCGGATGTGATCATCCGGCCTTGCGGGAGCGGGACAGCCAGTGAGGCAAGGAGGTCAGGGGCCACAAGCGGATGCTAGTTCGAGGGTCTGACAGCCCGGAGGTCCGATCGCTGCGCTGGTCGCGTCTCGGTAGTCTGCCGCGGTGAATGAGCCTTCCTCGCTTCCCGGCGATCCTACCGAGCTGCGCCTGCGCATCTCCTACGACGACGACCTCGGCGACACTCCGCAGGCCGACACCCTCGAGCGGTGGGACGTGTCGATTCTTCACCGTCGGCGCACCCATAGCGACGCATCCGTTCCGGCTGCCTTCTGCGTCGATGAGAACTGCGTCTCGTGCACCGCGCAGGAGGCCGCTGTCGGGTCGATGACCTTCTACCGTGTCCATCTCGACCGCGGCCGGAATGCGTACGTTATCCCGCCAGCTCTCGAGAGGCGGGCGCTTGCCTTGGTGGTCTAGTTCGCCAGGTCAAGCGGCTCACTCAAGATGGGTCGATACAACAACGCTGTTGCTCTCCCTGACGCGAGTGCAGGGTGCCTTCGTCCCATCGATTTCAGTGATCAGGGCTGCATTCCGGGTGTTGATCACGTCGCGTACGGCCTCGGCTCCAGGCTCGCGAGAACAGCCGCAGGCATCAACGATCCACGATTCCCTGAATTCACAATCCTGTGTACTGTTGGTGTGTGCTGACTGTCGCCCCTGATATCGATGTGCTGGCCCGCTTTGGCCGCGCCCTTGCCGATCCGATCCGCTGCCGGATCCTCCTCGCCCTGCGCGCGGCTCCCGCTTACCCTGCCGACCTCGCTGATGACAGCGGCGTTTCCCGGACCCGGCTTTCCAACCACCTCGCCTGTCTGCGGGACTGTGGCCTGGTCGTCGCGGTGCCCGATGGTCGGCGGACCCGCTACGAGCTCGCCGACGAACGGCTGGGCCGCGCCTTGGACGACCTGCGCCTGGTGGTCGTGGCGGTTGAGAACGACAAGACCTGCCCCGATGCCGGCGAGAAGGGTTGCTGCTGATGGCCGCGATATCACTTGGGCCCTCTCCGGCTCGTCGGGACGTACTCGCCCGCCGGATACGCCTGCTGGTTGCCGCGACCATCACCTACAACGTCCTCGAAGCAATTGTCGCGATCACCGCCGGGACGATCGCCTCGTCCACCGCGCTGATCGGGTTCGGCCTGGACTCGGTGATCGAGGTGTCCTCCGCGGCTGCGGTGGCTTGGCAGTTCTCCGCCCGCGAGCACACCGTGCGCGAAGCCCGGGAGAAGACCACTCTGCGGATCATCGCAGTCTCCTTCTTCATCCTGGCCGCCTACGTGAGCATCGACGCCGCACGGGCCCTGGCGGGCACGGGCGAGGCCGAGCGGTCGGTTCCCGGCATCATCATCGCCGCCCTGTCTCTGGCGGTCATGCCGTTCCTGTCTGCCGCCCAGCGCCGCGCCGGGCGTGAACTCGGCTCCGCCAGTGCGGTCGCGGACTCCAAGCAGACCCTGCTGTGCACCTACCTTTCCGCCGTCCTCCTGATCGGCCTGGTCCTCAACGCCACCCTCGGCTGGTCCTGGGCCGACCCCATCGCCGCCCTGGTCATCGCCGCCATCGCCGTCAAGGAAGGCCGCGACGCCTGGCAGGGCAAGGGCTGCTGCGCACCCGCCGCTGCCCCTGACTCCCAGCCGGTGACCGCTGCCGCCGACCCCGACGGATGCGGCTGCGCTCCCGGGTGCGCCTGCTGTTCGTGAACTTCCGTCGCCGAACCGCCATACGCCCGCGCGCCCCCAGATCCTGGCCCCGCTGCCGATGAAGGAGAGCGGGGACTGGCCGAGGCCCGGCAGGAGCTGGCAGCAGGCGTATGGCCGGCCCCCGGCACGTGGGGTGAACTGCCGTCCGAATCAGGCGTCCACGCCGCCGAAGTGTGCCGCGGCCGGGGCAAGCGACGTGCTGGAACCAGGGGCGGTGCCCGCCTGGGGTGATGTGTCCCCTCAGCGGCGCTTGGCGAGATGGCGGGTGAGTCGTGGGATGGCGGTGCCCGCCAGGAGGGCGGCGAGAGGCACGACGACGTCCACCCAGGGGTCACGCAGGGGTTTGTAGGTGGCCGTGCCGTTCTTGATCTCGATGAAGCCTCGGGGTCGGGCTCCGGCTCCGCCACCGCCTCCGCCGCCTTCGCCGGTCTTGGCGGTGCCGGTTTCGCGGCCGGCGCCCCCGCCGAACCCGAAGCCGACTTCGGCAACCGGGATGACGGTGACATCGCCTCTGGTGATGGGTTCGCCGTAGATGGCAGTGACCGAGGCCCGTGCGCCGAGCTTGTCGGCGAGGCGTTCCAGGAGGGTTACGGAGGCGTGGGCTGCGGTCATGTCGGCCAGCGGAGCGGGCCGCGTGTTCTCGTCGTCTGTGGAAGTCACTGGGCACCTCCCTGGTCGACTCGTACGGCGGTGCCGAGTATGTGGGTGCTGGCCGGCAGGGGTAGGCGGGTAGGCGGGAAGGTGAACCGGTCGACGGTGGTGAGGGTGAAGCCGGCGGCGGTGATGGCGGTTTGGGTGTCGCGGCCGGTGTGGCAGCCGCCCATCAGGTGTGGCCAGATGGTGGCGTCGAGCGCCCGCTGGGTGCGCCTCATGGCGGGTGAGTCGGCCTGGACGTGTTCGAGGAAGCGCAGTTGTCCACTCGGTCGCAGGACTCGGTGGAGTTCGCCGAGGGCCGTGTGCGGGTCGGTTACGGAGCAGAGCGTCATGGACACCACGGCGGCGTCGAAAGTGCCGTCGGGGAAAGGGAGTTGTTCGGCTCGGGCGGCGTGGGTCTCGACGGTGATCGCAGTGCTGTCGGCGTGCTGTCGGGCGAGGGCGCGCAGGTTCGGTTCCGGCTCGACGGCGGTCAGGCGTTTCACTTCGGGCGGGTAGTGGGGGAAGTTCAGTCCGTTGCCCGCGCCGATTTCGACGACCTCACCCGACAGGCAGGCCAGCAGTCGGCTGCGGTGTTCGGCGATGCCGGCCTTCTCCAGGGCCGGGCCGGCGAGCTTGGTGTAGAAGCGGGCGAAGATCGGGTGTGACTTGGTCGGTTGCGTCATGGCGACCGTCTCCTCTGCGGCAGCCCTTTGGACTACCCTGATATGCGGAGGTGCTACATAGTGAAGTCACTTCACGATATGTCGGAGGGGCCCGCCCCCGCCAGGGTTTCGCTGGACGGGCTTTTCGAGCTGGCCGAGGTACTGGGTGCATTGATGCAGCGCGGGATGGCCGAGCGGGGTCTGACCACCGCACGCGCGGGTGTGTTGTGGGCCCTGTTCCACGACGGGCCGATGACCCAGCGGGCCTTGGCAGCGCGGCGGGGCGTCACCCCCCGCAACGTGACCGGACTCCTGGATGCGCTCCAGGAGGAGGGGCTGGTGGCCCGTGAAGCGCATCCCACCGACCGGCGTGCGACGCTGGTCTCCCTCACCGGCAAGGGGCGTACGTTCACCTCCGGACTGCGCGGGGGGAGAGACGATTTGGCCGCCATGCTGTTCGCGGACGTACCCCTCGACCAACTGGATGTGTTCAACGCCCTCCTGGTACAGGTGACCGAACGGCTGAGAGATGTCGATCCCGCCGGGGGCGCGTGAGAGGACTCCGAGGAGAACCGTACGAGGCGCTGGTGTGGCAGGTGGTCAGGGTTCGGCCCTGTGCCATGGCGCGTCCGACCGGGTGGCCAGCGCGGTGGCCGTGAGCCGCAGCGCGTACACGGATCGGTCCTCGTAGGAGAGGGGGCCGAGGTAGTGGTGGCCGGTCATGTGGCACCAGGCGGGTAGGTCGAGTGGCGCGGCCGGATCGGTGGCGATGACGTGGACGAGGGTGCCCGGCTTCGCGCCGTCGATCTCCTTGCGCAGGCGCAGCAGGAGGGTGACGCAGAGCAGGCCCGTACCGTCGACGGTGATATCCGGCGTGGGGATGCCGTGGTTCGTGGGGTTCATCGGCGGTAGGCGGTGGCGGCGACGGCGGGCAGGAGGGCAAGGGAGAGGAAGCCGCCGGTCAGGGCGAGGGCCGGGTAGCTGGTGGCGGCGACCATGATGCCGGAGGCCATTCCGCCGGTGGCGCCGGCGATGGCGATGGAGACGTCGACCAGTCCTTGGGTCTTGGCGCGGGTGGCGAGCGGGACGGTGTCGGTGATGATCGCGGTGCCGGAGACGAGGCCGAAGTCCCAGCCCAGGCCGAGCAGGGCGAGGGCGAGGGCGAGGAGGGCGACGGAGTCGCCGGGGGCTGCGGCGGCGAGGATGCCGGCGGCCAGGAGGGTGATGCCGGAGGCTGCGGCGATGTTCATGCGGCCGTAGCGGTCGACGAGCCAGCCGGTCAGGGGTGAGGGCAGGTACATGGCGCCGATGTGGATGCCGATGACGAGGCCGGAGGCGGCGGTGGAGTGGCCGTGGTCGTGCATGTGGACCGGTGTCATCGTCATGATCGCGACCATGACGAGCTGGGTGAGGATCATGACGAGCGCGCCCAGGACCACGCCTGCACGGCCCTCGCTGGTGTCGGCGGCGCCGACGGCAGCTGGGTCGGTCGCGGCGCCGGTTTCCTTGGCCTGGGCGATGTCACGGGCCAGGAGTAGCGGGTCGGGTCGCAGCCAGAGGGCGAGGACGAGTGCGGCCAGGGCGTAGGCGGCGCCGGAGATGACGAAGAGACCGGCAAGGCGGGGGATGCCGAGGTGTTCGGCGAGGGTGCCGGCGGGGGCGGCGAGGTTGGGTCCGGCGACGCCGCCGAGGGTGGTGGCGACCAGGACGGTGGAGACCGCGCGGGCCCGGTGGCCGGCTGGGGCGAGGTCGGCTCCGGCGTAGCGGGCCTGGAGGTTGGTGGCGGTGCCGGCGCCGTAGATGAACAGGGCGATGAACAGCAGGACAGGGTTGTCCAGGACGGCGGCGGTGATGACACCGGCCGAGCCGATGGCGCCGGTGAGGTAGCCGATGGCGAGGCCGGGACGGCGGCCGCGGGCTTGGGAGATGCGGCCGACGGTGATGGCGGCGAGTGCGGAGCCGGCGGTGAACAGGGCGCTGGGCAGTCCGGCGAGGCTGGTGGTGCCGAGCATGTCCTGGGCGAGGAGGGCGCCGACGGTGACGCCCGCGGCGAGACCGGCGCCGCTGAGGATCTGGGAGGCGACCAGGACGCGCAGGATCCGGGGCTGGGCCTGGGCGGGGTCGGGTATGGGGGGCGTCGTGCTGGTGGGCGCGGTGCTGGTCATGTCTCTTTTCCGGAGGGCGGTGGCGGCTGGTGCACCGGCCCGGCCTCGTCGGGGCGGCGCTGCGGGCCGGTGCAGGGGTGGTCAGTCGGTGTTGAGTGCCTGGGCGAGGTCGGCGATCAGGTCGTCGGCGTCTTCGAGGCCGACGGACAGGCGGACCATGCTGTCGGCGATGCCGCGTCGGGCGCGCTCGGCGGGGTCCAGGCCGTGGTGGGTGGTGGTGATGGGCTGGGTGACCAGGGATTCGACTCCGCCGAGGCTGGGCGCGATGGCGAACAACCGGAGCCGGTCCACCACGGCGGCGGTCTCACTGGCGCCTGCGTCCAGGACGGCGCTGAGCATGCCGCCCCCGCCGCGCATCTGCGCGTCCACGATGCGCTTCTGCTCGCCGGTGGCCAGCCCCGGATAGTGGACGCGGGCCACGCGCGGGTGTGTCTGAAGGAAGGCGGCCACGGCCTGCGCGGTGTCGTTCTGGGCGCGGACCCGGACGGGGAGAGAGCGCAGGGAGCGGGCGAGGAGGAAGGCAGTCTCGGGAGCGATGACCTGGCCGAGGTTCTTGCGCCACCCCGTCACCGGGGCAAGGTGCTCAGCGGGGCCGGCCAGGACCCCGGCGGTCAGGTCGGAGTGCCCGCCCAGGTACTTCGTGGCGGAGTGCACGACCAGGTCCGCGCCATGCTGCAGCGGGTTCTGGTTGACCGGGGTGGCGAAGGTGCTGTCCACCACCGTCAACGCGCCGACCGCGCGAGCCTGTTCGGAGATGGCGGCGATGTCGAAGACGGTCAGGGTGGGGTTGGCCGGGGTCTCGAAGAACACGATCCGGGTCCGGCCGGTCAGCACCTCGGGCAGGCGGCCGATCTCGTCGGCGCGCAGGAAGGTGGTGGTGATGCCGACCTGGGGCAGGTTGGCGCCGAGGAGTTCGAAGGTGCCGCCGTAGACCTCGCCGATGCACACGATGTGGTCGCCGGTGCGGCAGTGCGCGAGGAACGCGGCGGCTTCGGCGGCCATGCCGGAGGAGAACGCCAGGGCCTGTTCGGCGCCCTCGATGTCGGCGAGCTTGGCCTCGGTGGAGCGGATGGTGGGGTTCAGGCCGTAGCGGGTGTAGAGGTTCCCGCTCTTGCGGCCTTCGACGACGTCCAGGAGGTCGGCGGTGGTGTCGAACGCGAACGTGGAGTGGTTGTAGAGCGGGGTGTGGATGGCCCCTTCGGCGTCGCGGCGTTCGCCGGCGTGGACACTGCGGGTGGACATCCCCTGCTCAGTCGTGTCAGTCATGCCTCTCCTGTGTTCATCGTCGGATACCTCTGCGCCGGGCCGGTTGCGGCCCGGTCACTGCGCAGCAGCCGCCCGGATCAGGGCCGCTGCCGCCGTCTCGATGTCACCCGGGGTGGTCCAGCGGCCCAGGGACAGCCGTAGCGCGCCGAGCGCGCGGTCCCCGTCGAGGCCCATGGCGGTGAGAACGGGGGAGGGGGTGTGGGTGCCGCTGTGGCATGCCGAGCCGGTGGAGGCCGCGATCTGGCCGACGGCGGTGAGAAGCTCGTGGCCGAGGGCACCGTCGACGCTGACGTTGAGGGTGTTCGGCAGGCGGTTCGTCTCCGGCCCGTTGAGGCGCACACGGCCGGGCAGGCCATCGGTGAGCCGTTGGTGGAGGACGTCGCGCAGGGCCGCGATGCGGGCCGGGGCGCCGGAGACCAGTTCGTCGGCCGCGAGTTGCGCGGCGGTGCCAAGCGCGACGGCCAGGGCGACGTTCTCCGTGCCCGCGCGCAGGCCGCGCTCCTGCCCGCCGCCGTAGACGACCGGTTCCAGCCGTACTCCGTCGCGCACGTACAGGGCGGCGGTGCCCTTGGGTGCGTACATCTTGTGGCCCACGAGCGTGAGCAGGTCCACGCCCAGCTCGCTGACATCGAGGGGGGCCTTTCCGGCGGCCTGGGCGGCGTCACAGTGGAACAGCGCCCCATGCTCGTGGGTGAGCGTGGTGAGTTCGGTGATCGGCTGGAGGGCGCCGGTCTCGTTGTTCGCCGCCATCACCGACACCAGCACCGTGTCCTCGGTGAAGGCTGCGGCCAGGGCGGCCGGGTCGAGGAGCCCCTCGCCGTCGACCGGCAGCACGGTCAGCCGCACGCCGTGCAGCCGCTCCAGGGCCCGGCAGGTTTCCAGGACGGCCGGATGTTCGGTGGCCTGGGTGATGACATGCGGGTGCGGGCGGCCGGAGGCCAGGACCGCACCGCGCAGGGCGAGCAGGTCGGCTTCAGATCCGGAGCCGGTGAACACGATCTCACCGGGCCCCGCGCCGATCAGACCAGCGACCTGGGCGCGGGCCTCGGCGAGCGCCCGCTGCGGCTCCTGGGAGAAGGGGTGGCTGCTGGAGGGGTTGCCGAAGAAGTCCGTCAGGTACGGCCACATCGCTGCGGCGACGCGTGGGTCGACCGGGGTGGTGGCGTTGTAGTCGAGGTAGACCGGCCCGCCGGCCAGCGCAGGGTGCGGCGGGAGGTCGCCGCCGGAGGCGGTCACGTCAGGTCCGAGGCGTCGACGGGAAGCTCCGACAGGCGCCACTCCAGCATGCCGTCGTTGAGACGGATCGCGCGGCGTCCACGGTCGGTCAGCAGCCGTACGGCGTCGTAGGCCAGGACGCAGTACTCGCCTCGGCAGTAGACGACGATCTCCAGGTCCTCGGGCAGCTCGTTGATCCGCTCGGCCAGCTCGTCGACCGGGATGGAAACCGCACCGGGGATGTGCCCGGCCTGGTACTCCTCCACCGGCCGCACATCGAGCACCACGATGTCCCCGGCGGCGATCCGGACCCGCAGCTCCTCACGGCTGACCTCGGCGGCGCCGTCCTCACCCAGGTAGGCGTCCCGGGCGGCGGGCACGGCGGCCTGATGACGGTCGGCAACCTTGCGCAGCAGCGCGAACAGCTGGGCGACGTCGTCGCCGGCGAGCCGGTAGTGGATGCGCACGCCTTCGCGGCGGGTGGCGACGAAACCGGCCTGCTTGAGCGTCTGCAGATGCGCGGACGCGGTGGTCAGGTTCAGCCCGGCCGCCTTCGCCAGCGCGTCGACGGTTCGCTCGCCCTGGGCCAGCAGATCCAGCAGTTCCAGACGCTTTCCGCTGGCCAGCGCCTTGCCGCTGGCCGCGAACGCGTCGTACAGCCGGGCCTTCGTCGTGCTCTTCGTGCTCTCCGACATGACATCCTCCATAAATCCATGGATTATTGTAGTTGAGTCTGGGGGGTGTGACCACACCCCCGTTCCCGAGATCTTGGAGGACGCCGTGGGCTTCGCGGACGATCACCTCATACCGCTGGTCGACGAAGGGCTGGGCAACAGCGCCTACCTGCTCGACCTCGGCGACGGACGCGCCCTGGCCATGGACGCCAGCCGCGACCTGCGCACGCTGCGGGCGGCAGCCGAGCGGCGTGGACTGCGCGTCGCGTTCGCCGCGGACACGCATCTGCACGCCGACTTCCTCTCCGGCGCCGTCCAGCTCGGCCACGACACCGGCGCCACGATCCTGGCCTCGGCCGCCGGACGGCGCGCCTTCGACCACCACGGCCTGGCCGACGGCGATGAGGTGGACCTCGGCGGACTCACGCTGCGGGCCCTTTCCACCCCCGGCCACACCGACGAGCACCTGTCCTTCCTGCTGCTGGACGGCTCCCGCCAGCTGGGGGTGTTCACTGGGGGGTCGCTGATCGTGAACTCCGCCGCCCGCACCGACCTCCTCGGCCCGGAGCGCACCGAAGAACTCGCCCGCGCCCAGTACCGGTCGCTGCAGCGGCTGACCGCGCTGCCGGACGAGACCGCGGTGTGGCCGACGCACGGCGCCGGGTCTTTCTGCTCCGCCCCGCCCGGCACCGAGCGCACCACCACCATCAGCGCCCAGAAGCAGGCCAACCCGCTGCTCGCGGCACCTGACGAGGACACCTTCGTGGCCCAGCTGCTCGCGAGCCTGGGCACCTACCCCGCCTACTTCGACCGCCTCGGCGAGATCAACCGGCGCGGCCCGGCGGTCCTGACCGCACAGCCAGCACTGCCCTCCCTCTCCGCACCCCAGGTGCGGGCTCTGATGGCCGACGGCGGCCACGTCGTCGATGTCCGACCGGCCGCCGACTACGCCGACGGTCACATCCCCGGCTCGCTCTCCGTCCCGCTGCGCGACCAGTTCGCCACCTGGCTCGGCTGGCTCCTGCCCGACACCGCGCCCCTGGCCTTCGTCACCGCCGACGGTCAGGACCTGAACGAGATCGTCTGGCAGGCGTACAAGATCGGCTACGAGCGTCTCGCCGGCCGCCTCGCCGGCGGCATGACCGCCTGGCTCGCCGACGGCAACCCCCAGACCACCACCGCATTCCTCGCCGCCGACCGTGCTGCGGGCCGCCCCTATGTCGATGTGAGGCAGGAAGCCGAGTTCGCCGCCGGACACGTTCCCGGCGCGGTACACATCGAACTCGGCGCCCTGAACGAGTCCGCCGCTAACGCGCCCGCCGGACCGGTCGTGGCCTGCGGGCACGGCGAACGCGCCATGACCGCCGCCAGCCTTCTGGAGCGCGCCGGACACCGCGACGTCGCCGTCCTGGACGGCGGACCGGACGACTACACCGCAGCCCACGGCCAGCAGCTCGTCGAGGGCACGGAGGACACCCGCCCGTGAACACCACGCCCACCGCCACCCCACCGACCGACGCCCACGGGCGGCCTGTACGGCTCGGCCTGCGGGAGAACTGGCTGCAGTTCACCCTGCTGGTCATCGTCAACATCTGCGTCGGCGGCCTGGTCGGCCTGGAACGCACCACCGTCCCGCTCATCGGCTCCGACACCTTCGGCCTGACCAGCGACCTGGCCGTCTTCTCCTTCATCATCGCCTTCGGCCTGACCAAGGCGTTCACCAACCTCGCCGCCGGGGCGCTGACCGCACGCTTCCGCCGCAAGCAGCTCCTGGTGGCCGGCTGGCTGCTCGGCATCCCCGTCCCCTTCGCCCTGGCCTACGCACCGTCCTGGGGCTGGATCGTCGCCGCCAATGTCCTGCTCGGTCTCAACCAGGGCCTGACCTGGTCAATGACGGTCAACATGAAGATCGACCTCGTCGGCCCCTCCCGCCGAGGACTCGCCACCGGTCTGAACGAGGCCGCCGGATACACCGCGGTCGGCGTCACCGCCCTGCTCACCGGCTACCTCGCCACCAGCTACGGCCTACGTCCCGTCCCCGAACTCATCGGCGTCATCTTCGTCGTCGCCGGGCTCGTGCTGGCCCTGGTCGTCCGCGACACCGCCGCGCACGTCGCCCTCGAACTCGCCCAGCACACCAAGCCGCTTCCCACCGGCGAAGACACCGGCCTCAAAGCCACGTTCACCCGCACCTCCTGGCGCAACCGCTCCCTGCGCGGCGCCAGCCAGGCCGGGCTGATCAACAACCTCAACGACGGCCTGACCTGGGGCGTCTTCCCCCTGCTCTTCACCGACCACGGTCTGGGACTGGCCGCCGTCGGCCTGATCAAGGGGCTCTATCCGATCCTGTGGGGGCTCGGGCAGATCCCCACCGGTCACCTCGCCGACCGCATCGGCCGCAAACCGCTGATCGTCTACGGCATGCTCGTCCAGGCCATCGGCTTCGTCCTCGCCCTCGCGCTACTTGACCGGCCCCTGCTCGCGGGCATCCTGTCCGCGGTCTTCCTCGGCCTGGGCACCGCCATGGTCTACCCGGCCCTCATCGCCTCCATCTCCGACCACGCCCACCCCGCATGGCGGGTCAACGCCTTGGGCACCTACCGCTTCTGGCGCGACATCGGCTACGCCGTCGGCGCCCTCGTCGCCGGCATCCTCGCCGATGCCCTCGGTTTGGACGCCACGGTGATCGCCGCCGCTGTCCTCACCGCCGCTTCGGGTCTGCTTGCCGCCCGCTGGATCACAGAACAGCCCAACCGGTGACTACCCCATGCAACAACAGCCACTGGCTACCGAACCTTCTGGGCCATGGCCGAGGAATCCGAGGAGCTGTATGCGGCGGCACAGGTCCTCCTTGATCCAGAGACCGGGTCGTTCACGAGTGAGGTCAGCGAACTGCTGGAGTACGTCGGGTCTGCTCTGCTCGTCATGGACCGGGTGACTTTGGAGCCCCGGTGGCGCGGTCACGGGCTGGCCTCCGTCCTGGCCAGTGAGGCGATTCACCGGCTCATGGTCGGGTGCCGGGCGGTAGCCTGCTCGCCCGGCATTACCGATCTGGGCGGCCGTCATCCGATGGACCGGTCCGAGTGGGACCGCGTGAACGCCAAGATCGCTAAGGGATGGGAGCGCATCGGGTTCCGCTTGTACCGCGACAACACGTATCTGCTCTCCCCCACCTCACAGGATCTGGAGGAACAGCGGGGCGTGCTCCGGGGACAGCTCGTGGAACTCGGCTCCGCTTGGCGACGAGCCTCCTCAACGCTGCCTTGAGGGGCGGTCGCGAGGGGAGACCTGGGTCCGGGGGGGCGCGTCATGCAGTGAGATTGAGGAAGTCGGCCACCGAAGGCACCTTGTGGTGCGCGGCAAGGTGGTCTCGCAGGTCGGTGAGGGCGCTGCTGCCGCGGGCGGAGTCTGCGCCGCCGAGCTGGTCGAGGGCGTGCTCGGCGACATCGACCGCTGCGTCTACTTCGCCGAGGTCGAGGTGAGCGGCGGCCTGGCGGCTGAGGTATATCCCGGCTCCGCGGGCCTCGGTGCTTTCGTCGTAGGGGTCGTCGTGGTTCACGGCAGAGCCAAAGTGCTCCAGTGCTCGGCGGGGCTCTCCGAGTGAGAGCGCGCAGCTGGCGGCGACCTCGTGTACTTCGCCGTGGGTCATCCAGTACATCGAGGGCAGGTCATCTTCGGCTGGGCCTGCGCGGTCGCAGGCGGCGAATGCTGCGTCGATCGCCCGGTAGGCGGCCGTGGCTTCTTGGGCCTTGGAGTGGGCGCGGGCTTGGCGTGCGTGGAGCATGGCCAGGACGCGGTCGGAGGTGATTTTGTGCCGGTTGTCGAGGGCCCGTTCGATCAGTCCGAGGGCGCCGTAGGGGTCGTTGTCGCTGTAGCGGAGGTTGGCCCAGAAGGCCATGGTGCTCGCGCCGAGGGTGGCGTTGCCGGCGCTGGCGGCGGCGCGCAGGGAGACGACGAAGCGCGTTTCGGCGTCCGCCAGGCGTTGCCCGTCGTAGGCGCACCAGCCCGCGAGTCGGGATGCCTCGGCGGCGGCCTCGTAGAGACGGCGTTCGGTGGTGCTGCCGTAGGACTTGGTCTTGAGGGTGTTCCTGATCAGTTTCAGCTCAGCGCGGGCGGCATCGTAGGCGGTGGTGGAGCCGACTTCGTCGTCGAGGTGTCGCAGGGTGTCCAGGCGGGTCTCGAAGAGGGCGGCTGCGTTCGCTCCGATGCGTCGGCCCCGGGTGGCCCCCAGCGCGTCGGGACTGGCCGCGGCCCAGTGGGCGCCGGTGGCGGCGAGTGTGCCAAGGGATGCGATGACGAAGCCGCGTCGGTCCACAGGCCCTCCTGGATCCTCCAGTGCTTCCACGGTACCCGCGGTGGTCCAGGGCAACTCCCAAACCGCCCGATCGTCATGGAAGAGCAGCAGGAGCCAGTCGGGCCAGCCGCGTCGGCGGACTTCTTCGGCCTCGATGCCGTGCAGGTCAGCCATGGCGTATTGGGCGCTCATCTCCGGCTCGGTGCCCGTCGCCCATCGTGAGACCTTCTCCTTCCGGCACGCCATCTGCCCGTACCCCAGGGCCTGGTGGCGGTCGGCAACCTTCTTCAGGTAGGCGGCGGCGGTTGTCTGTTCGCGGGCCAGCAGCTCGTGCAGCGGATGTCGGACAAGCACGGGACTCATGGATGCACCACCTCCCGGCGGGGGCTGGTCCCAGTGTGCTGCCGTACACCGGCCGCCGGGAACCGGGCGGTCACACACAAGGCAACGGTAAGCAACCCACCGGCAACGCGGGGCAACCCCAACGGCCTTCCAGAGCCCCAGGGTTCGGCGCTGTCCTGGGATGCAAGCCGGTCCGCGGCAGAGCCTGCATTCTCGGTGCGCGGGCCGGCGCCAAACAAGCAGCCGAGCACCTTCGAGGTGCCTGGCCCCGTCCTGCTGTTGGAGGCGCCGTCATGACGACCGCGACCACACCGTGCACCACCGCGAACAAGCCGTTCTCCGTCACCTTGCCGGAGGCGTTCACCCCCGAGTGGAGCCGCATCGACGGCATCACCGTCGACGGCCGCACCGTCACCGTCGACCCGGGGCAGTACTTCTTCCGCTACGAGAACCCGACCTGGGTCCTGGCGGACTGGGACCTGCTCCGCGCCGAGCTGCTGGACGCGGCCGAGACCAGCGAGCTGGCCGTCGAACAGCAGGCTCTGGAATTCGTGAAGGCTCACGGCCAGGTCACCGACGACCCGGCGAAGGTGCTGGCCGTCAGTTACCAGGTTGCCGCGCACCTCTTCCGTGACGAGTACCTGCACATCGAGGGCCTGGGTGTCACCGAGCGGGAGCTGAAGGCGCTGCGCGAGGCCACCACGATCATGGCGTTGAACCGGGTCGAGGTCGACGGGCACCTGTCCAACGTCGGCCCGTGCTGGTTCTTCCCCGTCGCCACCTCGGTCGTCTTCGGCTTCGACGAGGACGAGGGCAAGAGGGTCGACGAGCTGTACCACGGCGGCTGGTTCAACGAGACGCGGCGCAGGGAATCGGTCCTCGCGCACGCCGCGCTCGGCGGACGGCTCGTCCACGGCTGCCAGGCGTCCGCCGACATGGCCGGCGGCTGCGTGCTGGCCTATGGCACCGACCTGGCGGCCTTCCGTGCAGAGCTCGACTCCGTCCGCCACGACTGGATGGACCGGGTCGCGGCCATGGGCCGCCGGTGACGATCGCCCACCGTGCGGGAGCCGGGCAGCAGTCCGGCTCCCGCACGCCGCCGGTAGGGAGGAACAGCGTGCAGCACGCCATTCCGCAGGTCGGGCCGATGGTCGATGCGAGCGTCAACGCCCGCGCCTGGAACCACATCGCCGCCCAGGCCCCTGGTCAGGACGTAGGCACGGTGCCCGAGAGGTTCGAGTGGACCTGCTGGCCCGGACGGGGACCCGGATCAGAGTTCCTCGGCGACCTCGCCGGTCTGCGGGTCGCGGAACTGGGCTGCGGCACCGGCGAGCACATCGCCTACGCCGCCGCCCACGGGGCGCTGCTCGCCGTCGGTGTCGACGTCGCTGAACAGCGCATCGCCCAGGCCCGCGCCCGCTTCGACCACCTGCCCGCCCTCGTCTGGCGCGTCGGCGACGCCGCCCAGGAGCTGGCCGAGCTGCCCCGCCTTGACGTGTGCTTCTCCATCTACGGAGCCCTCTGGTACGCCGACCCCGCCCAGTTGCTGCCCGTGATCCACAACCGGCTCCGGCCCGGCGGTCTCCTCGCGTTCTCGGTCAACGGCCCCCGCACCGGCGAACTTTCCGGCCGCCGGGTGGACAACCTCACCCTGGACAGCGGCGTCCGGCTGCCCGTCGTCCACTACTCCTACGACGCCGACGCGTGGCGGCACCTGCTAGACGAGCACGGCTTCACGGACTCCGAGGTGCTGGCCGTCCAGGGCCCCGAGGCCAGCCCGTACCGCACGCTGGTCCTGCGGGCACGCCGCAGCGGGGACTGAGCCTGTCACCTCCGGGCGAGTTCCACTCCACCGTCGGCCTGCTCCACCGCCGTCGGCCGCCGGGCCAGGGCCCGGGCCGCGACCCACGCGACCAGCCCTGCGGCGGCGGTCAGCGCGCCACCCGCCGCGAAGGACGCCCGCGGCGCGCGCTCCAGCAGCACGGGAAGCAGCAGCATGCTGCTCATGCTGGCCACGTGCAGCTTGACGGAATCGGCGGTGAACAACCGCAGCCGCTCCGGCCCCGGAAGCAACCCGATCTCCGCATTCAGGCTGATCGAGGTCAGCGGCACCAGCGCGCTGGCGGTCGCGGCGATGACCGCCACCTCGTAGAGGCTGCTGCTGAAGGCGAACGCGGCCAGCAGAAGTCCCCGCGCCGTCCACGCCAGGCAGTATCCGCCCGGGAACCGGCCCGGCAGGGATACATTCCCGGTCAACAGGTTGCCGACCACCGCGCCGATGCCCATCGCGGACAGCACCACCGCATACGCCCCGGCGCCGGCATGCACCTGGCTGGTCAGCCAGATCGGGATGCCAATGGTGAGCACGGTGGAGAAGAACTCCCCCACGCCACTGAGCGCGAGCGCGCATCCGATCCGCGGATTCGCTCGCAGTACTGCAAAGGCCCGGGGCGCCTCCCTTTCGATGCCCGGGTCCGCGTCGCCGCCCGGAGTCTGCGCTGCCTTCTCGGGCTGGGGCGCCATGTGGCGGCCGAGCCAGGCGAACGCCACTGCGGAGACCGCGAAGGTCGAGGCATCCAGCAGGAACAGCTTCTCGGCGGGCATGAACGCCAGCAGCACCGCGGCCGATCCGGGGCCCAGGAACCAGGTGAGCCGGTTGGAGATATCCATCAGCCCGGTCACCTGCCGTACCTGATCCTTGGCCACCATCCCCGGCACCAGCGTCGACAGGCTCGGCCCGGTCAGCGCGTCACACGTCCCGACAAGGATGATGACGACCAGCACGCCCGTCAGGCCGAGCGAATGCCACAGCCACGGCATCGCACCCACGATGACCACCTGCACGGCCTCCACCGCAGCGAGGGCCCGGAAGGCGGCGAAGCGCGCGATCAGCTTCCGGCCGAAGGCCCCGATCAGCAGGTGCGGAACCGACTCGACCACCACGACCAGGCCCATGGCCACCGCACCGGATCTCTGCCACGCCGTCCACGCCAGCGCGAGAGTGAAGAAGCGGTCACCGAAGACGGACAGCGTCTCGGCGAGCCACAGAACCAGAACCGGACGCTGCCGCAGCAGGCTCACGTAACTCACCCGCGCGACTGTAGGGACCTGGTGAACATCACGAGACGTCTTCGGCTACTTCTCCTTCGAAGGCAGCATCTTGCGGAGTCATCCGTCGCCGAGGCCCCCGGCCCGCACTTCTCCTGGCCTCCATGGGCGGTCATCGGCCAGCTGGTGTCCGCGGTGTCCATCCCCGAAGGCTCCGGAGCCTCGGCGAGCTGAAGGACTCCCTGGCGTTCTTCCTCGGGGTCCGGCGCGTCGTCACCACGTGCACGGGGGACAGCCGCACTGCACTCGATGTACGCGGCGGTCGGCGCCCACAAATGTACCCATCGAGCCAGGGTGGAGCGGCGATATCGCATTCGTCGAACGGCGCGTCCCTCTCATGACCGGCTCGGCGCGTCCGCGGCGCCCGGGCCGGGCGGGCGCCTACGACTTCCGTGCGACTCCGACATAGAGGGCTATCTCGTCGTCATCGGGCCCACGGTCGGTCTCTGGCCGCCATCGTGTGACGGTCTCGACGCCCGGCTCGGTGAGGATCAGTCCTTCGAAGAAGTCGGTGAACTCATCCCGCGAGCGCACTTGTGCTGGCACTCCGCTTTGCCGGTAGATGTCCACTGCCTTCGCCCAGCCTTGGGGGTTGAAGTCACCTGTGACGTGGGAGAGCGTGAGGTAGCTTCCGGGGGCGAGCGCCCCTAGCAGTTTGCGCACGATTTCGTAGGGCTTCTTGTCGTCCGGGACGAAGTGCAAGAGGGCTACCAGCGACAGCGCTACCGGTTTTTCAAGGTCGAGGGTCTCTCGGGCAGCGTCGATGATCGCCTCTGGCTCCAGGACGTCTGCTTCGACGTATCGAGTCTGGCCTTCGGGCGTGCTACGCAAAAGGGCCTCGGCATGCCGCAGGACGATGGGGTCGTGGTCGACGTAGACGATCCGAGCACTACGGTTCACGCTTTGTACGACCTGGTGCAGGTTGGGCTCGGTCGGGATGCCCGTGCCGATGTCCAGGAACTGGTGGATGCCGCGGGTGGCCAGGAGCCGTGAGGCTCGGTGCATGAAGCTCCGGTTGGCCCGTGCGACGGTTCTGATTTCCGGGACGAGGGAGATGACATGCTTAGCGGCCTGCTCGTCGATGGGATAGCTGTCCTTGCCACCCAGGTAGTAGTCGTACATGCGGGCCGAGTGGGGGCGACTGGTGTCAATCGGCTTTAAGTTCATCGATCGTTTGTACTCCTCTGTGCGTTGTCGTCGTGTGCGGTCGGCCAGGCACAGGGTTATGTGAGGAGGAAGTCCGCAGCACCGGACTTGGCGCCCGAGATGAAAGCGCGGATTTCGTTAGAGGTGTAGATGAGCGCTGGCCCGTCAGGGGCGGTCGACTGCCGCAGGGCTACTCGTCCGTCCTTGAGCTTCTTCGCCTCGACGCAGTTGCCGGCGTTGCTGCCGCTCCAGGGCTTCACCCACTCCCCAGTTCCGAGGTCGGAGGCGGCGTGCTGGACGTGGCTCATGCGTACATCTCCTTGCGGATGTCACCAAGGAATTCCTTGGTCTCTTCTTTTGTCAGGGCGTACACGCTTGTTTCAGCCAGGGCTTCACGGAACAGAGCGACTTCATCCTTTTCCTCGCCGTAGGAGGCGCGGCTCAGGCTGTCGGTGCAGACGATGTCGGGAAGCTCTGGCTGTTCGAAGCGGAAGATGGTGAAAGGCCCGAAGGCGCCGGGGTGCAGTCCCGCAGCAAAGGGGCATACCTGCAACGTGACGTTGGGCAGTTCGGCCATTTCGATGAGGCGGTCGATCTGGCCGCGCATCACGTCCGGGCTGCCCGCTGGGCGGCGGAGGACCGTCTCGTCGATGACCGCCCACAGTTGGGGAGGGGAGGGGTCTTCGCGAGTGAGGAGTTCTTGGCGTGTGGTGCGCAGGTGCACGCGGCGTTCGAGGACGTCGGCGGGTACGTGAGGCAGGCCGCGTTCCAGTACGGCGCGGGCGTAGTCGGGCGTTTGCAGCAGGCCGGGGGCGACGGCCGGCTCGTAGGTGCGGATGTGGGTGGCGGCGTTCTCCAGCGAGACGTGCACCCCGAACCAGTTCGGTAACACGTCACGAAAACTCTGCCACCAGCCTGGGGTCGCCGCCTCCCCCAGCAGGGACAGGAACTCTTCGGTCTCTGCCGGGCCGACGCCATAGATCTCCAGAAGCGTCTTGACGTAGGCGTACTTCAGTGAAGTCTCGGCCTTTTCCATCCTCGTGACCGTGGGCAGGGTGACGTGCAGTTCACGGGCGGCCTGGGCCGCGGTGAGGCCCGCAGCGTCCCGCAGTGCGGCCAGTCGTCGGCCAAGGACGATCTGCAGGACGGTCGGGGACGACTTCGCTTCGGTCATGTGCCGCCCTTTCCGCTTCGGACCGATGACGGTGGTGCAGTCTGCCACGGCCTCCGTCGCGTGCACAGTCTGTTAGTAACAGAGTGCCACTTGCCAACTTGTCTGTGTGAGCAGCATAGTTGGGCTGTGGGCCAGCTCACAGTGCACAAGCGGCATGCTCTGCCTTCACCCCCAGGAAGGTTCCAGATGCTCCACCGACGCGCCACGTTTCATTGCCTCAGCCCGCAGGCTCCGCGGGCGGTCGGCACCCACCGGGGCCAGCAGGCACCCGAGCAGTGCCCTGCTGATTGCGGCTCGTGCCACGCTCCCCCAGCGTGCCGGTTCATGGGCGGAGACCAGGGCGGCTGGCCTAGTGCTGATCGAACGTAGTCCCTGAGCTGTGGTGGTCCGCCTGAGGGATAGTCCCGCGATCACTCAGTGCTGGCTGTTCCGGAGGCCGGCTCGGTGCTCACAAGCAGAGCGCGGCTACCCGACGGCGGCGGCCTGACCTGCCTACCGTCCCTGTTCCCTTGTGTCCTGAGCTGATCGTGTGGAGCTCTTCCTGCTTGCGCGGCAGCCCGGACCGAACGAGCACACCGTTGAGAAGGCCGACGTGGCGATGACGCAGCAACCCAGAACGACGAACTTCCGGTTAGAAGTGCAAAGGCGGAACTGGACTTGGACGGCTTTCGCCCTCCAGTGGAGGAACGCCTGCGAGGACCTGGCGCGTCAGGACCGGGAACCGCGGCTTGCCCATCTTCCGCTCTCCAAGCGCACCTTCCAACGGTGGATGAACGGCGAGGTCGCCGCCGGGCCGCGCCGCTCGGCCGCTCGCGTGCTGGAGCATCTCTTCGGCCTGCCGGTGGAGCATCTGATGGCGGCGCCGAAGGAGGGCACTTACTTCAGCGTCCTGGTTCGTCAGCGCAACTGGAGCTACCCCGCGTTCGCCAGCGTGTGGAAGCGCTCGCGCGAAGAACTCGCGCGGTTGGATGGCGACCCTCGGCTTGCTCGTATTGATGTGCCACGGCGTACGTTCGTTCATTGGATGAGTGGGGACATTGCCGGACCACCTCGTCCAGATGCGGCACGCATCCTGGAATACATCTTCGGTCTTCCTGTGGCCAAGCTCATGGGCCGCCCCCCAACCGGCGCAGACCAGCACACAGCAGATGCCGGTGCCCCTCGCGGTTTGGCGCACCCTGGCGCAGCTCTGGGCGATGGTGTCAGCCACGGTATGCAGCGTGTGGCTTCGGAGACTATCGACAGCATCGTGGACCGGTACGAGTCACAGGGGCCGCAACAACTGGCCGGCGAGACACTCCTGCTGCGCAAAGTCCTCCACACGATGATGGCAGCTTCACCCCGCCCCCAGACCGACCACTTGGTCGTAGCGTCCAAGACGTCAGGACTCCTCGCCTACATGGCCGTCAACGCGGGCCAGCACCAGCTCGCGGAGCGGTACTGCACGGAGGCCGACTCCCTCGCCATCGCGGCTGGGGAGACGCCGTTGCGCATGTGGATCCAGGGAACGCGGGCGCTGAACTTCTACTACATGGGCGACTACCAGCTCTCCCACCAAGCCGCTGAGGCCGGCGTTGCCCTTGGCCCACGGAGCGCGCACGCGATCCGTCTGCTGGCCAACGGACAGGCGCGGGCGCTGGCGCGTCTCGGTGACAGTAAGGGCGCCGGCCACGCTGTCGCCCGGGCCCTGAGCCTGAGCGAGCGGCAGCTGCAGCTGCCCCAGGGAATCACCTCTTGCATCTCGTTTGCGCCCTACAGCTACGCGCGCACCCTCGCGAACGCCATCACGGCACATCTGTCAGCCGGTGACGTCAAGCGGGTGCTGCAGTACGCCGGAGAGATCGAGGGGTTGGTCGCCGGCTCGGATTCGCAGTGGACCAAGGCACTCGTGGGCCTCGACGTCGCAACGGCCCTGCTGCAACAACCGCATCCAGACGTGGAGCACGCCATCTTCCTGGGACAGGCAGCCGTGCGGGCCGGCAACGCCAGGCCGATCGAGTCGGTGCGTCAGCGGGCGGGCGAACTGCTTGACCGCGCCAGCCGATGGCGCAGAGAGCGTCCGGTCCGCGAGTATGCGGAGGAACTCGTCGCTCTGGAGCGCATCCCGCCCCCAGAGCTGGTGAGCGCCAACGCGCCCTAAGCAAGGAGAGATGCGTGACCGCCCCGCTGGTCCCGGACAGCCGTGCCTTCCCGCCCGCCCCGCCGCTGGACATGAACGACATCGGCTCCGTCCTGGCCGCGGACTGGGATGCATTTCGCGGCATCGAGCGGATGACTGACCACTGGGCCAGGCCCGGATGGGGCGAACAAGACCGCACCCTGTACTGGATGCTCACGTTTCCCACCGCGACCAGCCTCATCGAAGAAGCCCGCTTTTGCCAGGAGCACCTGGCGTCGCACCGGCTGGACCCCGTCCCCGAGGACGGCCTGCACGTCACCATGAACAGAATCGGCCCCCCGCACGACATCGCTTCCCGAGGAGTGGACGAGCTGGCCCGGCAGGCCGCCCGCCTGGTCGGCGCACCCTTCGCCATCCAAGCGCACCCCATGGCCGGCTCCCCTGGAGCTGTCCGCTTCAGTGTGACGCCGTGGTCTTCGCTCGTCGAACTTCACGCCGCCCTCAACATGGCCGCCCACATCGCGGCGATCCCCTCACAAGGGCGGCCCACGAGCCTCTTCCGCCCCCATCTCGGCATCCTCTACTGCCCGAAGGAACGGCCGGCCGCCCCCTTGATCCGGTCGGTGGCGGCTCTGCGGAACCGCCAGCCCATCTCCTTGCGGGTGGAGAGCGTGGAGCTGGTAGAGCTACGGCGCGCGGCCAGAACCTACCGGTGGGATGTCCTTCACTCCGTGCCCCTGCAAGGCGTCGCCTGAGGGGAGCCGTCGGCGTCCCTGGCCGTAGATCACTTCATACAGCCGACGGCGGATTCTGCCGTAGGTCCCGGCCACGCACGCCATCTCCTGCGCGGTCAGGGCGGGGCCCAGGGAGAGGTTCACCGCGACCTGACATGGCGATGAAAATCCTGCTGCGACCACGGTGTGGTCGCCCTGCTGCAGGGCGAAGCGCAGGGCGACTCTGGCCATGTCCTCAGGTCCCGGCCCGAACTGTGCGCGCAGTGCCATGAGTTCCTCGTCGATGACGCGCAGAGCTGACGTGCCAAAGAGCGGGCTGCTTCGACGCTGGTCACCGGGTGCGAAACGCGGACGGCACTTTGGCGTGTACTTTCCCGTGATCAGCCCCTGAGCCAGCGGCTCCGTCAGCAGCAGCGCGACACCGTGCCGGGCCGCGAACGCGGCGAGCGGCTCCCCCGCAACATGCGGCGGCTCCGCCAACGGGCTACAGCTCGTCCACAGCACGTCGGGGCGCAACAGGCCGAAGATCTTGCGGAATCGGGCTTGCCTGTCAGGGACTGCCGCGTTGCCCAAAGCGGCCGCCCCCTCTGGGGCGGGTGGTCCGGGCATGCCGATCGCACGCACGCAGCCGACATCACGGAAGGCTCGCAGCTGCTCGATCGCGACATGCAGGTAGCGGTCCTCCCGTCCGAAGTCCAGGGTGTGCAGTGAGTACAGGTCGACGCACTCGGTGCCGAGGTTGTCCAGGGACTGCTCGAGCCGGTGCCGCAGCGCCGGACCGGCGTAGGGGTGCGGGGCAGTGCCACGCACCTGGCCGGCCCTGCTGGACAAGAGGATCGAACTGCGCCCGACCTCCGCGACGAGGCGACCCAGCAGTCGCTCGGAATGCCCAAGACCGAAAGAGTCAGCGGTGTCGAACAGGTTCGCTCCTGTAGCCACCGCGGTGCGTAACCCCTCGAGAGCAGCATCATCTGAGCTGGTGCTGCACCTCACCGGCATTCCGTCTTGTACGGAGAGTCCTCCGATGGCCCGGCAGCCGACGGCCAGCGGCTGTGCCGTGAGTCCCGGTGCGAGAAATCTCGGGCATTCAGTGGATGAGGTCATGATCCGGTGCTCTCCCCGTCGTTCCAGGTGTACACCGCTACGACCCTCCGGCCCGTACCGGCTGGATGGTGGGTGCTCACCAGGGCTGAGCTCCACCTTGGTTCATCCGGCGTGGCGCAGGTGCGCCATAGAGGTGCCATTTCACTGCCGTTGCCAAGTCAGCCCTGCCTGGAGAGCGAGGCTCCAGACGGTCCGAGCTGCCGTCCAGGGGGCACCTCCGCTGGTGCAGCCGGAGGCGTGAGGGGCAACGTGATGTCTGAGCAGGGGTTCGGCGTTGTACGCCCCTACGAGGATCTGTCCTTCCCGAGGTCGTGGAGCGTCTCCAGGAGGCGTTCCACGTCCGCGAGGTCAGGCATCACATGATCAGCTCCTGCCTCGGCAAGCTGCTGAGCGGAGGTTGTTCCCGAGGCGACACCGATGACCTTGGCGCCGCCTTCTCGGCCGGTGCGGACGTCTTGCAGCGAGTCGCCGATGATCACGGTATTTCCAGGACCGAACCGATGGCCGTACGCGCGTGTGCTTCGCCGCTGGGCAACTGCCACCAGTGCAGGTCGGTGGGAGTTGTCCGAAGCGAAGCCGCCGACGGCCTTGTCCACGTACTGAAGCAGGGAGAAGGCAGAAAGTTTGATCTCGGCGCTGGCCTTGAGGTTTCCGGTGAGGACCGTCGGCACGAGGGCTTCCGCCTGATGCACAGCGGCCAGAGCGGCCACCGCTCCAGGCATGAGCTGGCCGCTGCGGCGCATTCCTTCGCCGTGCCGTTTCAGACAGCCAGGCAGACGGTCGACGATTTGCCGAGCGAGCTGGTCAGCCTCTGCGTCGGGGACGTCGTTGGCGGCGAGGAGTTCCCGGACAGCCATCGGCATCGTCACTCCGGTTCCTCGTGCCGGCAGCCGTTCGGCGTCGCGTCCGATCACTTCGCGGAACACCTCGCGGTACACCAAGCGATCGATGTCCCCGACGTACAGCAACGTTCGGTCAATGTCCCAGAGCACCAAGATCATGACAGGGCCCTTTGCCTCAGGACTGCCTCGCCTTGTTCGAGGAGGGGCTTGACGGGGCCTGCGTTGCGATGCTGCTGGGCCTCCAGCAGCATCGCCTGCAGATGGTCATCGAGGCGGGCGGAGCGGATGCCGTCCACCAGCGAAAGCACCTCTTGTCCGGTGAGGCAGCCCGCATCCGCGTCCCCTGCGCGCATCTGTGCGGTCGCTGCGCGGGACAGGAACTGCGCTCGCGTGCGGACTTCCTCCCGACTCAGAACGCCCCGGGCGGCAGCGAAGGCCAGCGCCGCCTCCGCCGGTCGGCCGAGCTCCAGGTAGCAACTGGCGCGCTGGCCAAGGATCTCGCCGCGGTTCACCCAGTACAGCCAGTGAGGGTCGTCTTCACCGCTGCCGCGAGCGCACAGTTCCTCAGCTTCTTCGAGGGCCGTCAGCGCGTGCCGTTCTTCGCGAAGCCGTGCATGACCCCTTGCCTGCCTCGTGAGGAGCATGGCGTGGAGCGCCGGTGCATCCTGGTCGCGGATGCTTTGGCGGCCTGTCCTTGCGGCAGTGACTGCATCCCGGGGATCTCCGACCGAATAGCCGTGGATGGCGATGAAGGAGAGTGCGCCGGCACGAAGCCTGGAGTCCCCAGAGGCGTGCGCTGCACGTAGGGCCCCGAGGAAGAACCCAGAGGCCGCAGCGTGTTGTCCACCATCGAATGTGTACCAGCCGGTCTGGATGGCCGTGTCGGCGGTCACCGCAGCGAGACGGCGCCCCAGTCTCTCGTTATAGGAACCGGTCTTGAGCAGTCCCAGCAGCACCCGCAGGTGCTGCTTCGCAGTGTGGGCGAGCTTGCCGCTGCCGCTGCTCGCGTCAAGCTGACGCAGTTCATCCGTCGTGGCCTGCAGGGAGGCGAGCAGCGGCGAAGTGAGCGGAGTCCCATCATGTAGTTCTGTAGCCAGCGCCTCTGTTGGGGCGATGGCCGATTGCAGGATGTACTGGCTGATAGCCGCGCCGCTTACGGCGGTCAGTACGCTTCGACGTTTCATGGGGCCTCCGACTGCCACTTCAAGTGACGCCACCATACGAGTCGCGGTCCACGGCATCGCAGGGTCGAGGGTGCTCGAAGTGAGACTCTGGGCACGTTCGTTGAACGGCGTCAAGAGCAGAATTCGAAGGTCCGCAGGCAGCCCCAGGCCGTTCAGCAGATCGATGATCGCGTCACGTCCGCTGATCTGCTTTCGCCCGTTCTCAAGGTCCGAGATGTGCGACTGCGTGAGCCCCGTCAGCGCTCTCACGTTTACCTGTGTAAGACCCGAGCGACGACGCAGCAGGCGCAGCAGCTCGCCGAAATCCCAGTCCGCGAGGGCCTGTTGGACGCACTCATCGCGCCAGGCACGATCCGGGACCCTGAGGTCGGAGGGGATGCGCGAGCAGACTCCACAGGTCGGGTCAGGGTTGTACTGACTCAGCCGGGATCCGCACTTCGTGCACGCGCGGACAGGCGTCTTCATGGCAGCACCGCCGTACTGAGTTCCTCTGAATACTGTTGGTAACAGGCTATGCGGACATTGATATCGCAACAGCGATATCGCTACAGCGATATCTGCGAATCCCCGAGTCCGTCACACTCTTGGCACGCCCAGGGCGCACTCCTCCAGTCCCAACAGGCCGAGGAGGATCAAGGACCTCATCCACAGGTCCCAGCCTGGACAGCAGAGCTGCTCATCCGGCGGCAGGCGAGGAGATGCACCGATGAACGTGCACCACCTGAGGGCAGCGCAGCAACAGCTGCGTCGGAGACCACCATGCGCGGGCCACGCGCCTGCGCATGGTGGCGTCTCTGTAGATCTGGGCAGAGGCCGGGAGGCAGCCCCGGTGCCACCTCGCTGACACGTACGGCGCCAAAGCAAGCCGCCTGTCACCCGTCTCAAAAAGGCAGCGAAATGGCACCCCCATGGCGCATCCGCGCCACGTAGGACACGGAATCCTTGAAGGCGGCGCTGGTCCGGTCTGCAGAGCCGACGCCTGTCCATTGGTGCGAGATCCGTCATGCGCGCCAGCGCTACCACACTCCCCCAAACCGCCCCTGGGAGGCACCCGATGAGCCCCGTCGCAGCCGTTGCTGCTGCAGGTACGAAGCCGATGCTTCAACCGTCGGACCCCTTTGAGCGCACCATCGCTCCGGAACCCGCTCGTGTCGCTGATATACGGCACGACGCCGCTGATCAGATGCAGGAGTGGGATCTGCCGGCCCGACTGGTGGGGAACGTGCTGCTCGTCCTTTCCGAGCTGGTGACGAACGCCATCGTGCACGGCGAAGGGCCCGTTCACGTGACGATGCGGCAGGCGCACCGGGGTCTGCGCATCGACGTCACCGACGAGAGCACCACTACCCCTGGAGTGGCCCCGGTTCCGGCGGCTGTCGATGACGTGCACGGCCGAGGCTTGTACCTCGTCGATGCCTTCTGCGATGTCTGGGGCATCACGGGCGACGGCACAACCACGTGGGCCCTTTTTCACACAGCCGAGAGGTCATGACGTGGTACGCCCCTCTGTGGCAATGACGGAAGCTAGGCGGCTCGCACAAACTGCCAGGCCCTCTTCGGCGCTTCTGCCGGTTGGTAGGTCCCAGAAGTTCTGGGGGGCACTGCCCGAGGTCGCGCCCGTCGGACGGTACGCCGATGGTGGGGGTGACCACATGTACGCGTTGCACGGTCGCAACACGGCCGACTGCGCGCTCGCCTACACCGAGTTGTTCGGCTGGAAGGTGCTGCCCGGGTACCGCTTCCGCAGGCATGCCGGATGCACTTGCAAGCGGCGCGGATGCCGGGCGCCGGGCGCGCACCCGGTCGACGAGAGCCTTCTGCAGCCCGTTGAGGCGATGAAGATTCCGGAAGTGTTCAACCAGCGTCCGGGGGCTGGGCTCATCGCCCTGTGTGAGGGCTTCGACGCGGTGACGATGCCCTACGAGCTCGGCTTGTCCGTGCTCCTCGAGGCGGAGGGTGCTGGCCTCGGGGTGCCCTGCCTGACCGTGCCCGGCATGGCCGCCACGATCCTGGTGGCCATGCGCACCGGCCAGCACCTGGCACGCCTGGACAGCAGGATCAGAGTTGTTGAGCGCTGGGTCGCCCTGCCTCCCACCCATGATGTGCGGTGGGAGAGCCTGCCCAGCCCGGAATTAGCGCTTACCGACGCTGCGGACCTCACTCCTCACCTGACGCGTGCCGTGCGCCTGCACCGGCCGGAGCCGGTGCAGTCTGCCCTTCGCAGCAGCTCTTCGGCGCCCGGGGAGGGAGGGTCATGAGCTTCGTCGCCGGAGCGGGCGGTTCCTTTCCGGAGGGCGCGGTGACGCCGTTTCATGGTGCGGGGCGTTCACGCGTCGTGGCCACCCGAGAGACCGTCTCCCTGGTCCTCAGTGAGGACGCTCCTGTCCCCGAGAGTGATGAGGATGTCCTGGATCTCGTGCTCAGGCTGCGTGGTCACCTCACGCAGCTCGGCCTGGCTGTCGACCGTCCTGTCGGGCTCCTGGCCGGGGCTCTCGCTGAGGCCCGGCACCTGGCCGCGACCGACCTGCCGAGGGGCTTCATGCCTTCGCGGGTGTACCTCCGTCGGCTTGCGCTGAGCGTCCAGGTGATCGTGGATGAACTCCTGCCTGAGATGCCGAGGACACCTGCCTGCCTATGGACGCCGCCTGGGCCGCCTGTCCTGCCGGGCGCGGTCTCACCCGCTTGTGGCCCGACGGAGAGTGAGGCGGGCCTGGTGCCGTACTCGGTTCCCTGGCAGCGTCGTTCGACGTCGGCCGGGAGAACGAGCCCGAAAGGCTCTGAGTGGTCTCTGGGCCACCGAGTGCCTGCGCTCGGCATCGAGCTGGTGGCGGTCGTTCTCCGGCAGATCAGGCGCGCGAGGCCTTTGGGGCCACAGCCCATGCAGCATCTGGCTGCCCTCGACGAGGACCGGTTCACCGCCCGGTGCGTGAACCGCACCTCAGGTCATAGTCCGCCCGTGCGGGAATGACCCCCTTGCCTGGGGCCTCCTCTGGCGCCGTCGAGCCGCCCGCGCCTGTGCGCGGGCAGGCTCTGCGGCCGCTCCCGAGGGGAGGTGGCGCCTGACTGGCGCCCCGGCCGTGGCCCTGTGGGGGAGCAGACGGCCGGCCCAGTCCCCTCCGATATCCGCTGACAACGTGCCGTGCGACGCGTCGTCCTGGCGGTGACAGGCCGGAGGGGCCAGCGCCGCTGGAACGCCTCGTGGGTCGGGCGAGGCGTCCCGCGGCCGTCGGGCCGCCGCCCAGTCAGGGAAATGGGCGGCGGCCACCCCCACCACGTCCCCGGACCACCCTGCAACGCATCGCACGACGTCGCTCGCGCCCACTCATCGATCCACTGTCCTCATCGGAGAGCTGATGAAGCCCCTTCTGAGCAGCCGCCACTACTGGCGCCTCATCGGCAGCGAAACGTCGCTGCCCGATCTGGTCCCGCGCCAGACGGACATCGTCCGCGTCAGCTGGGGTCTTGGCATGGTCGGCATCGACGCGATGCTCGACGGCGGGAAGCCGGTCGGACCGGTGCTGTGTTGCACCCCCCATCAACGGCTGCTCGTGCCGGTCGTATCGGGTACGGCGTCCTGGTGGAATGCGCCGCACTCCGCCTGCGGCTGCGGGCAGTCGCTGCAGTGCTCCACCCAGGGACCCGAATCCCCCTGCCTGGGCCTGCGGTTGTGGCTCCAGCCGGCTGGGCCGGTCCATGCCACCACGGACCCGCACAGCCTGTACGACCTCCTCAGCCTGGCCCGCACGCATCTGCGCCAAGCCGCCCCGCGCCCAGCGGCGACCAGCCCACGGACGGTGTGCCATGCCTGATCACAACCGGACGCAGAACTGTCTGGGCGTGGAGACGGCGCGCCTTGTCCAGCTCGTCGAGCAGGCTCTCGCCTGGGACCTCGGCGGTGCGGACGACATGCCCGAACTGCAAGGCGCCCTGACTGTCATCGCGGGAATCCACGAGCACGCTTCGCTGCTCAGCGACGCCCTGACGGCCGCTGTTGAGCGGTTGCCACCGGACTCTGATCTGTACCGCCGCGTGCAGACGGCGCTCGGCGAGGCACAGCGGCGGCTCCCGCAGCCGGTGCCTCAGGAGCGCCGTCGCGCGGCGGAGCGGGCACAGAACCTGGCTCGCCTGAGCCAGACCCTCCTTCAGCGTGCGGTCGAACTCGAGGCGGCCCACAGCCTGAGCCCGCCTCGAGGGACGTAAGTCTCCTCAGACTGGGCTTCCTCCGGCCTCACGGACGCCGTGCCCCCCGCACGGACGCATCCGAGGCAACCGCGGGAGGAAGTGGCGCTCCCTGACCAGTGCGGGAGCTGCCCCGGCCACCGCCACTACCTGCCGTGAGCGGTGGCCGGCCACACCCTCTTCGGCCATGCCCGGCCCGACGCACCTTCCCTGCCCAACCCGTTACGCGAGATAGGCCGCTGTGATGTGTCCGCCCGACCCGCCGTGCCCGACCGCTGAATCCGCCGCCCGAGAAGCCGCATTTTGTGCCGCGAGCTCCCTGGAGCAGGGCGCCGACGGCAACCTCATGGCCCCTTCCCACCCCGCTGGGATGAGGGGGGCGGCTGCATGACCACGGTCCTCGAACGCGCGGCCCCCTACGTCTCCCTGCGAGAGGGCGAGGAAGCAGCCTCCCCTCTGCCACTGCGCACGGCCTTCCACCTCACCGGCACCCCACGCCTTGGCTACTGGGACGAGCAGCCCGAAGACCGCGATACGCACAACGTCCTGTGGACGCGCGTCTCCCAGTCACTCGGGCCCGACGGCTGGCCGGTCGGTGCACCACAGGGCTCGATGATCCATCCCCTGCGCCAGCGCGACGCCATGCGCAACCTCAGGTGCCAGGAGTGCCGGGAAGCCGCCCGCACCGACGAAGGCCTTGTGTTCCCGGTCAGCAAACAGCACGTTGCAGCTGACGCGTCCAGCGCCGCCATCCACACGGATCAGCCGCCCGTCTGCAGACAGCACGCACACGCGGCCGCGCGCCGCAGCCCCGAACTTGCCGAGCACGGGTACGTCTTCGTGCTGGCGCAACGGGCGCGCATGTACGGCGTCATCGGCACTCCCTACTTCGAGGCCGCTGACGGCGCCTTCCAAGCATATGAGGGCGTCAGCACCCCCATTCCCTATGGGCACCCCGAACTGCGCTGGGTCGTGGCCTCCCGGCTTGTCCGGACGCTGCTCTCGGTCTCGGTCATCGACCTGGCCGAAGTCGCATCAACCCCTTAACCCAGCCTTCCACCCCGCCGCCACCTCGCAGCTCCACCGTCCGCCGGCCCTGCATGGACGCCCCCTCAACCGCTCCTAGGCCACCCTCGTCACCCACGGAGACCGGACCACATGACCACGCCGCGCACCTTGAACAGCCGTCAGCGCATCGAGGACTACGCGCTCATCGGAGACATGCAGACCGCCGCCCTGGTCGGCCGGGACGGATCGGTGGACTGGCTGTGCCTGCCCCGCTTCGACTCCCCCGCCGTCTTCGCCGGCCTGCTGGGCACCGAGGAGCACGGCTTCTGGCGCCTCGGACCCGCGGACACCGCCCAGGAACAGCCGCCCACCGCAGCCCGCCGCACCTACCGCGACGACTCCCTGGTGCTCCAATCGGAGTGGGACACCGTGCAGGGCACCGTCCGCGTGATCGATTTCATGCCGCCGCGCGGCAGCGACTCGCCGCAGCTGGTGCGGATCGTCGAGGGCGTCAGCGGCCGGGTGCCGATGCACTCGGCCCTGCGGATGCGGTTCAGCTATGGCCGCGTGGTGCCGTGGGTACACAAGTTCGACGGGCGGACGGTGGCCGTCGCGGGCCCTGACTCGGTCTGGCTGGACACCACCGCCGAGACCTACGGCAAGGACCTCACGACCTACGCCGACTTCACGGTCTCGCCGGGTGAGCGGATCACGTTCACCATCTCGTGGCAGCCCTC